>CAZTTF010000256.1:0-7909 GCA_964616365.1 uncultured Lewinella sp. | reverse complement strand
AGTTTTTGGGAGTTTCCTGTGCGGACAGGCTAAAAGTTGCCAGCATGGCAACGAGGAGAAGCAATTTATTCATGCTCAAATTTGTTTTTGATTCGCAAAGAAAGCGAAAGTTGGTTTCAGTTTCGGGGAGAATGCATTTTTGTATCGGTCAATGCTCTTAGCTTACCGACCAATTTCCCGATTCAATCGATAAACGCCTGACGCTGTCAGTAGTTTGTTAAGGTAAACATATGGTTTACTGTCCTTAGTAGCGGCTCAGTAAGTCCTTTCGGTGCAACAGGAAATGGTCTGCGGGGGCGTAAGCCAGTGCTTCATCGATAAACTTCCGGGCACTATTATAATCTGCCTGCCTGAAGTAATAATCGGAAGCAGCGTAGAAGGCAGTCAATGTCCACAGACTCCGCTCCCGACCAATCGAGATGTCGCTCAGGGCCGTACGGAACCGGGCCAAAGCTTTTTCGGCATCAGCAAGCTGATCAACCGCGTACAGGTCTCGCACCTTCCACGCGAGTTCCCGAAGAAGCAGATCGGCAAACCGATCTTGCTTACGGATAAAAGGATATGCTTCGGCTGCCTGTTGGACCAATTGTTCGAAAGCTTGTCCTTTTGCGCGTTTCCGGCGCAGTTCACCAATGATCAACTCTCCAAGCAGGAAACGGATGCCTTCATTATTAGGATCCTGGGCGAGTAGTGCTTCTGCCTCTTTTTTAGCAAGCTGGAGTTCGTTGTTCTTATAGTGGTGGGCAACCAGCCGTAAACGCTGGAGGCGAATCAACTCCTGTTCCCACGGCGCACTACCAGCCGGCGCCTGGGCGGCATACTCATTCAAAAGGTCCCGGGCCAGGTCTGGTCGGTTGGTGGCCAGCAACACTTGCTGCTGCTGGTCAAAATGATTCAGAATCGCGGCGGGGAAATACTTGTTTTCCGGATCTTCGACCCATGAACTGAAGAAGGCCTGAATATCCCCAGACTGCTCCGGCTGCCGGGAGGCAGCCAATTGCATTTCAGCCGCCCTGCGAAGCACCAGAAATACCGGGCGGTTTTCACGCTGTGCCGCACGCTTGGCGAAATCAATCGCCTCTGCGTAGGCTCCGGCCTGATAAGCCGCTGTGCCCTCCTGGAAAAGCGCGTACGCCGCCAGTTGTCCAAAGGAAAGCAGCTTTTTCGGCTGGTAGTAGTAATCGTAAAAAGCCTGTTCGATCTGTTCCTGCCCCCGGACCTCAAGATCCGGAGCAATGGTTGCCCGTAAGAGATCGATATAATTAGACTGGTAGGTCCTTTCCTGTCCCTCCCTACGTTTCTGCGACGCGGGATGACGTATTTTTTCCTGCTTGTCTGTGGGATCGGCCAACAAGTAGGCCTCCCAGTGATCAACCAGGGCGTAGTATTCAATATTGAAATGCTCCAAAGCAAGAGCGGTCAGCACTGCCGCAGTAGCATCATTGTAACTCCCCTTACGGAAGGCGTCAGCTAAGTTTGCCGTGGGTGCATAAGTCCTTAAATAAGTACGTTGCAAAAAGGCCTGAATGCGCGCAATCTTTTTTTGCTTCGACTTCCCACTGATCTTGCTAGTCTCCAGTTCGAGGTACATACCACGGACCCGTTGATGCAGAAACTGCCGTTCATTTACCGTAGCTGGTTCCTCTCCGGGCAAAAGTTGCCGCAAGCGGCTCGTGAGATCTTCAGCAGCAAGCGGAAAGAGGCTAACGCAGCAAAGCAAAGTAAGAAGTAGGCGCATAAATATCGTATGGGTGTTGCGAAGATAGTAAATTGGGATGTTGCCGCGAGAGAAAGGATAAGACGAGCTACTATCAGGGCTCATGGGCGCTGGCGCAGGTGCAACGTGAGGTGGTAAAAGCAGAAGTTGTCACTGTGACGAAACTATCGCCAATGCGTCACCAGGTCATAATTCCGCACGCTTCAGCATGCTCGTTTATTCTTTTTAAAGGTCTCACTCCTCTGGGCTACCGACTTGGCCTAACAATACATGCTGGATTGGTACCGGCAGGAGTCGGAGACCATGAACTCCATGCTGCAAGAGGAAGAAGTGTAACCCTAAAGTATATTTGTGACATGCCAACCTTACTAAATGCCGACTTACAAGCCCGACGTGCTCAACTTGAGGAAATAATCAAGAACCTGCACGAGCTAACGTTACGCATTGGCAACGAAGAGATGGCACAGACGGTTAGCGATTTGCGCAATCGGATTTTCGAGCCCTTTATGTTCGTGATCGTCGGAGAGGTCAAGGCAGGGAAGTCCAGTTTCATCAATGCCTTATTAGCTACCGGTCAGGAGATCACCAAGGCTGCTCCGCAGCCAATGACGGATACCATCCAGCAAATCATTTACGGAGAGGAGCACCGCGAGGTTTCGGTGAATCAATATCTCAAGAAAATATTCTTACCCGTAGACATTCTGCGGGAAATAGCGATTGTTGACACCCCTGGTACCAATACTATCGTTGAACACCATCAGGAGATAACGGAGCAATTTATTCCCGCAAGTGACCTGATTGTTTTTGTATTCGAAGCAAAGAACCCATACCGGCAGTCTGCCTGGGATTTCTTTAAATACATCCACGGAGACTGGCGTAAAAAGACCATCTTCATTCTGCAGCAAAAAGACCTGGCTAGCGAAGAAGAGCTAAGAGTCAACCTGGAGGGAGTAGCTGAAAAGGCCCGTAAAGAGGGTGTCGACTCCCCAAAAGTCTTTGCGGTTAGCGCAAAGGCCGAAGACGAAGGACAGGAAGACAGTGGGTACGGTCCGTTAAGAGCCTACATTACGGCCAACATCACCGGCGGGCAAGCCCCTTCACTCAAGCTTTCCAACTCGGTTATTACCGCGCAAACGATCAACGAAAGGATATCTGCCGGGCTGTTGCTACGTAGGCGTCAGTTTGAAGCGGACACCTTTTTTAGAGAAGACATTGATCAAACGCTTCGGGAGCAAAGTGGGCAGAGCAATAAGCAAGTTGACCTTATGGTCGAGAATCTGCTGCACACCTATGACAATATAACCCGAACCAAGTTGGAGGAGGTTACGAGCGGTCTGAGCATGCTAGGCCTACTCAAACGCAGCTTTGCCTCAACTTTTGGCAGTACTCCCGATGCCAAAACATGGCTGGGCAACCTTGCCGGAGACCTCGAAACTGACCTGAATGAAAAGCTCAAGGCACGGCTGAACGACAACGTCATTGATCTGGCTGAGTCCATCCAGCAAATGGTCAAAGTAATTGACCTGAAGATCAGAAGTAGCGAGACCATCCTGAAGAATGACCATGACCTCTTTAGCGATATTGCTGAGCGGCGAGAGAACGTACTGCGGGATTTGCAGGACCAATTCAACCGCTTTGTCTCCAAGACGGAGAATTTCACTGATGACAAGCTTTTTGCCGACCGCGAAAACCTGACGCCAAATATCGCCGCCGGAGGCGGCATTGCAGCGCTGGGCGTTATTCTCATGACACTATCAACTATCTCCGTTCTTGATATCAGCGGCGGTATCCTAACCACCGTTGGTGTGTTATTTGCCGGATTCAGCACCCGCGGAAAGCGGCGGCGTATCGTAGATGGCTTCGCCGCCGAAATTGAAGTGGGGCGCAATAAACTTTCCACGGAACTGGAAGACAAACTAAAAGCCTACATCAATAATCTGAGCAAGAAGATCGAAGCCAACTTTGGTCGCTTCGACGAGGCGCTTGAAAGGGAAGAGAAAAACCTGCTCATCCTGGAAGGAATGCATGAGGAGATCAGGTCTGAGCTAAACGGATTCAGTACCGACAGCTAATGCACAGTAGGGAGTAAGAAGAGAAATAGTCTGCGTACTAGTTTCGTCCTTGACGGGAGAGCTGTACCTTGTCGACCAGCCAAGTTGGCAACCTATTCTTTGTCCGTAAAACTCAGTTCTATGCATCGTCGTTTCTTCCTGCGCAAAGCAGCCATTGGAGGTGGATTATTGATGGTTCCGGGCCTGGCTACTGCCGCCGTAACGGCGGCGACACCCAAGCTGACCATCCTGCACACCAATGACTGGCACAGCCGGATAGAACCCTTCCCCGACGATGGAGGCCGTAACGCCAACCGCGGTGGTGTAGTACGGCGGATGCGTTTGATCAATGAAGTACGGAGTACTGAAAGCCAGGTACTCCTACTTGATAGCGGAGACATCTTTCAGGGGACGCCCTACTTCAACTTCTTCGCCGGAGAACTGGAGATGAAACTCATGACCCGCATGGGATACGACGCAGCTACTATAGGCAACCACGATTTTGATGGCGGCATGGAGAACCTGGCCACCCAGATGAAGCACGCCGACTTCCCCATGCTTTCGGCCAATTACGATTTCAAGGGCACGCCTTTGGCGGGCCTGACTGAGCCATATAAGATCTTTGACAAAGGGGGAATCAAAGTTGGAGTCTTCGGGGTCGGCATTGAACTCGAGGGGCTGGTTCCTGACAACCTATATGGTAACACCCAGTACCTCGATCCCATTGACCGGGCAAACAACACGGCAAAACTATTGAGGGAAGACAAGAAGTGTGATTTGGTAGTCTGTCTTAGTCATCTGGGCTACAGATACAAGAACGAAAAAGTAGATGACGTCAAGTTGGCGGAAGCCTCCAGCCATATCGATGTGATCCTGGGAGGGCATACGCATACCTTCCTCAACGCTCCACTTCAAGTAGACAACCAGGAGGGTGATCCGGTGATTATCAATCAGGTCGGGTTTGGCGGCCTGAGGCTCGGCCGCCTGGACATTACTTTCCCCGGCGGAAGTAAGAGACGGTGCATCGCTTGTAATTATTTGCGAGTGTAGCGCCGAAAGTATTCGCGTCCTGCTTATGACAAAACGGCCGATCTGCGCTATAACTTCTGCCAAAGAAGATTCTGTGGAAATAACATGTGTTTTCCTTGCACACCTGCAGCGCTTGCCCCCATATTTGTTCTCCCGCCGTCAGAGCTACGGCCTTAGGAGAATAACACAAAGCACGTGTCGATTTCGCCCATCTACAAGCCGCGAACACCCTATCAACACGACCACCGACCTCCAGCTTTTTTTGCGTTGACTTACTGATTTCTAAGAAACTAAATTATTAACTCGACCGGGACCTTGCCCCCCGGGCCGAAACACTACTACTGTGCAACAGGGATACAAAATGGATCACAATGACATCTGGAACAACTGCCTTACTACCATTCGCCAAAGCGTTGACCCGCAGTCATTCCAGACGTGGTTTGCACCTATAACTCCCGTCGCTCTTAAGAGTAACGAACTCACCATTCAGGTACCCCATCGTCTATTCTACGAATGGTTGGAGGAGCACTACATCGACATTTTGAAAACGAGTCTTAGCCAGGCCCTGGGCACATCGGGCAGGCTTCAGTACCGCATCAATCCAAACAAGCAGGCGAAACCGAACGGGCAAGCAAAGAACGGCCAACCTGCGATCTCTGTACCTGGCTCCCCTCCCCCCTCGGGCAATCCCTTTGTGATTCCCGGCGTAACGCGTCCGCGTATCCCTTCTAACCTGGACAGTCGTTACACTTTCGACAACTTCATTGAGGGTGATTGCAATAGCCTGGCGCGGAACGCAGCAAAAGCCGTTGCGGACAACCCAAGTAATACGGCCTTTAACCCTCTGGTGATCCACGGTAACGTAGGACTGGGGAAAACGCACTTGCTGCAGGCCGTCGGGAACTACATTTCGAAGAAGTTTCCGAACAAAGCAGTCCTCTACGTAAGCACGGACACTTTTACCAACCAGCTGGTAAGTTCAATTGGTAGTAACACTACCAACGACCTCGTAAACTGGTACCAAAACGTGGACGTACTTTTGGTTGACGACATCCAACAACTCGTCAAGCGGAAGAAGACGCAGGATGTCTTCTTCAACCTGTTCAATGTTCTACGCCAGAACAATAAGGCGGTGGTAATGACTTGTGACCGACCGATCATAGAACTTGATATCGAAGAGCGGCTACGCAGCCGCTTCCAGTGGGGACTTAGTGCAGACCTCAGCATGCCTGCATTGGAGACCCGTATGGCCATCTTAAACTCCAAGGCAAGTTCTAACGAGGTTGAGATCCCGGCAGACGTAGCAGAATTCATTTGTTTCCACATCCAGCACAACATCCGTCAGTTGGAAGGCGTGCTGAATAACCTGGTACTCAACAAAGGAGTATTGGGCAAGGAAGAAATCGATCTATCCCTCGCTAAGCAGGTACTCAAGAATTTCGTTACTGAAATCAATAAAGAGGTTACCCCAGATGTGATTCAGCGAACAGTAGCTGACTACTACGACCTGGAGGTGGAAAAATTGACTAGTGCCACCCGCCGTCGGCAGGTAGTACTGGCCCGACAAATCAGTATGTTCCT
Organism: uncultured Lewinella sp.; assembly: GCA_964616365.1. Classification (GTDB taxonomy): domain Bacteria; phylum Bacteroidota; class Bacteroidia; order Chitinophagales; family Saprospiraceae; genus Neolewinella. Next base: position 1,531 of record CAZTTF010000256.1, on the reverse strand, counting down.
CGTAAAGGAATACACCGATCAAAGCCTCAAAGCCATCGGCCGGATGTTCGGTGGACGTGACCACTCGACAGTACTTTACTCCATCAAAACGGTACGGGACCTTATGGAAACCAACGATGAGATCAAGAAAGCCCTCGCAGAGCTAGAGCGGAAGATTCGGATCGGGCAGGGTGAAAGCGAACTGGTCTAAGCACTAATTCGAACCATTAAATACGAAAAAGGAGCGCGACTGTTGTTGCGCTCCTTTTTCGTTTATATTAATCAAACGTGAGGTTTGGCAAAAATGCTTGATTTCCTCTTGTTGAAATGGATCAAGTACTATGTTTGGTGTGTTTCGTCTGTTAGTCATTTAGTCTGTTAAACGGTCATGACTGCCTAACAGGCTAAAAGACTAACAGATTTGATAATCACGGGAGATTAAAGGATGATATTCAGTAACTTGTATTATTGCCCTGCTAAACCTGACGTTAATCAACTTGTGCGACTAATTTTCACTGGTTAAGCTGCTTAACCGATGCAGGAAGGCTTCCCGAACGATCAGTCAATCGGCATTTATCACTTTGCCTTTCGAAGGGGGTCGAATTGCTGCCTGCGTCCGCGCCCAAACTAAATGGCTGGTCTGAGAAGTCCTTACTCCTCTTTTTCAAACTGAACATAGAAGGCCGTTGCCAGTCCCTCACGATCCTGATTTGTTTCGAAGGCACGTGCAGCGCCGGTAATCTTTCCATGCTCATAGTACAGATCAAGTTGCAGGATGTGGTGATTATCCACCCAATCCTTGGTCGGAATGATCCCTTCCAGCAACCAGCCGGTGAGGTGGTTTTTTGTACTATTTGGATAATGGACGAATGCTTCTTTAGGAAAAGCCTGATCATCAATAAAGAAAAAGCGTGTCTGGTTATCCGTGAAAGATGCCCTGATTTCTCCGGTTTCAGTGAAAGACAAGGTCAGCGGAATCGTATCCTGTCCGGCAAAGATGCTCCCTGTCCACGCTCCGTTAAAATAGGTTGTATCCACGCCCGGGCTAAGGGCTGGCTCCGGACAAGAGACCAGCTTGAAATCGGGCATCAGTAACTCGTTAATGGAGGTCGCAATTTGTGATGACCTCGCCTTGTTAAAGGTGGTATTTCCGATTACTGCAATGACTAACTCTTCCTCAGGAAAGATCTTGAGGATTGATCCCGCGCCATCGAATCCACCCTCATGCCAGAAAACAGGTTTACCGTTCTCCCCTTGTGCGAAAAACCAGCCTAAGCCATATGGTTGACAAGGGTCGGGACGGATAACACTAGTGTCCGTAACGGAGCGCATCGCTTCTAGGCTCTGTGGGTTAAGTAGCTGGCTTGCTCCACGTAACATGTGCATTTTACCGTACGCTAACAAGTCTGCTGCCGTGCTGTAAATGTCTCCTGCTCCTTTGGTGTCCGTGTACACAAAGGGCAGGGCCTCCCCTTTCGTTCCCCGTAGCTGTGCGTACTGCTCCACATGAGCATTATTGACCCGGACAAAGGTGTTTTCCATTCCTAAAGGT
>CAZTTF010000255.1:0-14317 GCA_964616365.1 uncultured Lewinella sp. | reverse complement strand
TCCGAAGAAGCAACCCGTACAGCCGTGACCAACGCATGCTCCAAAGCAGGCGAGCGGCCAACAATACCGTAGCGGCGTTTGATAGAGTCGAGGTTAGACATAAGGTAGTGAGGTAGTCAAAATTGAAAAAACAGGTAAGGCGAATCGGTCAAATATTCCCAGGCTTCCAGTATCTAGCTCCTAGCTCCTAGCTCCTAGCTCCTAGCTCCTAGCTCCTAGCTCCTAGCTCCTACAACCGCTCGCCAAACAACGTAGCACTCGTTGAGTCGATGATCTTCACCGTAACATAATCACCGGCTTGCTCTCCTGCCAGTTTAGGAAAGACGACCATGCGATTCTGGGTCGTTCTGCCTTTCCATTCCTTATCGGATTTTTTAGAGTCTCCCTCAATCAGCACTTTGTGGGTCTTACCAACTTCTGCGGCATTGAGCTCGCGACTAATGGAAGTTTGCAGCTCAATAACCTCGGTCAATCTACGCTTTTTCACCTCCAGTGGAACATCGTCTTCAAACTTGCGTGCCGCAGGTGTGCCGGGGCGCTCGCTGTAGAAAAACATGTAAGACATGGAGTAGCGGGCATAATCTACCATACTCAGGGTTTCCTGGTGCTCCTCTTCGGTTTCTGTACAGAAACCAGTGATGATGTCAGAGCTAATTGCACAATCGGGCATGATTTCGTAGATCCGATCAACCTTCTGCTTGTACCATTCACGGGTATAGGTCCGGTTCATCAAATCCAATATCCGGGAGTTGCCTGATTGGACCGGAAGGTGAATATACTTGCATACGTTTTCGTGGTCGCGCATCGCGTAGAGGACGTCGTCCGTAATGTCCTTGGGATGGCTCGTGCTGAAACGAATCCGTAAGTCGGGGTCTACTGCAGCAACCATCGTGAGCAGTTGAGCAAAGCTTACAACCTCTTTACTTTCGGGGTTCTCCCATTTGTAACTGTCAACGTTTTGCCCCAAAAGGGTAACCTCACGAAAGCCTTTGTCAAACAGATCCGTTGCTTCAGCGACAATGCTAAAGGCTGAACGGCTGCGCTCACGTCCGCGCGTGAAGGGAACTACACAAAAAGAACACATATTGTCACAACCTCTCATGATGGAGATGAAAGCTGTCACTCCGTTAGACTGCAATCTGACGGGACTAATGTCTGCGTAGGTTTCTTCCCGGGAGAGGAAGACATTCACGCCCTTTTCGCCTTCTTCGGCACCGGCGACTAAGCCGGGCAGATCGCGATAGGCATCCGGACCAACGACAATGTCGACCAGCTTCTCTTCTTCCAGGAATTTCGCCTTGAGGCGCTCAGCCATACAACCCAGAACACCAATCATGGTACCGGGCTTTTGCTCCTTAACTTTATTGAATACCCGGAGGCGCTTGCGTACTGTCTCTTCTGCCTTTTCCCGAATAGAGCAGGTATTGACAAGAATCAGGTCGGCAGCTTCCATATCGCGGGTGGGGCCATAGCCCGCATCACCGAGAATAGAAGCGACTATCTCCGAGTCACTAAAGTTCATTTGGCAACCATAGCTTTCAATGTAGAATGCTTTTTCACCGGGCTTCTTTGGGGCAAACTCAGCACCAAATGCTTCGCCCTGACGCTTCTCGTCAATGGTCTTTGCATTCAAGTCCTGAATCGTAGGATTATCGTTGTACATCTGGTGTTATCCTTTAGGGCCACAAAGGTACAGCAATAGGCTGTCAGAATGGCAGTTGTTGCCCATGTTTTTCGTTACATACTTTGCTGGTGCCTCCATTGTTGCCTGAGAATAAAGGAAGGCGGGGCCGCTGGTGCAGTGTGTGGGCTGCAAGTGGCGAGGAGAGTAAGACTCAAGAGAAGCGTTAATTTGCTGCGATGCTGACATTAACTAACCTTTACTACCTACACTTATTGAAGGCTGTTACCTTCGGCCTGTGATCGGACTATTAACACTTCAAGAATTGTTCTGCGAGTATTAAAGCCTTGATCCATTACCTATTCTACAGCCTGACCATAGGGTAGTAGTTTAAGATTTAGACTTTCATCATCACTCAGGTTTTTATGCGCAGCTTACTACTCGTTACCGTTTTGACGGTAACGTTATTGACGGGATTGGTCGGTTGTAAAACAGCCAAAGCAAATAGTCCGGACACCCAGGCAACGGTCACTGGAAGAGTGCACGTGTTACTCACTGTTGGCACTAAGCCTGAAGTATTACTCAAACCATTCTCTGCTTATTCCTTTACCCATTTGGGGCCAGCGAGCCGCTCTCAGAATAAACACGCTTATTCCTTTAATGCACAAGCCATAGAACCAAAGGATCTTGTGCTAGCATTGGAGGACAAACTCGAGGTGCTTGAAGCAGATATCTTGAAATAAAACCGCAGTACGCACCTTGAAGGTACTGCATTTGAATACGCTTTTAATTCTTCATCGAAACATACATTATGAGACAGCTTATGCTGCTAATGACGCTCCTGCTAGTTCCCTTAATGGAGGTCGAGGCACAGCGTCAGAACAAAGCACAGCAACCGGCTAATGTGATGTCTTCCCAGGTCGTACACCTTGGTCGAACACAGCCGTTACGTGACTTAATCGCCAAACCTGAAACAGCTCCTGAGAAAAAAGCTGCCACCAAGGCGATCCGCCCGCCCCGCAATTTTATTGGACGTGGAGCGCCGGTTACACTCAACCCGGATGCACTGCCACAAGGAGAAGATCGTGTGCGCCAGTCGGCCATGCCGCAGCGCAGGAGCCAGGACGGAGACATTAGTTTTCTCACTAACATCGAAGGTCTGCGGGCCGGTGGCGCTCCACACGATCCCAGCGGCGATATTGGTCTTGATTACTACATCCAGGCGGTAAACGTTACGCGTTTCCAGATTTTCAATAAGGATGGTACCGCGGCGTCAAACCCAATTGCCGCTAATACGCTGTGGCAGCCGCTAGGCCGCTCTTCCCGCGGCGACCCCATCGTACTTTACGATCAGGTAGCACAACGTTGGTATATCACCGAATTCCCTGCGGCCAATGAGCTGATGATTGCGGTCTCAGTAACATCTGACCCTTTCGGAGCCTGGGATGCCTACGTCTTCGGAACCCCTAGCTTTCCGGATTATCCCAAGTGGTCAATTTGGCCCAATGCCATCGTTGTTACTTCAAATGAAACCGGACCCGGAGAACAAACGGTCTATTTCATTGATCGCGAAGGCCTGTTAAACGGCGAGGGCGTTGCCTCCGTACAACGCGTCGGCGTTGATGGTGTAGGTAACGGTCCTGGATTTTACGTCGGGACACCAGTGGACTGGTCCGGTCAGGTAGCTCCGCCAGCCGAAGCAAAACCAATGATCCTTCGGCAAAATGATGATGCATGGGGGAATGTTCCAAAGGACCAGATCGATGTAATCGAGTTTGATGTCGATTTCGCAAATCCTGATAATACCACTTACACGGTCAAGAGTCTAGACACCGCGCCCTACGACTCTAATCCGTGTTCAGAAGACGGGCCAGGATTTGGTTGTATTCCACAATTGGGAGACAACCCAATTGATGGATTGCCCTTCCTCATCATGAACCAGGTACACTATCAGAACTTTGGTACACATGAGTCAATCGTTCTCAATTTCATTACTGACGCTACTGCCGGGGATAAGATTGCCGGCATCCGCTGGATGGAATTACGCCGTGATCCAAGTCCTGCCGACACCGTTGGCTGGACAATCTATCAGGAAGGGACTTTTGCTCCGGATGACGGCATTAATCGGTTTATGGGGGCCATTGCCCAGGATGGTCAGGGAAACATTGCGCTTGCTTACTCAACATCTAGTGCAGACGAGTTCCCCAGCCTGAAAGTGACAGGTCGCTTTGCAACTGACCCACTGGGAGTCATGACCCAAAGTGAGACGACTATTATCGAAGGGACTGGTCCGATCACCTTCGGTGATCGCTACGGAGATTATGCCCAGATGTCAGTAGACCCATTTAATGGACGTACCTTCTGGTATACCAGCGAGTACGGAGACGAGGATGGAGTTACTACCCGGATTATTGGTTTTGATCTGAAAAAGGACACTAATGATCTTTCTGCCAGAACTTTAATCAGCCCCGAACCTATTTCTGCTGCTAACCCAACGGAAACAGCCGTAACCGTGCTGATTAAAAACGTCGGTATTGATAGTCAAACTGGATTTAACGTTGGTTTCTCCTTTGACAATGGTGAGGCAGTCATTGAAAGTCTGCCGAATGTGACGCTTGCTCCTGACAGTACCTATGAGCACACCTTTGCGACACCGATTGATATTTCTGAACTTGGTACCTATAGCATTAAGTCATGGTCCGACCTTGCCACGGACGATTTTAGGGGTAATGATACCATAAGGTCTACCCTCAGAACGCTTCCCGCAGCGGATGTTGCCGTGATCGAAGTGGATGCACCTACCTCAGTGTGTGGAACGGCAGCAGGGGTTTTTGTGACCCTCCTGAATACCAGCGGTCGTAACCTAACCAGTGCGGTAATTACGATTTCTCTCGACGGAGAAGTGGTGAAAACAGAAAACTGGTCGGGTAATCTTTCACCCGGAGGTCGGGTGGTTGACCTGATCATCCTTACCGGACTGATGGACGGTGAGTACGAATTGGAAGCTGTGGCCAGCCTGCCCAACGGGCAGCTTGACGAAGCGCCTGACGACAACCTTGGAACGGATATGATGACCGTTCTTACCAACGGTGATCGTTTTCAGTTCACCCTCCAGCTGGATAACTTTCCCGGTGAAACTAGCTGGGAGTTGGTCGATGAAGACGATAATGTAGTGGCCTCCGGAGATAATTATACCCAGGATTTCGGAACAGTAGAAGTGCAGTTTTGTCTCGATCCTAATGGCTGTTATACCCTCAACCTATTCGATAGCTTCGGAGATGGTATTTTCCAAAACGGAGGCTTTACCATCACGAACGAAAATGGAGAGGTTGTGGCCGATGAGGGCGGAGACTTTGGCAATGTTCAGTCCGCAGATTTCTGTGCTTCTCTCGTCTGTCTGCTTGAAGTAGAGGTAGATGTGGCACTAGCTAGTGGCCCCGACGCAAATGACGGTACGATCCTGCTTACCTTGGACAATACTAATGGACAGGAATTCACCGTAAGCTTTGACGGTGGTCCTCCTTCAACAAATACCCTGTTCACAGACTTGGAACCCGGTACTTATTCCGTAGTGGTCTCCAACGGACTTGGTTGTGAGTTTACTGATATGATCGAGGTAGGGACCTGTAGCCTGATGGCCACGGCCTCAGCCGTGGATTCAAGTATTGTTGTCACCGTTGACTCAGGAGTTGCTCCTTTCTCCTACAGCCTGGATGGTGGTGATTTTCAGGACGATCCCGAGTTCCTAGACCTAATTAATGGGACCTATCTCGTTACCGTAAGAGATGACGTTGGTTGTGAGGTAGATTTGGAAGTATTAGTGGATGATCCTAACGACGTGTTCTTTGCGGAAGCAGGACAAAAGCTGGTGATTTCTCCTAACCCAACTGATGGTGTCTTTAAGGTCGAAATGACCGGTTTGCCTAATCAGGGAACACTGCTTCCTATCGAAATCTATGACGCTGCAGGTCGATTAGTGCAGTACAATAAGATGGTGCGCTACGATGCAACTTACTACGGGCACTTCTCCTTGCTGACTGAGCCTGTAGGTGTGTATTACCTGAGGATTGTTGATCCGGCGATTAATCGATTGCTCCGCATCGTGAAGCAGTAGCACTCGCCATGGTGACTGCATTTAGGTGCAGTCTTTAATTAACGTTTACGCTCCTTGTTTGGTCGGCTTTAGCCCGCCAGGCAAGGAGCGTTTTTTGTAGCGGCAGACTCAAGCCTGCGGAACGAAGAAGCCCTGGGAAATAATGAGTCGTCTTACCTTGCAGCGATGGAAGAAGGACAGCAGTTGAAACAGCAAATTTTAGAACTTGCCCGACAACAGATTCAGGAGGGGTTGGCGTTGACGCAAGAGTCTCTGCAGCGTCTGGAAGACGCCTTTGCTAACGAAACAAAGTCTAGCGCTGGGGACAAGTTCGAAACCGGCCGGGCAATGCTGCACCTTGAGCAACAAAAGCTACAGCAGCAACTTGCAATTACTACGGCAAGACTACAGGCCGTTGATCGCATCATGCGTGCCGCCCCGACGGTACTGATTGCAGAAGGGAGCCTGGTAGCCACTAACAGGGGCTTGTATCTGGTAGGGCTTGCACTTGGAAAAATTCGGTTAAACGGAAGGGTCGTCTTTTGTACTTCACTGGATTCACCGATTGGGAGCGCATTGATGGGAAAAAAGGTAGGAGCAGAATTTGCTTTTAATGACCTTGATTTTATCGTGCGGGGAATCGTTTAAGCAGAGGTAGTCTTTAAGGGTTAGAGTGATCTGGACAGGGTCAGCAGGTCCAGCCAATTGTTGTTGCTCCACCCACCTAAAGCTGTTCATTTAGCATCTTTTAGGCATGCCGAAGTAGGATGTGGTTCTGGTTATTCGGCCTGACGGCCAAGAAGGCAGTCTGTTTTTAATCAACTTTTGTCAATAAGAGCATTTAGAAACCCTGTAATAATGGGTTGGAAAAATGTCGGGTAATGCAGGGTTTATCCTTACATCTTACCTGCTCTTGTGTGAACTCCAATTTAGATAGACTATGCGCTTAACAACCCTGCTCTCTTTACTTATCCTTTGCACCTGCGTCCGCGCCCAAACAGCCAGAGTTGATACTGTTCGGGGCCCGATGCCCGGCACAACCATGTATAATTACGTGACTGAAATGCCCGCTGAAGTCGAGATGACCAAAGCGGAGCGATTTATGCGCGGCATCAAGCCGGAAGCAAAGCTCGCTTCTCCCTGGGAGCGATTGGATAGCGTGGTTATTGTCGATACTAAGACTGGGCGACGCCTCTCCGACGTAAAGTGGGATGAAGTAAATGTACAAACGCGTGAGACACCGGTCCGAAGCCCATCAGCTCCAATTGTTTCCGCAGCTATAGTTCCAGCGCCACTGCTCTACATGGCTTCCGAATTAATTCTGCTCGAGGGCCGTATTGGTGAGCGACGCCCGTATGAATTAACAGTCTATAATGACGCTGCAGCCACTCAGGTACTGCACCGGCTGGATACCGCTAAAATGATTAAGACCCGTCAAAAGGTCCTCTCCATTAATCCGAAGGAGGAAGGTAAGTTATTGGTTGAGGTCGTTTTACCAGCGGGTGGGGTTACGCACGCGCTAATCATGGGACAAGGGGACGCTCTACGTCTGGAGGCCCGCTTCTCGCTAAATGGCTATGACTTATGCGAGGAAGATTTTGTGGGAACAACCAATCAGGCTGCTTTGCCGATATGGAAGGTTCCTGCAGGGCGTGAAACCTTGTACCTCAGGTTGCGGTCCACCGAGAAACTTATGACAGTCTATGCACAGGGCGACATCTACAACAAGGTGGCCGTTGGCCGCCAATTAGACGAGCTGTCATTAGTCGGCCTGGCCGCTGGCTACTATCTGCTGGAAGTAATTGATTTGGCCACTGGGCAGAAACGATACCATGGTCTGCAGCGGTGAAAGTCTTGTGCTTAATGCCTGATTTTTGATACCTTCGGGCCATGCAGACCACCATCCATCATACCGTATGCCCGCTGTGTGCTTCCGCGACCATCGAACGGGAAATGACCGTTAAGGATCATAGCATTACCGGAGAGTCTTTTGAACTCTGGCGCTGTGATGGATGTGATTTTCTTTTTACTCAGGATCCTCCTACTCCCGAACATGCTGGTCACTATTATCAAGGTGAGGAGTACATAAGCCATAGCGACAACAATGAGGGGGTGGTTAACAAGCTCTACCATAAAGCCCGGGATTATATGTTGGGCCGCAAATACGCACTGGTTAATCGGTTTGCCCGCGGCAAACGCTTGCTGGATTACGGGACTGGTACGGGCTACTTTACGGATTACATGGTCCGTAAGGGCTACGCCGCCGAAGGCATTGAGATTGATGAAAATGCAAGGAAATACGGCGCTGAAAAATTCGGCATCACCGTAAATGCCCCGGAGTACCTGTTTGATGGTTATGCTCCTGAATCCTTCGATGTAATTTCATTGTGGCACGTCCTGGAACATTTGTACGATCCCGGGAAGTACCTCAAGCAGTTTTACCAGCTGCTTAGTGAAGAGGGCACCCTCATTATTGCGGTGCCAAATCACAAGAGTAGAGATGCCGGTGTGTTTGGCCCGGACTGGGCAGCTTACGACGTTCCCCGCCACCTCTGGCATTTTGGACCCAACACCATGCGCCGCATAGTAGGCGATGCCGGTTTCCGGGTGGTGGAGACCCGGCACATGCCACTGGACCCTTTCTATGTCTCCATTATGAGCCAGAAGTATGCTGCTGGTGGCGGCCTGATCTCAGGCGGCTTGAAAGGACTACAGTCATTCGCTACTAGCTTTAGTGAGGCTGAACTAGGGAGCTCTGTTATCTATGTCTGCGTTAAAGGTGGGAGAAACCTTTAGGGTACAACCTTGCCAAACGATACTTACCAGTTGAGCTACTAGTGGCACGGCCCCTTTTGAGCTCCATAATCCTGGCTATTGCCGGAACCTTAAGTTTTCTATTATGTCATATTTGGGACTATTATGTGACCTCGACGGCACCCTCGCCGACACCGAACCCCAACACTGTCTCGCCTGGCTCGAAATGTTGGACGATGAACTCAACCTGCAGTACAATGAAGCATGGTTTGAGCAATGGGTAGGGACCAGTGATCGGGTCGTCGCTGATTGGCTGATCAAGACGCACGCGCTTTTTCTGACCGTTGATGAAATGATCGAGGCCAAACAGCTGCTGTTTCACGAGATCGTACGGGAAAAGCCACAGCGTTTTCCGGGAGTACCAGAGGCACTCGCAGTCGTTAGTGATGCCTTTCCCTTGGCGATTGCAACCAACAGCGGACGATCAGATACCGACGTTGTAATTCCTGCTCTCGGGCTGGATGCTTATACTGATGTGGTCGTAACTGCAACCGACGTAGAGCACTTGAAGCCTGCTCCGGATATCTACCTTCTTGCCGCGAAAAAATTAGGCCTGCAGGCAAGTGATTGTATTGCCATTGAGGACAGTGGCCCCGGAGGGGAGGCTGCAAAGGCCGCCGGTTGCTATCTCATTGGCCTCAATGACCGGGTCACTGGTGCAGATGAAGTGATTACTGATAATGCAGCTGCTATTGATCGGGCCCGTGCGCTTATGGCTGGTGCGTAACTTGCGACAGATCATAATAAATGAAGAGCTGATACATCTCGTGGCAACCGTTAGTCGTGTCCGTCAACCTAAGAAAAACAATTAGGAAAGTATTTGATTCACTACCCACCAGCCACTACCAATCACCGTTTCAGGTAAGCCACGATTTGCTCCAGAAGCCAGGGCCTTTCAGTGCACGGATCTGTTGTTTCAATTTTGGTTTGTAGTTGTTTGGCTGATTCCTGGTCGCCAGGGCCAAGTCTAAGCACGGCGTTTGCGAAGGCAAAAATGTTGCGGTAGTTCTGGAGGTGGTAGCCGATGCCTTTGCGACGTTGTAATAGCTTCCGGGTACTACTGATGTGCGATTGAACGAGGGTGTAGCTATCCTGTCGGAAATATATTTTGAGCTGTAGCACCCTGGCGGTAAGGTGGTGGATAAAGTCCCGAAAGTCTGCTTGTTGCAGGTAATGCAGGGCGTCTCCATCCCGGCCGTCGGCCAGGGCAAGGCGCGCGCGTCCGAGGGCAATGACTTCGGCGCCTCCTTTGTCTGGTAGTAGGTCCTGATGTTCATCCAGAAATCGCTGGGCGAAGTGATTTTCACCGAGGCGGATGGCGAGGCCAAGGATGTTATTGAAGGCGAAGATGCTGATCATCCCCCGATTGTAGATCATCCGGCGCTCGAGCCCCAGCTGGTAGAGGCGAAAGGTCTCGGCGATAGCGAGCTCGGAGCCGGTGTTGGCGCGCCTTAATCCATAGTTGATGGCGAGCAGGAGCAGGTTGTACTGATCCTCAAAGGGTAGTTGCTCACCGGTGTCGATAAGCAGGGTAGTGGTTTCACGAAAGATTGGGTCGGCGATTTCCGGAGACTCTATCTGTAGTTGGGCTACGAGATAGAACAATCTGATGAAAGGGTCTTCCCGGAAGTTGTTGCTGTTGGCTTCGGCGAGGGTTTCTTTGAGTCGTGGGATCTCATAGCCGTCCGTTGATTTGTGCAGGCGTTGGTGGGCGAGCGTGATGCAGGTTTGCCGCAGGCGCAATGCTAAAATGTATTTTTCAAGGGCTATTTCAGGGGCCAGGTAATCAACGCGACCGCCCCGGTTTGTAGCCAGGGCTAGTTCGTAGTTTTCGGTGGCGTGCAGATAGTCGTAATGAAGCCGGTATTCTCCTGCGGTGTTTCCGGGACGGTAGCGCCGTAACCTGGTTTGACGGTGATCATCCAGACCACGCAGGCGGTAGGCCTGCAGCAGGAAGCGGTCGGGGGCAAAATCATCCCGTTGAAAGCGGTCCCAAGCCAGGAAGGCTTCGAGGCGTTTGAGGAGTTGGTGCTCTAGCTGACGGTAGCGGGCGGGTAAAAAATCATCGGCACCGTAGGCTGCCGCGAAACGGTCCGCCGGAGTCGTCCCGCCAGCCGTGTTTTTCAGGTAGTCGTACAACAGCCGGCAATCCTCTCGCCGATTATGCAGGGGGCAGGATAACCAATAGGTAAAACGTCGGGATTCGGTTGGACTGAGGTCGTAAATGATTTGATCGAGCAGGGACATAGGAGAAATTCACAGGATAATTGGCGTTTCTTGCCCGGGAGCCATTGCTGATTAAACAAATCATTGCACCAGCGGCCGCGCAATCGTACCCGGAATTGGGGAGTTTTTGCCTTAGCTTATGCTTTTTCGTATCTTGGAGAAGGACGGGAAATGTTCCGTATTTACTAAACAGCAGGGCGCGAACGCGGGTGTAAAGAGAGTTATTTGAGCAAATTGCAGTTGAAATTCGCCCGCAAAGCCAGTTTTCAACTTGGCATAAATATAGGTTGTTTCAACAATTTTGCGAGTAGTGTTGATTAAAATGTAATGTTTCAGGCATTTTATTGAGTAATTAGGGTTTAAATTGTTTTCAACAATCTATAAAAAGTGTCCTTTGTCCCTTGTGATTGTTGCCGGATAATTGTAGTGTGGGAAGTCTGCCTTCCCGAAAAATTTGCTCAATAATCCTATCGTATGCGACACTTACTGCTCCTCTTAGCATTTTTCTGCGCTTCTCCTTTACTTACAGCCCAGTGTGATCTTACGGTCAACGTACTCTCCGCTGATTGCATTGAAGGAAGCAATTCATTTACGGTTTCCTTTACCGTAGCTTCTTCCACCGAAAGCAGTTGGTTCCTGCCAAGATTCCAAATGGAAGGGGAGGCCAACACAGGAGACGTTTTCACTTCTCCGCCATTACCAGCATCTCAGATCGGCTCTGCCTTTACGGTGTTTAGCCAGAATCAGGATAGCTGTATTGTAACTTCCGTTATTCCTGAGGTTACCTGTGACGATGTTTGTTTTGGCTTGACTGTTAACGCCTTCCTGGAAACACTGGAATGTGGTCCGAATGGCGGTCAACTGATTATTGCCGCCTTTACCGCTTATAACTTTCCAGTTGCCGTAGAGGTGTCTGATGAAAATGGTAACATTTTTCAGACAGACTCCTTTAATGTAAATTCAACTGTTGACATCTTTGTGCCTGGGCAGGGGCTTTATATTGTACGTGTAACCGATAGTGAAGGCTGTTTGGTCGAACAAATTGTTGAGCCTGGTTTTTTCTCCTGTGCTTACCTTGAAGGGCAAAGCTGGTTGGATATAAACGCTAACGGCCTGCAGGATGAAGGTGAAAATGAAGACGTTCAGGCTACGGTATTTCTTCTGCGCGGAGACGATGGTAGAATAGTAAGCTCGACCCACACCAATCAGAATGGTACTTACGCTTTCAATATTTGGGAAGCAGATGTGCCTTACCGCCTCGAGATCATTCCGGATGACTCTCTGCGGGTACTAACCATTCTTACCGACGGAAACGAGTGTATCGATAACGATTTTGAGCAGACGACAAATTTGACCGAGATCTTCGTTCCTGCTCCCGGGGCTGAAGAAACCTGTATTGATGCTGGCTGGCAAGGCGAGTCTAATGTTTGTGACAGGATTGGCTTTGAAGTATGGACCACCTTCCCCGATCAGCCGTGTATGGAAGGCGTTCCAACAGTATTTGTAAGTGGGTTTGGTAATGATTACCCCATTACGATTTCCATTATTGATCAGGCAACAGGTGAACTTGAAACCGAAGTAGTAGTAGACAGCACCGAAACACTGTTTTTCCCAGATCTGCCTGAGCCTACTTATACTGTAGAGTTGAGCAGTGCCAGTGGCTGTACACTTGTGAGTGAGTTTCTTACAAATGATCTTTCACCAATCCCCGTAGCGGTCATTCAGGATGGTAATGCCTGTGACGAAGAAGGAATTTCGCTGATTGCCGAAGTGGGTATTGATCTTACGGACGTAACCTTCTTGTGGAGTACCGGAGAGACTACGCCGGTTATTAACGATGTGTCCGTTAACAGGGTGTACTTCGTTCAGGTCTTTAGTGGACAAAACTGTAGCGGATTTGCCAATTTCATTGTCACCGATAATGGTACCCAAACGGATACCCTCGATATCGACCCCGTAATTGCACTAGGATGTGATGGCGAACCCGCTGTACTCACGGTGAATAATCCTCAGGATGGATTTACCTATACCTGGTTTGGTCCGCAGAACTTTGTGGCAACGGGCGTATCGGTTGAGACCTCTGCGATCGGCTTTTACGAGGTCCAGGCTCAGGCTAACGAGAGCTGTTTCAGCTTCGGTTTTACCCGGGTAATTGACGTCAGGCTGGAAGGTCTTTCCCTGCAATCATTTGCCAATGACACGATTTGTGGAGAAGGCGCCTGTATCTCTATTCGGGGTATCGATGTCTTCAACAATGAAAGCCCGATTGAGGTGATTTGGGATGGCCCTCCATCCTTTGATGAATGGTTTGCGCAGCAAACCTTCCCCATCCAGGGGATCTGTGGTTTCGAGGAAGGTCTCTACACCGTTACGGTACAATCTGCCTGTGATACCATCGTGATGACTTATGATGCTACCAGTACTCAGTGTTCCGAAATTTCGGGTACGCTTTATCTGGACAGTGGTGGTGATTGTGGCCTTGATGATGAGGATACTCCCGCACCTGGCTTTATCCTGACCCTTACCAATGACGATACTGGTGAAATGTACTACGCCTGGACCGGGCAGGATGGTAACTGGTCTATTCTGGTGCCAGACGGAACCTACACCATTGCCCCCATTATTGAAGATGGTCAGCCGCTCTCTACTTGTGACCCGGCTACGAATGTAACCCTTGCCGGACAGGCAGTGACGGGTGTCAATGTGTTCATGCCGGTCTTGTTTGACTGCCCGGTACTTACAACTGAAGTAACCATCCCATTCCTACGGCGTTGTTTCCAAGGTTGTGCTTACGTCAACTACGAGAATACGGGGACTGCTACTGGTGAAGACGCGCAGGTAGTGGTTGTTCTCGATCCCTATTTCATTGACGTAGTACCTAGTATTGATCCCGTTAGTGTGGAGGGTAATGTATACACCTTCAATCTTGGTGACCTTCCACCATTCTCTGGTGGTACGATTGGTTTCATCTTTACCATTAGCTGTGATGCCGAACTGGGGCAGAGTCACTGTATTGATGCGGCAATTACGCCTGATGAACCTTGTCACAATGACGAAGAATGGAGTGGCGCTTTGGTGGAGATTACCAGCGCAGAGTGCCTAGGTGACAGTGTAGTATTTACGGTCACTAATATCGGAGAGAACCAAATGTCAATTCCGCTTAATTACGTCATTGTAGAGGACGGAATTATGCTTTCTCCCGAGCCAATTACTAACGGTCAGTTAACACCAGAAGAAGAGTATACCATTACCGTTGCCGCAAACGGAGCAACTTATGCGGTGATTACCAATCAGGAACCAAATGCTCCGGGAACCGATCAGCCTACGGCTGTTTTCGAGGGCTGTAATGGTACCGATGGCTCTTTCTCTACCGGATTTGCCAACTTACTTCCGCTCGAATCAGGTAACCCTGCCAGAAGTTTTGTGTGTCGTGAAAACGTAGGTAGCTATGATCCTAACGATAAACGGGGATACCCGCTTGGCTGGGATGGCGGCAACATTGAAGAAGGTACACGCCTGGATTATGAGATCCGCTTCCAGAACACTGGAACCGACACTGCCTT
>CAZTTF010000254.1:0-3448 GCA_964616365.1 uncultured Lewinella sp. | reverse complement strand
ATGGACGGACAGAACGTTGCCCGGGCAGTAGCCGCAGTGGTCAATAAATAACAAACGACCGGAACCCGGATAAATGCATGTTGCAATGGGCAAGGTAAAGTCAATGATCGGCGCTGGGGTCCTCTTTTTACTGGGGGTGCTGTACCTTGGATTTGGCGTGGACCGGACGGAGTTCTGGTCGTTGTCGGTAGGCTTTTTGACCGCCTTTGGCGGTTATTTTTTGCTGATTACTAATAAAGTGAAAAGCCATTATCTCCACTGGCTGGTGGGCCTGGGCGTGTTATTGCGCGTAGCGTTGGTGTTTGCCTTCCCTTTGCTGAGCGATGACTTGTACCGCTTTTTGTGGGACGGACATTTGATCAATGCCGGCTATAACCCCTTTGTCCAGCTGCCGGCTTTTTACCTCGAACCGGGCAACGAAGTGCCCGGACTGACTTCGGAGCTTTTCTCACGCCTGAATTCTCCGGATTACTACACGATCTATCCGCCAATTGCCCAAGCGGTCTTTTCGGTCGCGACCTGGGTAGCGCCGACCAGTTGGTACGGTGGCGCCGTCGTGATGAAACTGTTTTTGCTGGCCTGCGAACTGGGGAGTTTATGGCTGATGTGGAAATTGCTACCCGGTGATGAGGGCGGCGGCGCGCAGGTGCAAGGGGACGATGAAGCGCAAGGTAGGAAGTCCCCTCAGCGTGTCGATCTCTTGCTGTACTGGCTGAATCCCCTCATCATCGTTGAGATCATTGGCAACCTGCATTTTGAGGGGGCAATGGTCTTCTTTCTCCTGCTGGCCTACTACCTGTTGCAGCGCAGCAGATGGGTGGCAGCCGCAGTAGCTTTTGCAGCTTCGGTAGCCAGTAAACTGCTGCCATTAATGTTGTTACCTTTCCTCATCAGGCGATTATGGCGCTGGCAAACTGCTCCCCCCGGCGAACCGTGGGGATGGCTACGAAAAGGACGCCCCTTTCTCATCTTCTCGGTGGCGTTCGGGCTGAGTTGCCTGTTGTTTTTTGCTCCGCTGTTGTTGTCCGCTAATTTTATTGCTGGCTTTCGTAGCAGCCTGGAGTTGTACCAGCGCAAGTTTGAGTTTAATGCCAGCTTGTACTACCTCGCCCGGGCATACGGTTATTATGAGGTGGGGTGGAATAAGATCGCCACTTTCGGTCCCTTACTGGCCCGGGCAGCGGCAGTCGGTATTTTGCTGATGGCACTGATTGACCATAGGTCAGACTGGAAATCCCTACCCGCCGGTTGGCTGGGCGCCTTTGTGCTTTACCTCTTGTGTGCTACGACGGTGCACCCCTGGTACCTCAGTGTGCCGGTAGTGCTGTGCGTATTCACGCGTTGGCGTTTTCCGGTGGTGTGGTCCTTCCTGATCATGCTTACCTACACCAATTACCTGACGGATCCCTACGAAGAGAATTTATGGTTGGTCGCAACGGAGTATCTGCTGGTGTTGGCCTTCGGCATCTGGGAGTGGCGGCGTTGCCGCCGCCGGGCTGAAAATGAAAAGCTTGTCTCGCAGGCGGCTTAGCTGGAATTATAACACAACTTATCTTGGGGTTCATTCGTCTTAGGTATAATGATCCGGTGCTAACTATGCATAGTTGTCCGTTCCGTCATCATGATATTGTCAGCAAGGCTTTGCCGCTAAGGTGAAGCTTTGTAGTAGCTATCGTTCGGTAGCGAAACAGGCGGTCATCAGCCGGTGGATAAAGCCAGTAATGATTTAGTTGTCATCGTATTCGCACCCCGGTATACGGGGTCAGTGAAACAAAGCCCTACGGAATATGCGTCCCTTCCTTCTCTTTGCCTTTGTAGCTATCCTTTGCACCTGCGTCCGCGCCCAGGTCCTGACCGTAAGTGATGAACTCACCATGCGCAGTGACACGGAGTATGACCTGATTGGTAAATTGGGAGGACAAGTGCTCCTGCTGCAGGACCGGGATACCAAGCACCTCCTGACAGCATTTGACCGCAACATGCGCCAGAGCTGGGAAAAAGAGCTTGAGCTCCGGGGAAAAAATATCCGGATCCTGCAAAATATCCCGAAACAAGACGGAACTGGTTTTCACATGGTGTACATGTTCCGGAAACGTGGCCGGAATTTCTTGCAGGTTGACCAGTATAACCCTGCGGGCAACCTCCAGGACAGTATTACCCTGATTGATTTTGGCATGTTTGCCTCTACGCCAGACGATGCTATTTACCGGAGCGAAGATGACTCGAAATTACTACTGCTGGTCTCTGAGCAGTCGAGCAAAGTGCGCTGTATCGGGATCGACTTTGAGGAGATGGGCTTGTTGTTTGACAAAACCCTGGAACCGGAAAAATTCTTTTTCGGCGATGACTTCATGCAAGCTGAGATTGCGAACGACGGCGAGATGTTCTTCGTCATTGACCGGGATAACTTTCGAAGTAAACGAAAATCGCACCGCTATGAGATCGTAAGACTGGATCCGGTGGCCTCGATAGACGATACACATACCATGGAGGTGATCCTTGGCGACAGCCTTACCTACGACATCTTCTTTAGATACGATAATAAGAATGAGCGCCTGATGGCGGGTGGGCTGTATACCACTAAAGACTTCACCCGGGCGAATGGTTACTTCTTTATCAACGCCGAAACTAGCCAAGCTTCTGTTACCCCTTCTTTTCTTCCCTTCCCCCTTCCGCTGATCAGAAATGTGGAAGGCAAGCGGTACAATAAAAAGAACCCTGGCATCAATGAGCTGTCAGTGCGGGACCTCATCCTGCGCCGCGATGGCGGCGCGCTGATCATTACGGAACGCAACCGCCAACTGGAACGGCGCAGTAATGCCAGCAGAGTACAGGTGATCAACAACTTCGGCATCCGCCCCCTGGTGGATTATCATTACGACGAGCTGGTGGTATTCTCAGTGCACCCCGATGGGGAAGCCCACTGGAGTAATATTCTCCACAAGAAGCAGTATAGCCAGGATGACGGCGGTGTATATTCAAGCTACCTCCTGATGGAAAATCCACGGAGCCTACGGTTCTTGTTCAACGACGAGATTCGCTTCGAGAATACGGTAAGCGAATATGTCGTTAACGGACGGGGAGAGTTTGATCGTAATAGCTTGTTCCATACCCGTGACCTGCAACTACGTCTCCGCTTCCGTGACGGCGTGCAAGTAGCCGCAAATGAAGTTGTCCTCCCCAGTGAACACCGCAATAAGCTGCGTCTGGTGAAGATGACTTATGAGGTGAAGAAGTAGGCCGTTAGTATGTTAGATCGTTAGCCGGTTAGACCGTTAGTCGGTTTGAGATACTAACGGTCTAACTTCCAAGATACTAACGAACTAACGGCCTAATATAATAACCTCTAAGGGTCTAAAACCTACCGATTCGGTTGCGGTGTGGTCCGCAGGTAGGGTTTGATTACTTTATGTCCTTTGGGGAACTTGTCGGGGATGTCCTCAGTGCT
>CAZTTF010000253.1:0-3075 GCA_964616365.1 uncultured Lewinella sp. | reverse complement strand
CGCAGGTGCAATGTGCGTTTGAGGAACCGGAGATGTCACGGATTCCAACTCCCATCCATCGTAGTCTGGCAATGCTTCCGCTACTGTTTCCGCCAGCGTAATGCCAGTTCCGCTGGGAGCGTCCAGTTTCTGCACGTGGTGGGTCTCGGTGACCGCAGCAGTATAGCCGCCGTATTTGCCGGCTAACTCCGCCGCCCGCTGGGCGGCAGCAAAGAAAATATTGACCCCTATGCTGAAGTTCGAGGCCCAAAATAACGCCCCTTCCGCTTGAGTCACCTCTTTGGAAAGTGAGGGCAAGGCTGCTAACCACCCTGTAGTTCCGACTACAATCGGTACTCCTGCTTCCAGCGCCAACCGGATGTTGCTCACAGCCGCCTCCGGCCGGCTGAACTCAATGGCTACATCAGCACCACGTAGATCCTCCGGCACAATTTCTGCGCGGTTGCTTTCATCAACCACAAGCATGATCTCGTCATCAGCGTTTTGCGCAAGCAGCTCTATGATCTTTCCCATTTTACCATAACCAAGTAGGACGATCTTCATAGCCAAACAAATTTAAAAAGAGAAAACAGATAACGAGTACGCGGCGAAAACGTTTAGAAACAGGCTACTTATGGCGACGATTTCAACTCCACGCTCATACAACCCACATCAGGTCTTGACGTGGCGCTTTTTTTTAGAATAAACGTGCAGTCGAGTACACAGTTTTGCATGTTCGGAATACCATCGGATAGTCCGTGCGAAGCAGCACTTTCCTACGTTGTTCCTTGTAACCTACCAGGCACCTGCGGCCGCGCCCTGATGCCGGATCGCTCTTTACTCAAAATATCCTAAGCTTCCTCCGACCCAGGTTTTACCCTTATTGTACTTCACCCCAATCATTTCTCCTTTGGACAGCCGTACCAGGTTATTAAGTAAAATCGGCTCAGCGGCGTTATCAGGCCAGACAAACATCATCCGGACCTCGGCCCGTGCTGGCTCGTCGAGCGTTTCTACCACCCGGGCGTACTCCACTTTTCGCTGTAAGATGTAATGCTCCTGTTTTTCAATCGCAGCAATGGTCTCTTTGGTAGGATGCAGGTCTACCCCTGCTCCGGCAAAACTATACAACGGTTTAAGCACGTAGTTCTCCAGGTCTTCCGGAATTTCTCCCAGCTGGTGTAAGAACCGGGTATCCGGAACATACCGGCTTTTAATCATCGGTAGCGTAAACTTACTGAGTAGAAAAAACCAATTGGGGTGGCCCGCCCACTCGACGTCAGCGTGCTCAACCATATTGTAGGTCCTTTTCAGGTCCGGACGCAAGTTGAGCTCATCAAAAATCACCCGGTTAAAAATACGGTGAATACGCGTCCGCGTTCCGTTCAGGTCATAGTACAAGGCATTTCCGTCAAGTTCTACATCGCTGATGCAAACTTCGGCGATACCTAATTCAGCACAACAAACAACAAAATCAATCCTGGTATTCTGGCTAATGGGATCCACTTCCAGCAAGACGACATTCTCTGGCGCATAACCACCGAGAATTACTTCCCGTAGCAGATCGAGGTATTCCGTAGGTGAATAATCACCAAAGCGACAGCGTAGATTGGTCGGAAAATCGAAATGTTTGCGGTAAGCTTTATCCAAGAGGTACTGGAAAAAGTAAAGCGAGGGAAAGCCCTGACACTCGATGAGTTGGGGTATTGTTTCTCCGGATGCATCCTTAACGAGGGCAAAATCAAACTGTAGAAAATGGGGCTTGGCAGTCTGGTCAGGCACAAATTCCCCTGGAGGGATGGCAGCTGCAGATCGCTGTGCGAAATCACTTTTCTTTACTACCTCAAGACAGTCTGCACACGCCTTAAACAAGTGGTCGCGTAAGGCTGCCGGTATGAAAACCGGCGTCTCTGCCACGTGGAAATTTGGTCGATGCTCATATTGTGCTTCGATCCACTGAAGCATTTCCTGGTATCGTTCCGCCGAAAATTTAGCGTTATAACTGCTGCGAAGTGCTTTGATCATCTGGGGGTGTTCTGAGTTGGTAAAGGTACAAACTCCGATAAAGGCGCCCTGCCTCTTGTCCAACCAATTCAGCAAGGTTTTCCGAACCGTCAGCGCGCGGCGCTTTTGATTCCTGGAGCTGATTTACTTGATAAAGGTCAATCAAGTGGGCAGGCGGTGGAACTATTGTTGGTGATAGGCCCGTTTAAACGAGACTTTGAAAAAGAACAATTCAGGCTTTCGTATCATTGCCTTGCTACAACCCTAGTCCATGTTGAACGAACAAGAAATCCGGGAATTACGTGAAGCCATTCGGCAAAGTCCCGACAATACCTACCTGCGGCGATTATTGATAAATAAACTCCGGGGGCATAAAGGGTATGAGTCTGAGTTAGAGGATAACCTGCAACGTTTGATCCGCAAGGAGCCGCGAGACGTTGAATTAAAGGAGATACTGATTGAGGTATATTTCGCGCAGCAGAAATACTCTACATGCCTTATCATATTTGAGGAACTCGGCAATCACCAGCTCCTTACCCCTGCTACGCGGGTACTGCTTGCTAAATGTTATGCTAAGGATGGTGACCAGGCTAAGGCAGCGGAGCTTTATCAGGCGGCCGTGCTGGAAGATGCCGCTATTGCTGACAGCGAACTGGACCAAAAGTTCCGCCTTGCGGTACAACATGAGGAGGAAGTAGAAGAGCTGGACGACCGGATTATGAGTAAACCGGACACCTCTTTTGCCGATGTAGGCGGTATGGATGCCGTCAAGCGGGAGATTGACCTCAAGATCATTAAGCCGCTTGAGCACGCAGACTTATACAAGAGTTACGGTAAAAAAGTCGGTGGGGGCATTTTGCTTTACGGACCTCCGGGCTGTGGTAAGACTTTCATTGCCCGGGCTACTGCCGGGCAAATCAACGCCAACTTCATCAATGTCGGCCTGAATGACATTCTGGACATGTGGGTTGGCAACAGCGAAAAACAGTTAGCTGAGTACTTTGATCTGGCGCGCAGGAGTAAGCCTTGTGTGTTGTTTTTCGATGAGGTGGATGCCCTCGGAGCCAAGCGCAGCGATATGCGGCAAAGTGC
>CAZTTF010000252.1:0-2725 GCA_964616365.1 uncultured Lewinella sp. | reverse complement strand
CAATACGTTTACTTCCCGTACTAATGCCCTTTATTGGTTTGACTATTTTTACGTCGTTAATTACATTAACGGAGTCACTGATGTAGGTATTGATTCCAACTTTTATTTGTCGTTCTAATGAAACATTATAGTGGTCAATTAAAGTTAAGTTCCTGCAATAATTTTCACTAGTTTCTATAGCTAATTTTTGACTAGGACTAATTTCTCGATGATTAAATATCAAAACCCTATCCCCTTTATAAAAATTCGTTGTACGATCTAGCGTACAGTGCATATAGTAAACACTTTTAGATGTCTTTGGAGTTCTATAGATGTGAGAGAATATTATACTTATTGTGTCAAGACCAGAGCTTAGATAGTCAAGTATTTCTACTTCGCCATCAATCAGTAATAAAGTATCAATTATTTTATTGCTTTCGTCATTAATTCCAACGATTCCCCATTCCCCATTCTCTGATAACTTGTACGAAATAGAAATATTTTTATGAATTGATGCGTCTACTTCTTCCTGTGCCAGGAGGTTTAAAGATAGAAGAACGAGGATGAATAAATTTATTATACGCATGACGCTTGTTTTATGGTGTTTGGATAAAGAAATTCGTTTGAATTGAGTTGTTCTCGAACTCGTCAAAGTTGATGGTTCTGAAAATCATCATAGTTCCTGCACTGTTAGCGTTAGCAGATATGCTAAAAGTTACAGATACTCCATATCCTGTTAAAGATGCTTGTTCCCATTCGCTTTGTGAGTTGTAAATGGGTGATCCATAAGAAGGATCAAAAACCTTGTTTCCTTTTACATAGATTGCATGGTTTCTAAACTCAGCCCTAGGGTTACTGTTTCCTTGTCCTGGACTCCCTTGTAGTCCTATATAAGGGACTACTTCACTGTTAATTAGGTTTACGTCAGGTGGTGGAATAAAGTTTGAGGGACCTGTATTTATGGATGCAGGTCCAAATAGCTCTGACATCATAAAGTTATGAGGTGGTAAAGCTGATTGTTGCCAACTATTTACAGCAAACCATTGTTGAATAGCTAACACAGTAGTATTTGGGTTCGTAGGAGCTAAATCTATAAAAGGCCTATCGCCAACTTGGTAGGCAATTTCATTTGCAGGAATAGATGCAATTAATTGTGTTAATCTTGTACTAATTCTATTAATGTAAGATTGATCTGCCGGATAAAGTGTATTATTTGAGTTTACGATGAGAAGGCCGGTATTATACCGGTTAGGAAGTGGTTTGGGACAAATGCACGGATACTCCATCTACCGTCCGATAATTCATCGTCAGCAGGCTGCGTAATTCCGACTTGTATTGCTTGATGTCTCGAAGGAAGGATAGGATCGCCGACTTAAACTCATCGTGCTTTTCGTAGTAAGTTGAGTTAAGAATCTTTAGCCGCAAAAAGTGCCAAAGTCGCTCAATTAAATTGAGGTTCGGTGAATAAGTGGGTAGGTAGACAAATTCTATTCGTTGCTCCTTGGCCCACTCAGTCAACATCTTGTTTCGATTATAGCGGGCGTTATCGCAGATGAAATAGATTGTCTTTCTCGGATGCTTTCGCAAAAGCTGCCGACAGAGCCGCTGCGTCGATTGGGCATTGACCGAATCCGTGATGTCGTAAACCAAGTGCTCAGGCTTGATACCGTTGACTGCGGCGTTGATATTGACTCGTTTTCGGCCGGAATTACAGTCAATATCAAAGTCTTGACCCTTGCGTATCCAGCCCCGACTGGTCTTCGTATTATGTGTCGGATGACAACCGTCAGCGTAGTAAACAACAGCGTCTCCAGCTTCTACCTCTTCCAGTATCTGTGGTAGTGTTTCCTCTAGAAAAGCTTGCTGAGCTTCCCCGTCAGCTTTGGCTGGGACCGACTTGCTTTTCTTGTAGACAAACCCCAGACGCTTCAACATATCCGTCATTCCCGCTACGCTATAGTCTACACCAAACTGCTCGTTGACGTAGGCGCAAATTGCTTTAGCATCAGGATACAAGTATTCGTCTAGATGATCAGTCAGCTGCTTTTCTTGCTCCTCGGTAAGACGACCGGAGAACGGAACGTAATCATCAGACAGATACGTTTCAAGATCGACTTTCAAATAGGCACGGACATATCGATAAATCGTGTTATCATCAATTGCTAGAATATCTTCAACGTCGGAAACGGAGAACCCCTTATGAAGCATAACCAAAACCGTAACCTTACGATACCGACGACGGGACAAGTCTGGTCGCTTCTGGAGTGCTCGTAACTCCTCGTACTGTTCTTGCTCAAGACTGAAAGTCATATGTAAATTTAGCAACTTTATCCCAAATCACTTCCCGATCGGTATATTCAAACGTCCAAATAATAACATTACTCCTCCCTTTGAACATTCTCTAATTGATATTTCTTGTAGAAAATCTCATAGTGTGACCTCAGAATCAGCCCTATTAACTTCAATTTATTCCGAATTCACAGATCAAATTGTCACTAAAGTTAATTCTACCACTCCTTTAAAATATTGGGGAGGAGGCAACCCCGACCAATCAGGCACTACAACTCCTGCTAATTTATGTTTTACATATCCTGCTCTATTAGCTTGGGGAGATGCGACTTGTGGCACTTGGGCTGATTTGCTCTACAATTGTTTTGCATTACAAGGAATATCAAATTTAGATAAATCCACAGCAGTTGTGCCTTCTTCACCAAATACCTTACTTAATAATACCGGCCTTCTCATC
>CAZTTF010000251.1:0-3235 GCA_964616365.1 uncultured Lewinella sp. | reverse complement strand
AGAGGATAGTCTATTTCCTATGCCTTCATTATTAAAGCTTAAGTCCAATAGCTACTTGCATAGTCTTAAGGGATTTAAATAATGCATACCCATTCATATCAACTTTAAAGAGAAATAATTCTTCAACTGTAACATAAAATTCTTTACCATTCACTTTCCTCGAATCTGAACAGATCAAAAGAATCTCAGCCAACTCATCTGGGATAAAGATATAAGTAAAATCTGTATTACTCACCTTCTTCACCTTCCCGTGTGTATAACAAAATCCACGATTGGCTAACTTAGGGCCAAAAGTTTCAGGATGACCAACCAAGAGAAAACCGACCTAATACTAGAATCGATGCGCTCCGAAGTAGCCGCCTTTGTTGAAACTCAAGGAGAGATAGACTCTGCTACTGAATACGAAGATCAGTTGCTGGTCATAGCGCGTAAGTTTGCTGCCCAGTTAGCCGTCCATGCCAGCGATGCAAAACGTAAAGGGCAGAATGCTAAAAAAAAGTACTGACTACGCTGGGGCGTCTATCACTAGATAAGCGTCATATTCTAGCCAGAGGAACGGAATCCTTCGCCATTAGCGAGAAGCTGCGCGGCTTATGTTGTTTGGTGGGGCAGTCAGAAGTTTTCGCTGAAGCGAGCCATTTACTGGACGAGGTCGGTGGGATAGAAATACCAGGGATGCAAATACAGCGTGTCTGTGTTCACTATGGAGGTCTAGTCGACCCGTTAATCAAGGCTAATTGCGAGACTGTCATCCCGCGCCTAGAAGCCGCCAATGAAGCTGACGCACTTTATGCTATGGTTGATGGAGCGATGCTTTTCACTCGCCCTGATGAATGGCGGGAACTTAAACTGGGGCGTATTTTCTTTGGTAGTAGTACCGTCCAGTTAAGCGAGAACCGACGAGAGACCCTACGTTCCGTATACGTAAGCCACCTAGGAAGTGTTGACGAATTCTTCCCTAAACTGGAGCGACACTTAACCAACTATACTAATCGAGTAATCATTGGTGACGGGGCTAAATGGATATGGAACTGGGCCGAGGATAACTACCCAGGTGCTACACATATCTTAGACTTCTACCATGCTAAGGAGAAGCTGGTACTTTTTGCACGCTATCAGTTCAATAATGATGAACTACGACGCCAGTGGATCGACGAACAGGCCGACAGATTATTGAGTAATGAAGCCGAAGAGGTAATGAATCAAGTAAGAAAATGTAAAGCACGCAACCCACAGGCTAAAGAGGCAAAACAAAAACTTCTCGACTACTATACAGAGCATGATGATCGTATGCTCTACAAGACCTACCTCGACGCTGGGCTACTGATAGGGTCGGGGCCTATTGAAGCGGCTCATCGTTCGGTAATCCAGCAACGAATGAAAAGATCGGGACAGAAGTGGACAGTTAAGGGGGCTCAAGCAATAGCGAACCTAAGATGCTATCGATGTAGCGATGCTTGGGATATGATCAAGAAAATAGTACAAGCTGCTTAGAGCGTGGATTTTGTTATACACACCACCTTCCCCCACTTCTTAACTGCATACTTTACACACTTTGCTAATTGTATCCAAACACGATATGCTTCTATTGTGCTAAAATAAATTGCAGTTCCTTCTGTAAATCTAATTACTGAATCATCAGTAAGAGAGAAAGTCTTAAAGAACGAAACTGGTGAATAAAGAAGCTTATCATGAGAAGACAACTCCGATTTAAAAGCATTATTCAACAAATCCTTTGCTTTATGCAAAGCACTGTATTCATAAATAGTACAGGCATATGTCTTACGATTATAATTAAATTTAAACTCCTCAACATCGTCTTTCATTGCTATATATTAGTTACAGTCTTGTGGGTCGACAGTATCTTCACATACTTCGTCTGCATTTGAAGGCAACTGTGTAGGAACTAGCCAGCCTTGGTCGAACCAATCAATCCAGTAATCGTAATTAATCCTTACAGGTTGATAGTCAAATGTGGCGTTGTTGCATGAACATTTCGGGCAAAGCTTGCGCTCATATTCCATTTAATTATGCCGCTTTCGGTTGAGAAATTGGCATACCATGGGCTGTCATTTGATTGAGTGCTTTTATTTTCATTTTGTTTTCTTGTATTTGAGTTGCTAGTGATCGAGAGTAATGTTGGCTTCCAAAGATAGCCTTGTAGCGGAATATGGCCGTCTCCGATAAGCTTCGTCGGTGATAGCCAATTTCCTTTTTCCATTCCGCCCGTCCGATCTCTTCAATGCGATCTATGAATTGGTTCCTTGGATAATCGTCGGCGTCTCCGGGTTCTTCCCAATACCAATTCACTGCGTTTCTTGGTGGAGGGATAATTGGGTAGATGTCTCGTTCCAGCAGTCCGTCATAACACGTCTGGGCATCGTAAGCACCGTCCAGATATACTTTGTCAATCTTGGCTTCCACTTGGTCCAGTAAATCGTCTACTTGTGACTCATCACTCTCGGAATTAGTTGTCGTAGTGTGGCAGTGGATAAACCCTGTATCTGGATCAACGCCTAGATGAAGTTTCCTCCAGGTTCGGCGCTTGCTCCAGCCGTGTTTGCGGCATTT
The DNA here is from genome assembly GCA_964616365.1 of uncultured Lewinella sp. GTDB lineage: Bacteria > Bacteroidota > Bacteroidia > Chitinophagales > Saprospiraceae > Neolewinella. The sequence goes on along the minus strand of CAZTTF010000251.1, from coordinate 664 downwards.
CCACTCGCCTTCGCCGTAGACTTTTACGCCAGTAGAATCAATGGCAATGGTGATTGAACCTGATTTCGGAATGTCGAAGGGGGCTACATCCATAGATCGGAACCGGCGGTTTACCTGTGAAAAACTTGGAACATCAAGATGATCTAGATTCATCAATTTCAGAAGACCTTCAGTGAAGCCTCTAGCTTGGCGATAAGGTAAACGAAAAACCGTCTTGAACATCATGATGGCTTCAATACAAGTGTCGCTGTATTTTTCCTGTGCGCCCCGTTGAAGAGGCTGATCGCTATACCACGCTGCGACAACCTCGTCGCTGATTAGAAAGGTGATGTTACCTCGATTTTCCAGCCCTTTATTGTAAGCTGACCAATTGGTGATCGTGTACTTCTGCTTCTCTTTGACCTCAAATCGCTCGTCCTTCTTTATCTTTGACATGGGCTGGATGCTTTGATTTTTAGTTTGTGGTAAAACCAAAGATATGGGCTCCAGCCCCAATTTTATCGCGCCCGATTAGGCAACGATCAGGCGCGATTCATGCAACAACGCCGTTCATTACTAGAAATTGTGATCTAACAGAAAGACCTTATATCCTACAACATGCATAAAAACCTGTACTTACGTCGCATTCTACTTCACATTTATCTTTGACATTTCCATCAACGGC
>CAZTTF010000250.1:0-3363 GCA_964616365.1 uncultured Lewinella sp. | reverse complement strand
AGAACAAGGGGATACATCCCGAGCCATTTGTGGTTAAGCGGTCTTGAGGAGGTCTTCATTATGCGTTGGTGTTAAGTCTGGGTGGGCAAAGTTAAACAGGGGGACTAAAACCTGAGCGGACCAATATTTCCGTCCCTTTTGGGGGGAACCACCGATACTTAGAGGAGGGTTCTCTGGTTAAGGCGCAGCATTTTAAGCGTGGCGCGGCCGCGGGTGCCGTGGCCGGAACCTAGGAACAAAGTGAAGCTGGCGCCAGCGCTAAGCGGGTGGCTGTCATGCCCGCTTCCTGGAATGGCTAGGCAGGTGCGGTGCGCTTTGTTGGTGGAGTAGTGTCACCTTGGGCGTCTGTACATTACACTGCCTCCTCAAAAAAGAAATACGTTTCTTACCGCAAGAAACACTTGCTCACATGACCTTTTTACCCATCCTCGTCGGGATCGTTGCGCTGATTTTACTGGTAACGGTCGTCAAGCTGGACACCTTCATTTCTTTTGTGCTGGTCTGTTTAATAGTAGGGATCATGGGGGGACTAAGTCTGCCCGATGCCGTAGGAGCCATTCAAACTGGTATTGGTAATACGCTGGGCTTCCTGGTCATCATCCTTGGATTTGGGGCAATGCTCGGCAAGTTGGTGGCGGAGAGTGGAGCGGCTACTGCCATTACTAATAACCTCGTGGGGCTTTTCGGGAAGGGGAATATCCAGATCGCCCTGATCCTGACTGGCTTTATTGTAGGCATCCCCCTCTTCTACACGGTGGGTTTTGTGATCCTGGTGCCGCTGGTGATCACCATCGCCGTACAAACTAAGCTGCCGCTCTTGTATTTGGGGTTACCGATGCTGGCGGCGTTGTCCGTTACCCACGGTTTTTTGCCCCCGCATCCGGCGCCTACGGCCATTGGAGATATGTACAATGCTGACTTGGGTCTGACCCTGATCTACGGCATTATCGCTGGTATCCCTGCTATTTTGGCCGCCAGGTTTTTCCTGAGAAAAACCATGCTGCGTATTACCCCGAAGCCGCTACAGATCTTTGTCGCAACCGCCGATCCGCAATACCGGGTACCTACGATTGGCGTGTGCCTTGCGGTGGCACTCTTGCCGGTCTTGCTCATCGGCGGAGCTTCGTTGTTGGTGGCCGCATTCGGCCCCAACCAAATCATCGAAGGTGTTGGCAATCCGGTCATTGCCATGTTGATCTCCGTTTTGGTGGCGATCTACTTTCTCGGGTTACGCACGGGAAGGAGTATGAAACAGGTAATGAAAATCCTGAGTGGTGCGGTGGCGGAGGTCGCAGGTGTATTGTTAATTATTGCTGGGGCAGGGGCTTTCAAGCAGATCATGGTGGCTACCGGAGTAAGTGACCAAATTGGGCTGGCGATGTCAGGGCTCGGCCTTTCACCCATCCTGCTGGCCTGGTTGATTGCTGCGTTGATTCGGGTCTGCGTGGGCTCCGCAACGGTGGCCGCCCTCACGGCGGCGGGGATCATGATGCCTATGGTCGCCACCTCGGGGGTGGCCCCCGAGTTGCTGGTCCTGGCTACGGGAGCTGGCAGTATCACCTTCTCACATATTAACGATGGGGGCTTCTGGCTCTTCAAGGAATATTTCAACGTATCCATCAAGGAGACCTTGCTGTCCTGGACACTGATGGAAACCACCGTTTCGGTAGTGGGGTTGGGGATGGTTTTTCTGATTGATTTGGTCGTCGGATAACCGGTAGCCCATCTTTCTCCCTACCTTACTCGCCTAAGCAAAACCTTCATACTTGATGATGAACATTGACGAAAAGATCAAATCACTGCACCTTGAACTTCCCCCTGCACCTGCGCTTGGCGGCGTATACAAACCGGTAATGATCAGTGGGAACATGTTGTATGTCTCCGGGCAGGGCCCGCTCCAAAACGATGGGACTTTTATCCTGGGGAAACTGGGTCAGGAACTGACGATTGAAGAAGGCTATGCTGCCGCGCGGCAAGTAGGGCTTACCATGCTGTCTACCCTGAAAAGTGAAATTGGTGATCTGGGGCAGATCAAGCGGCTCGTCAAAACATTGGGGATGGTTAATAGTACCCTGGACTTTCACGACCAGCCCAAGGTGATCAATGGCTTTAGCGAACTGATGGTGGAAATTTGGGGCGATGACCTCGGGAAGGGCGCCCGCAGTGCTGTGGGGATGATTCTGCCCAATAACATGGCGGTTGAAATTGAGGCAATCTTTGAAATACACTGATGGAGTCTGCTTGGTATGCCCTAGCTGAGGAGGAGGAAGCGCTGACGCCACAAGTCCTTTTCTACCCTGACCGTATTGCTGATAATATTCAGGAAATGATTCGTATCGCAGGTTCGCCCCTGCGGCTGCGTCCGCACATCAAGACTTACAAATGTCGGGAGATCGTGCAGATGCAACTGGCGTGTGGTATTAAAGCCTTCAAGTGTGCTACCCTGGGGGAGGCAGAATTGTTGGGGGCATCTGCAGCACCGGATGTTTTAGTTGCCTACAGCCTGGTTGGTCCGGCCCGGCAACAGTTGCTGGATTTGATAGCGAAATACCCCAGTACCCGTTTTTCAGTGCTGATAGACCACGAGCAAGCACTGGCTGGCTGGAATCGTTTGGGCCATGCAGTAGATATCTTTATCGATGTTAACGTAGGTATGGACCGGACGGGGATATCTCCGCAGGGCGCCGTTGCCCTGCTGGAGCAATTGCGGGCTTCTATCCATCAATTCCGGGGATGGCACCTTTATGATGGACATATCCACACGAGCGACCTGGCGGAGCGACGGCAAGAAATGGAAGCTGCCTTCATTCCGGTAGAAAAGCTGATCGCCACCACTGGAACGGAAGCTAGCGAACGGGTCTGTGGAGGCAGTATCACCTTCCCTTTGCATGCTGCTTACCCTCAGCGTACCCTGTCGCCAGGGACTACGCTCTTGTGGGATTACGGGTACCGTACTCACTTCCCGGACCTGTCGTTTTCTATTGCAGCCATAGTAGTCAGTCGCGTCATCAGTAAGCCGGGCAGCGACCTGATTTGTCTGGACTGTGGCTACAAGGCCGTCGCCGCAGAAATGGAGGCGCCTCCCCTGTACTTCCCTCAGTTTCCGGATGCCGTGATTGTGAATCACAGTGAGGAGCACTTGGTGCTCCGGACAACTCAAGCCAGGAGCTACAAGATTGGCCAGCTAGTGTACGGAGTTCCTCACCACATTTGTCCTACCGTCGCGCTGCATGACTCGGTGGGGGTAGTCCGGGACCAACAACTCCAGGGCCGATGGCGCATCACCGCCAGGTCACGGCTCTATTAGCCTCGCGTGAGGTGATGTGAAGCTAAGAAGTTAACTTCCCTTCTGGTTGGTCAGAT
>CAZTTF010000249.1:0-3091 GCA_964616365.1 uncultured Lewinella sp. | reverse complement strand
GATACGGCTTATTCCTTGCGGTGCGGTTGTTTCAGGCATAAAGCAGATGGTTTATCGAGCGGCAGCTTCACTACACATTTTTCGTAGTAAAAATACGAAAATTGCCGCACATTTGTTTTAAAAGTTGCGATACTATAATTCCGGAGCACTATCAAGTAGCTGTTGCAGACTTACTGCCTGCACCGCTTCCCGGACGTCGTGTACCCGCAAAACAGCAGCTCCTTGCTGCAGGGCGTAGAGGTGCAGGGCTGTCGATGCGGGAAGCGTTTGTTCGGGAGTAATGCCCAGTGGTCGCCATATCATGGATTTGCGGCTGATCCCGACGAACAAAGGAGCTCCCAGGGTTTTGAACGTACTGAGGTTACGTAGTAGTTCGTAATTCTGCGCTACCGTTTTGCCAAATCCCCATCCTGGATCGACCAACACATCAACCACCCCGGCACTCCTTAATACTCCTAGTTTTTCGGCAAGAAAATCCCAGACCCTGGTAACGACCGCTTCCCCGTAGGTATTGGTCCGTGACTGCATGTCCGCAGGCTTGCCCGGCATATGCATGAGTACGTATGGTACTTTCAGCTCAGGTAGCACGTCGAACATCTCCGGATCGAGGTTGCCGGCACTGATGTCGTTGATCATCGCAGCACCAGCACCAACGGCAGCTTTAGCCGTTGCTCCGTAGATGGTATCGCAGCTGACGTAGGCCGCCGGGAAGGCGGCCGTGAGTGCTTCAACGACCGGTAACACCCGGTCTATCTCCTCTGCCGCAGGGATAATCTCTGCTCCGGGACGCGAACTCATCCCGCCAACGTCCAGAAACGTTGCGCCGTCAGCCAGCATGTCTCCCCCACGATCCACGGCTTGCTGGACCGAAGACACCCGACTCCCGGCATAAAAACTATCGCTGTTGATGTTCAGAATTCCCATCACGAGCGGTTGGTCCATCACCAGCAGGCGGCCATTACAATTCAAGGTATGCATGCAGCGAAGGTAAGCATCGTTGAGGTGCAACCACCACCCTCTTCTCAACGTTAATCGTCCATGCGCTTTCTCCTTCCGCTCTGCTTACTCTTTTTTGTCGCTTGTTCTGGCGACGCTACCAAGGTGCGGCTTGTAAACGCCACAAGTTTCAACCTCGAAAACGCCGCCCTTTCCTTTGGCGGCAATGAAGAAGCAGTAGCTTTTTTGGCTGCCGGCGACGACTCGAAGTACTTCCGCTTCGACGGCGCTGATGATTGCAACCGCCGCTTCATGGGGACCTTGCAAAGCTTCGGCGAAATCTCCAGCAATGACATCATCTGCGGAGAACCTGCTCCCCTCCTTCCCGGCAAATACAGTCTGACCATAGCCTTCGAGGCGGTCCCGCTGCCCGATGGAACGCTAGCCAACGAGGTCTTTCTTCGGCTACGGCAAGATTGATTCCCTTTCAACTTCCAATCCGCTAAACCTTACAATCCCCCCGCAAAAAGTGTATTTTTGCGCCCCAAAACTGAGCCCCGTGGCCGCAACTTACAAGATCAAAGAATGCTTCTACACCCTGCAGGGGGAAGGTGCCCAAGCCGGACGCCCCGCAGTTTTCCTGCGCTTCACTGGCTGTAACCTGTGGAGTGGCCGTGAAGAAGACCGCACCGATGCCGTCTGCAAATTCTGCGATACCGATTTTATTGGGACCGATGGCACGAACGGCGGGCGCTACACGCGGGTGCAATGCGGAGAATTAGTGCAAAGTTTGTGGCCGGGTGGTGGTCAACCCTACGTGGTGTGTACTGGCGGAGAACCACTGCTACAGCTGGATGAACCGCTGATCGCCGAACTGCAGGCACGCGGCTTCGAAGTCGCCGTGGAAACCAACGGCACCATCCCGGTACCCGAGGCTATTGACTGGGTTTGCGTTAGCCCCAAAGCCAACGCTGAAATGGTCGTCACCTCCGGTGATGAACTCAAGCTGGTGTACCCCCAGCCAGAAGCAGGCGCCCAACCCGAAGTCTTCACCTCACTTGACTTCACCCACTTCTTCCTCCAGCCAAAAGATGAGGCCGGCACCAACAACACGCCGGCTACTGTAGCCTACTGCCTCGACCACCCCCATTGGAAAATCAGCCTCCAAACACATAAAATTATGGGCATCGAGTAAGTGCCACCGCACAACCTTCGATCCGTAGGCCATTACAGGCGGAGTTCTTCGGCCAACAATTGCAACCTTGCAACAATTGCAACCTTGTAACCTTGCAACAACTACAACCCTACAACCACTGCAACCAACGGGCGCTGGAACGCCTTCACCAACCGGCAACAGCCAACAACTGCCAACCGGCTAACTGCAACCGGCAACTGTCAACCGGCAACTGCAACCAAACATGCCCAGGAGCGCGCTCCTCCGCCCCTCTTCCCCAGTTATTTATATCTTACGGTCTTACACACCACCAAAGTCAACATGCAGTTAAGTAATCTAGACTGGGGCATCATCGCCGCTTTTTTCATTGTATCTCTGGGAATAGGCCTGCTCACCAGCCGCCAATCGGGAAAATCCTCTAAAGAATTCTTCCTCTCGGGCCGAAATATGCCCTGGTGGCTACTCGGTGTTTCGATGGTGGCAACCACCTTCTCAGCCGACACCCCCAACCTCGTAACCGACATCGTTCGCAAGCAGGGTGTCGCGGGTAACTGGGCCTGGTGGGCCTTTTTGCTGACAGGTATGTTGACCGTATTCGTCTACGCGCGCCTGTGGCGCCGCTCGGGGGTCATGACTGACCTGGAGTTCTACGAAATGCGGTACAGTGGTGCACCGGCACGCTTCCTGCGGGGCTTCAGGGCCATCTACCTTGGGGTTTTCTTTAATGTCATGATCATGGCAACGGTCTGCCTCGCCGGCATCAAGATCGGTAGCGTCATGCTGGGTATTTCAGCGGAGACAACCGTTATCCTCGTCGGTTTGATTACCGTTGCCTACTCCGCCCTTGGCGGATTACGAGGCATCGTAATCACCGATTTCGTTCAGTTCGGACTTGCTATGGTGGGCGCCTTCTGGGCGGCCATTTACATCGTCGGACTCCCCGAAGTAGGGGGTATCGACGCCCTCTTTGCGCACGAAAAC
>CAZTTF010000248.1:0-52395 GCA_964616365.1 uncultured Lewinella sp. | reverse complement strand
ATTTGCTCCCGATATCCGGAAGATTGCGGTACCGGCAAGCTGAGGATCTGGTCCTCTGTAGTCTGCTGGAAGTACGTTACATCAAGACCAATCCGGTCATCCAGCAAACGAAGGTCTGCACCAAATTCTATACTCGTCGTCCGCTCGGGCCGCAGGCCCGAGGCCGCCAGCACCGCTTGCTCACTGAAGGTTGGCTGACCGTTAAACGGCGTCTGTGCCACGAAGATTGAGCTCGTCCGATAGGGGTCAGTATCATTACCCACCTGTGCCCAGTTAGCCCGCAACTGCAAGTAGCTTATGCTGCTTGGTAAATTGAGCACCCGATCAGCCAGAAAACTCATGCTTACTGAAGGATAGAAAAAGCTGGTATTGTCGGCATTGTCTGGTGTAGCAAGTGCCGAAGACCAGTCGTTACGGCCCGTGACATCCAGGAATAGATAATCTCGGAAGCCAAATTTGGCCAGTCCGTATAAGCTGTTGATCCGCTTATCGGCCACCTGATCAAATATCTCTACCGGGCTGGCAGCGTTGCTCAAGCGAAAGACGCCCGGCTGCGCGAGGGTGAGTGCTTGCGACTGCGTATTCTGTGCTTTTTGATCAAGCCGGTTTCCGCCGGCCAGAAGATTGATGCTGAAATCACCAGTCAGTTCAGGTCGGAAGTCCAGCAAGAAATCTGTATTGATTTCCCGGTAGAATACATCATTGACGGCATACCCTCCCTGAGCAAAACGGTTGGTACTAAAGTTGCGGAGAAACTCCCGCCGCTCCGTGCTAAAGTCCATTCCTGACCTTACGGTAGCCCGCAAGGTTGGTGTGATCTCGTAGGTAGCGGAAAGGTTACCGAAGAAGCGGTCGCGGTTAAAGCTGTTCCTGTTCTCAAACAGGGTAAAGAAAGGATTGTCAAAAAAGGTGTAATTGAAGCTGAACTGCTGCAGGCCTTCCAGACCGGGTTGCCAATATTGCCGCAGGCTTTCGGTATTTGCCTGGCGGGGATACCAGGCGACAAGGCTGTAACCAATGTTTTCCGAGCCATAGCCGGCACCAGGCCGGTTATCCGAATTACTGTTTACGTAGTTAAGGTTAGCATTGACGGTCAGCTGGTCCGATGGCCGAAAGGTGAACTTACCGGCAAGGTTCTTACGCTTAAGGTTGACGCCAGGGATGTAACTGTCGCTCCGCAGGTCGGCGGCAGAGAGTCGGAAATCACCATACTCTCCTCCCCCGCTGATGGACAGGCTGTTGATGGCCGTAGTGCCGGTTTCGTAGAAATCTTTAACGTTGTCGGGGTTGCTGACCCAGGGGGTTGGCTGAATTGGCAGATCAGAAACAGCAATGTCCCCGCCCCGAAAAACAGGGTTTCCGCTGACTGTTGGTAGGTTAATCCAGCGTGGGGAATCAAACTGTGCTATCTCCAGTCCCTGATCCAACCGCGGGCCGTAGCTGTAGGTAATATTGTCCGAAATTCCGGCCCCAAGGCCGTCGACGAAAGCAAACTCACCACCCTGCCCCTGTCCGAAGGCGTTCTGGAAGCGGGGTAGCTGAAAGGGATTGTCTACCGTAAAGCTGGAATTGAAGGTAATGCCTAAGCCTTCGCGCTTACCGCCTGATTTGGTCGTGATCACCACGACTCCGTTTGCGGCACGGGTACCGTATAATGCGGCGGCGGAGGCACCTTTTAGGACGGAAACCGACTCAATGTCTGCCGGATTCACTTCCATGGCACCGTTACCAAAGTCCACTTCCTGAAAGCCCGCCGCAGCTTCGTTAGACAGGTTGATGATGGTATTGTTATTGATCGGCGTACCGTCTACCACAAACAAGGGGTTGTTGTTAGTGAACGACGTTTGCCCCCGGATCACGATCTGGCTGGTAGAGCCGACGCCAGTGGCTCCAGCAGTGACCTGGAGGCCGGCCACCTGGCCGGCGAGGTTATCCAGAAAGTTGACCGCCTGTACGTCGGTCAACACCCCGCCGTCAATTTGCTGCACCGCGTAGCCCAGCTCGCGGTTTTCCCGCTCGAGGCCCAGGGCCGTGACGACGACCTCGGAGAGGTCGGTGCCGGGTTCCAAAGCGATTACAACTTCCTCTGCACCTGCGGCCCCGGTAAGCTCAACTTCCAGAGTTTTGTAACCTACGTAACTAAAAATTATAGGTTCTCCACCACTCGATACAGCAAATTGCCATTTACCATCAAAATCCGTAACGGTACCTGTAGAACGTCCGTGTCCAACGACTGACACACCAATTAGTGGCTCTTTCGTTTCGGCATCAATAACGACACCAGAAATAGGAATATAGGAACTTTGCGCCGATAAACCGACACTAAACAGCAGACCCAACACCAGGGCCCACAAGCGAGTAAAAAACATAAAACAGACTTAAAAGAGATAAAGTGGAGTGGCGCGTAACCATGGACTTCAGTCCATGAAATAAGGTGGACTAGAGTCCACCCAACCGCGGTGGCCCTCGACTTTCCGGCTGCATTACCACAGCGAAAGTGTAGGCGATACTCCCCGCGGCAGTAGCCGCTGTGGGAACAAAAATCAGGTCAAAAAGTCTGCCGAAGAGGCTACGGACTACCGTCCAAAGCTTGCGCAGGTCGTTCAGGGAGTTAACGTCTGCGAGCTTACGCAAACAAGCCACTTGAGGCAGCAGGGCCATAAGCTCAGAAAACACATTTTGTGTCTCCCAGTGCAGGCCAGCCAACTGGTACTGATCAAAATCCTCACGTTGCAGCCCGATGAGCCAGGCCCCACCACGGTGGTCGGGCCCGAGCACGTTCTTACCCGCGGCCAGTTGCTGGGCGGCGGCGCGCAGGTGCGATATTTGGATCGAGGAGCAATCACTGCCAACGACAATAACCCGCGCGAAGCCGCGGGCGTAAACATCCTGCATGGCATTAGCCAGCCGCTCTCCGAAGGTGTTACCCCGTTGCTCCCGCTCCGTACTCCGGAACACCGGAAGCCCCGTGCGCCGAACCACCTTCTCCGTCCGGCGAAGCATTGCCTCAGCGACCCGTGTTCCTTTCCCCAGGGCTTTTGCCCGGGATTCCGCAGCTGCGCTGCGGCCAAAAAGGAGAATGGCGGTGGAGTTGTTCACATTGCAAAGGTGAGGAAAAATGTGGAGTTCGGGAGTAATAGCTGGTCTGATTGTCGGCATCAGGCGTTTGGATCAAAAAAGAAATACCCTCTTCACATAGCAATGCAATAGAAATAATTCTAGCGATACTTATCTTTACCCATCAATTTTTTATTATCATTCCTTTGTACTGAGAAAATCCGTATCACTAAACACCAAATTCAACACAATGGAGAAAAGGGTTATATGCCCTTATCGAAATAAACCTTAATAACATTAACCATGATTAAACGCTTTTTCTATCTGATAGCTCTTGTAGCTATCATATCATTCCGTGCGCAAGCTCAGGAAACTCCTACTAAGATTTCAAATTTCCACTACGGCAATGCTGGCCAGGATGTCCTGTTAGACATAGACGTAGATAATGGCAAGCTTTATGGGATTTTCAGCAGTCTACTCGGGGAGCAAGGCAATGGATTCATCAGTGAGTTGAATACTGAAAATGGAGCAGGCACTCCGATATTTAATCCACAAGAGACTGCATGGCTTGGTGGCGAAGCCTCAATGGTAACTCAAAACATTTTCTCAATAGCAGGAATTCAGTTGGCAGTTGTTACTGATGAATCATCCAGCCGTACACTTTATTCCCTAGAGAATGAGCAAGTAACCCCTCTGTTGTCAGGGCCTAATCGTCGGTTCTCAGAAATTGTAAACTTCAGAAATGCCGCCTATTTCGTGACAGGGAACTTACCAATAAGTCAGTCGCCTAATCAATCAGATCAAATTCTTGCAGAGGTTTGGCGTACTGATGGTACTGCTGCTGGTACTGAAAAGGTAGCAAATCTACTTTCTTTTTTCTCTCCTGAACTTGTCAAGTTAGTACCTGGTGAAGATAAACTCTTACTTCAGGTCATTGAAAACGTGTCCGATGTGCAGGTATCCGTATTTTACCTATATGATGCAGTTAACGATGAGCTTGGAATTTTAGGTGAAGGATTTAGTCAGATAGTCCTAAATACTCCTGAGGATCCAAATAATACAGCTAATACATCGGCTTATTACAATGGAGCATTCTATCTGACTGGAAAGGAAGAACCATCTGATGACAATAAGATATATCGTGTTGATGAAACCACGTTTGCCGTAACCCCGATAGACCTACCAAATCCACTAAACACTCTTTTCTTCATAGATGACCCCGTAGATTTCGTTAGCTTTCTTCCCGTAGGCGATGAATTATTATTTACGGCACAGAATACGGCTTACGGCAACCTCAATGGCCCTTGGCTTTATCAGATAGAAGGAGAAGAAGGTCTGGAAGTTAGTGATATCTTCCCGCCCTTTAGTATTGGAGGCACCAATACCTCCAGTGACTTCCCAGGAGTAATTGTTCAGGATACACTTTATCAGTTAACTAGAAACTTAGATAATGAGGTATCGCTGCGTAGGTACTATTCCGGACTTTCTGCTCCTGAAAACATGGTCAATCTAGGCCAACTAGGAGTAATGGAAAGCCTTCCCTCTTTTCCTGACGAAACCGCTACTTTTCTCGAAGTTAGTTCAGAATTCATTTTTGTATTAGATCAATCCAATCGGACGATAATCAGAGTACCAAAAACTAATCCTGAAGCTTTTGATCGAATCAATGTTGGTGATCTCCCCGGAAGCGGCAGTGTTACAGATCCTCAGCTGGAAGTACTACCCGACGCTGCCTATTTTGTTAATACAACAGCAGATTCGCTCGACGGGACTGGCCTATACCGTTGGTCGCACAATGAAGACAATCCGGAATTAATCGGCAACTATGTTACGTCCAATCAATTTGGCCGGAATAATCAGCAAAATATTGGGAGACCAACTTCCTGGGCCTACGATTCTATTGCCGGACGATTACTCTTGAGCAATGATTCCCTATTTCTTTATGATCCGGTTCTTGAAGCTGGCCTCACTTTAACGCCAACCCTGCAAGGATTTAATAGCTCTTTTAGTACTCAAGTAGGTAACAAGATGGTATTCAGAAGTTTCAACACTAATGACTTTGACCAACAGCCGCTATTGATCGTTGCAGGAACTGATATTAGGCTACCCGCCTTGGAGACAGATCTTCCAATTGGCAACGATACAAGTTACGCCGTTCGCTCTTTAATTCGAATCAATCCTGACACTTTAGTATTAAGGATCGCTGTAGTTGAGAATGGTGAGCGTAATTTCTATCCCGCAATTGGCTCCTTTTCTGGTGATACGCTATTTCTAAACCGTATTTCGGAATTTGATCTCAACTTCCGTTCGTTCATTCAATCTATTGGGGGCAACAGAGTTTGTTTTCGAGTTCCTTCTTTGACCTCAGACTCCACCACATTTTATACTGTTGAGGCTGATGGGACTTTCATAGGCTCTGTTTCTTTACCAAACGGCGCACCTGTTGCCAGAGCTACCGCTTCTTCTGGAATTTATTTTGAAGTAATTGACGAATTCTTTCAAAACAGATTACAGTTTGTCCCTTACGGCATGCCAGAAGCATTGCAGGATATTGTTATAGACCGTGCTGTACCTTCTGCTGGGAACCTTTTCAACTATTATACTTTAGGAGATCGATTACTATTTACTGTTGACAGTGATTCTTTGGGGAGAGAATGGTACGTTGCCGACCCAGCCACTAATCAAGCAAGTGCGCTGTTAGATATCAACCCAGGAAGTTCGTCAGGTGTTTTTAACACCACGGCTACGCAAATTGGAGAACAACTTTTCTTTGCTGCAAACGATGGCGTGTCAGGCAATGAGCTATGGGTAACCGACGGCACTTCAGAAGGCACCACCCAAGTAGAAGACATAAACCCTGGTCCCGGCTCAAGCAACCCTTCTGATATACTTCTTAGTGATGGCACCATATTCTTTACCGCGAATGGACCTGAAGGATATGAACTGTACCGAATGTCTCCCAGCGACCAAACTCCTGAGTTGATTATAGACCTGCACCCTTCAGGTGACGGGCATCCGTATGGCTTTCAGGCGGATGCTGACAACTTTTATTTTCTTGGACGCAATGGTCCGGAAGAGACCTTCGAAGTCTTCCATATTGCTTACGAACTCGTCCCAACTGATGAGGTTGCAACCAAGACTCCGGCCAAAGTTTTCCCTAATCCAGCCGGCGACCTCCCGGTCACGGTGGTTGCTCCATCCGGAGAAACTATCGAACGGATGCAAGTATTCAGCACTGCCGGGCAATTACTCAACGAATATTCTGGACAAGGAGAGCGCACGAGTCTCGACCTGAGCATGCAACCAGCGGGAACTTATTGGATCCGTACCTGGTATTCTTCCGGACGATTTAGTCTGAATGCAGTTCAGCGCATACGCTAAATTGATTATCGTTATACAATAGAACTCCTGACTTGCCTAGTTCGGGTCAGGAGTTCTACTGTTTTTAAAACAGACTCAACTGCGGCCGCCTACGCAGCTCAAAGTGGCTAAAATCATAGGCAGGCCATTCAAAAGTGCCTTCGGGAAAGTACTTGCGCTTAGCCAGGTAGAATTGCTGCTTGATAATCTCTGCAATCTCCCCTTCACCGGTTTGGCGTATACCGAAGCGTTTCTCCCCTAACTCACCTCCCCGACAATCACGGATGCGATTGAGGATGCGCGATGCCCGATCCGGATATGCCTGGTGCACCCAATTCGTAAAAACCTCCGCAACATCATCATTGAGGCGGACAATGTTGTAGCCAATCCGGCGGGCACCAGACTCCCGGGCTCTTTTAGCTATACCCATCACTTCGTGATCGGTAAGGCCTGGAATGACGGGGGCTATATTAACCGTAACGGGGATACCTGCCTGACTTAAGGCCTCTACGGCTTTAAACCGTTGAGCAATACTGGCCGTCCGAGGTTCTAACATCCGGCGAACATCCTCATCCAGTGTTGTAATGCTAAGACAAGCATGGACTAAGTTATCGGTAGCCATCTCTTCCAGGAGGTCAATATCTCTGACAATCAAGCTGTTTTTGGTAATCAAACCTACCGGGTGCCGCAGGTCCTGTAACACCTCCAGGCACTGCCGGGTAATTTTCATGGTGCGCTCCGCAGGTTGATAAGCATCCGTATTGCCCGACATCATAATGGGCATTGGGACGTAACGCTTCTTAAGCAGCGATGCTCTCAATAACTGTGGCGCCTCAGCTTTGAAAAGGATTTTTTGCTCAAAATCTAACCCTGCACTATACCCCCAGTAAGTGTGCGTTGGGCGTGCGAAACAATAGACACAGCCATGCTCACAGCCTTGATAAGGATTCAGGCCGTAACCATTGCCCAGATCAGGACTGGTAATTTTGTTTAGAATGGTTTTGGGGTGGGTAGGGATAAATGCTGTCCTGAGCTCATCTTCCGGATCGGGGAGCTCATCATACCTAAGGTTATGGTAAGGGTTGGCGGTGTTGATTTGAGCACCGCGGCCGGTTAGGAATTGATTGGGCTGAATCACCAAACAAATATAAGTGGATTTTTACAATTAAAACATTTTAATTCAAAAATTCTTGATCAAAACACTTTCAGGAGATATGCCAACATTTAGAGTACCTTTCTCCCCGTTCCATTACACTACTACAATGCGCCATTTCTTTCTATTACTTTGTCTTGTTGTACTTGCCTCTTGCGGTACTCCTGAGACTCCCGACACAGCTCCCTCTTCAGCTCAGCTTGAATGGTCGGAGGAATCCACCACCAACTCTCCCACTGCCCGCCACGAGGCGGCCTTCGTAGCCGTTGGTGACAAAGCCTACCTACTGGGAGGCCGGGGCATTAAGCCCGTCGATATTTACGACCCAGCAACTAAAACCTGGACCGCTGGAGATACTAGTCCGGTAGAAATTCATCACTTCCAACCGGTGGTTTACGAGGACGAAATCTACTTGATGGGAGCTATGACTGGAGGCTATCCCGGAGAGACACCGCTTCCTCAGATCTACATCTACAGCCCCAAATCTGGGACTTGGCGCACTGGGGCCACCATTCCCGAAGACCGCCGTCGTGGAGGTGCTGGCGTTGTCCTCCACAACGGACTGATCTACATGGTATGCGGCATTCAGGACGGGCATCGGGGAGGGCACGTTCCCTGGCTGGATGCCTACGACCCCGAAACGGATACCTGGGTCCAGCTCCCTGATGCTCCCCGCTCCCGGGATCATTTCCAGGCGGTAGTGCACAACAATAAGATATACGCCGCCGCCGGCCGCACTACCGTGGCGGCTACTAATCCCTTTGCCAACACCATTGGCGAAGTCGACGTCTACGACATCCCCTCCCGGCAGTGGTCTACCCTGCCAGACAACTTGCCTACCCATCGAGCTGGTAATGCTGCCCTGTGCCTGGATGATCAACTCCTAATCGCAGGCGGAGAATCAACGGCGCACGAAGTCGCCCACAACGAAGTGGAAGCATTGGATTTCAGTAGCGGAACCTGGTCCGCCCTTCCCCCACTAAGCAGGGGGCGGCACGGCACGGGAATTGTCCACCTCAATGGGCAACTGATCATGGCAAGCGGTTGCGGAAACCGGGGAGGCAGTCCCGAACTAGCAGACGTCATCAGCCAACCAATCAGCGACAACAAATAACTGGCAACCGACAACTGACAACAACTGCAACTCAACGGACGCGAGTGCGTCCGCCCCAGCCGCTCCCATCAGATATAATACATCCGCTCCCAATCCTCAAGCATGCCTAGCTTATTCTGCTTGGCCCAGGCATTGACCAGGTCGCGGTACTCGGCTTCCGGCACGCGGTTAAAGCGTGCCCGTGCTTCAACGATAGCACGCTTTCGCTGATCTACACGGATGGTCACGATACTCCGTTCCTGATTATTGGACTTGTGGCGCAAGCTCCAGATAGAGAAATTTCCCTTGAGGCAGTAAGGCGTGTAGCTGCCTACGCAGTGTCCCATCTTAACGCCTTCCAGGTGCAACTCCCAGCCGTTGGTTAGTTCGTAGATGGACAACTTACCGTTAGGGCTATGCAGCTTTTTAACTCCTTTTAGCCCAGACCACTTACTTGCTTTCTGACGCTTCTCGTACTCACGCAGTCTGTGTCTTTCGTCCTCCTGTAGAGCCTCTTGATTGGCCTGCCGGGCATTCTGGTCAGCCTGCCGCAGGGCGGCACGTTCACGCTGGATGTTTCGCTGGGTGTTTGCAATGCGGGCATAGTGTTGATTGGCTGCCTGTAGCAATGCTTCCGGTTGCCGCAGGTTCAGCCTGAAGTCCGGCTGGTCCCGAAGGATGTGGTAGACATATCCTAGCAGGCGCTGGCCGGCCTCGCCGGCCCAATCGATATCGCTCAAACGCGCCATCTGCTGCACCAATGGATTCCAAAGCGCTTCTCCTCCGGCGGGGAGGAAAGCCGGAATCTGTGCGGCAAGCTCCCGGCTTGCTCCCAGGCCGAGGGCCCAGAGATAAACCAATGGGCGTGGTTGCTCAGACAAAGCCGTGGCAACCGGCAATGCCAGGTAAGCACGCCAGGCAGCACGACTTAACCCTAGCTCCCGCAGCAATTCCCGGGCACTTTTCCCAGCAGCCAAGTGGTAAAAACCTTTAGTCTCCAGGGCAAAGGGCCATTGCTCTTGTGCTCCACCAACAATATCGTACCACACCTGATCGGGTACGTTGCGCACAACTTCTTCGAAGGGCGTGTCGAGGTAATCTTCCGTTAAGCCGCTCCTCCGGGTAGCATGTTCCTCAAAAATAGAGAACCATCTTGCCCAGTATTGAGAAGCAGTAGCTATTGTAGGAATTACCTCCTGAAATAGCGCTTCAAATTGCTGCCGATGAAGGGTAACGAACCGCGCTACAAGGTCCGCACTAACCTTGGTTTTGCTGGTCAGTAGCAGATAACGCGCGAGCTGATTACTTTCATTACTAACGAAGGGAGCGAAATCGGTGAGGTAGTCGATATACGCCAGCAAATTATAGTTTGGCGTTTGCCGGTATAGTTCGTCTTGTTCGCGGTAACCAGGGACCGCAAGATAGGCCAGGGCCATATCTTCCAGGTCCTCAGAAGCGATTCCTGCCGCAGAGAAGGCGATCAAGGCCCGCCGGTTTGCTTCGGCATCCGGCATTGGGGATCCGTCTTTCGGGAGGACATCATCCACCCATTCTTTAAGGAACGATTGTCCAACAGGGCGGAAAAGCCGTCCGATTTCACCAGCAAGACTGTAGCGGCGGCGGTAAATAACAAGTAATTCGGTTAACAGCCGTTCGTCAGCTTGACCACTAAGCTGGAGTTCTGCCTGAAGGGCAGCTACTTCAAGCGGGAAATCCCGTTGTTCGTCCTTACTTAAACCCAACTTGACAAATACCTCTGGAGACATCAGTGTGTAAGTTTACCATTTGTATAATGGCAAGCAACTGATTTTTAGTTTCTCATTGCTTAAAATATTCAGTCATAGCACCAGCGCGCGCGCCACATTGGTAAATAGTTGAAAGGTGAACTGTTATTTATACCCTTAGCTGACGCTCGGCATTATATATTTGCGACCGTTCACCAAACTCCAACAACCATGCTCAGCTACTACGCCTCCCGCAATGGCCGGTTAGAACAGGTGGACAACAGGGATGCTGGATGTTGGATCCATCTGACGCCCCCCTTCGCGGCTGATGAACTCGCCAACTTTGCAGCCGAATACGATTTCCCTCTCGATTTTCTGACGGACCCCCTTGATACCGACGAACGTTCTCGCTACGAAAGAGAGGACGAAACCCGCCTGATCGTCATTAACACCCCCGTGCTCTCCCGCTCTGAGGGAGATAATGAAGGTATTTACATCACCGTCCCCATTGGTATCATCCTGACCGAGGAGCACTTGATTACGATCACCTCCTGGGAAAAGCACCCCGTCCTTAATCTCTTTATTGAGAACAAGATCCGAAATACCAACCCAGTCAACCGGGGGAAGTTTGTCCTGCGCATTTTTGAACACACCGTTTACCGGTTCCTCACTTGCCTGAAACGCCTGAATGTCAAGCGTAACCTCATTGAGAATGAGCTTTATGACAGTAGTCGCAACCGGGAATTAAAGCAGTTGCTCAGTATTGAAAAGTCCTTGGTCTACTTCATCAATGCCTTGAATGGTAACGAACTGCTCAAGATGAAGATGAAGCGTACCGACTTTTTGGGTATTCGCCACGATGAAGACCTCGCCGACCTCTTCGAAGACATCATTATTGATAACGGACAGGCCCTGGAGATGGCCAATATTTACACCAACATCCTGAATGGTACGATGGACGCCTATGGTTCCATCATCTCGAACAACCTTAACATCACCATCCAGCGTTTAACGTTGATCACCATCGTTTTGACGGTTCCGATGGTAGTGGCCTCTTTCTTCGGGATGAACGTTGCTGTGCCTTTTCAACAACAGAACACCCTGCTAGCTTTTGGTAGTATCATCCTGTTATCCATCCTCCTCAGCGTTGCCGTGATCTACTACTTCCGTTCTAAGAAGATGTTTTAGCGCTTTCCGGGTTCCTGGGCGCGGACGCAGGTGCTCAGTGAGGACTAAAGGGCAATGATTACCGGCAATTAGTTCCTCCGGCGAATAACCGAAACCGGCATCAGGTCATCATAAGTACCCGTAAGCGTAGGCGTCTGAATATTGCCCGTATAGCGGCGCACTTCGCGGTGGACGAAACTGTACAGCTCCTGAATGGAGATCAATTGGTCTCCGTTCGCATCAGCTTCCCCCTTCATCCCCCGGATGAGGTAGTGGCTGAAAATGCCACTACGCAAGCCCCCATCTTCGAGGCTGATCTCCTCCCCTTTGCTTGAGAGCAGCAGAGCCGTTGACGCCTGGGCGTTGTTCAATGCATCGTAGTAGGCATTCAGGGCAGCATCTGCGCCGCCACTGCGGGCGCCAAACGCAATGGCGTTTTGCTGATCACGGCCACCCAGCGAACCGCTGTGGCAGGCATCGGCGATAACCAGCTTATGCTTGGCCCGGCTGGCCAGTAACTCGTCCCGTAGCTGATAGTGCTCCAGTCGGTTAGATAAACCGTCAAAATCCACCGGTAAGAACGCCCCCGGAACGCCATGGCCACTGAAGTAGAAAAGGATAACGTCGTTCTCATCAGCCCGCTGATAAACATCACGCATGGCCATGATGATGTTACGATGGGTGGCATCGTCGTCGATCAACACCCGGATCTGGTTATCGGGTAAAGCTCCTCCTTCTACGGACTTGAGAAAAGCGAAGAGGTGGTAGGCATCATCGTCGGTGTACTTGAGCGTGCGCATATGAGAATAGCGCGCGGCACCAACCACCACTGCCCATACCTTAACTGCCGGATCGTAGTCTACCGCAATTTGCTGTGCAGGCCGGCCAACCGTTTCAAAAAGGCGGCGGAAGTTCTGACCGTTCCGCCACAGTCCTCCGTGGATTTCACCGTCAGCGTAATACATAATGCCAAGCCCTTCCGGGCGGTGGTCCACATAGCCACCGTGATAGACATTACCATCAGGGTACACTACGGTTCCGTTGCCAGCTGGTACCCCATTCTGTACCTGCCCGTAAAAGGTAGTTCCGTTGGGGTAGGCATAGCGGCCCCGGCCATCTGCGCAGCCGGCGTTACAGTCTGCAACCGCAGCGCGGTTGCCCTGAAAACCAAGGGTAGACCAGTCTGCTTGGTACTGATCTTCCTCCCATTTACCCGACACCTCGGTCTGGTCTTCAAACACCATCTTGCCCTGACCGTGCCGGAGGCCTCCCGACCATTCACCGGTATACAGGTCGCCCGTTTCATACTCCATGGTCCCCTGTCCATCGGGCCGGAAGTCATGGTTCAGTTCTCCCCGGTAAAAATCTCCGTTGGCATAAGTGTACTCTGCGGTACCCGCCACTTTGTCAAAGGCAAAGAAGGCCTTCACGCGGCTTTTATCTTTGAACTCCACCTCCCCTTCACCGTGGCGGCGGCCATTGTTCCACATACCGAAGTAGACAGTGCCGTTAGCATCCGTCATGCGCCCCTTGCCTTGCTGAAGGGAAAAACGCCAGTTGCCGGCATACAGCGCACCGTCGGGGTAATGCATAACACCCTGACCAGTAAACTTGCCCTTCCTGAACATTCCTTCGTAGGTAGCCCCATCGGCAAAACGGA
This sequence comes from uncultured Lewinella sp., assembly GCA_964616365.1. Taxonomy (GTDB): domain Bacteria; phylum Bacteroidota; class Bacteroidia; order Chitinophagales; family Saprospiraceae; genus Neolewinella. The sequence goes on along the minus strand of CAZTTF010000248.1, from coordinate 39,181 downwards.
ACTTCCCTTTGCCGTTCAGGCAATTACCCCGCACACAATCCCCTTGCTGCGCAGCAAGGGCGAAGGGCAAACTAAGGCAAAAAAGCAAATTGAACAGGATTTTCATACTCGTGAATTTGGGATACTAAAGACTTAAATAAGGGCTGATGACGGAAGGATATTGCTACCGTAAACAACAGGTTACAACGCGGTAACGGCCGGGCAAATAGTTATTCGATGGGGCACTACGGATAAATCGGTTACCAACAGAATGTCGGAAGGTGGTAAAAATTGTATTGAAAAAAGTTAAGACTAAGTTTAAGTGAGGAAACGGTGTGTTTTAACCCGGGAATGGCGCCAAAATGTCGTCCGAATAATTTTCTTCGGAGATCTCCGCTCTCCTACCCACCAGAAACCTCATCAGTTGCATTTGCCTTATGGCAATGCAATCCATAACTTCTACGTGCACTGAGCATCACAATTGGCGCGGCCACCCCGGACGATTTTTGGCGGCCGTGACAACTAAAGCACGATAAACACCTACAACCAAGCATGACTTTCCGCTTTATTCTTTCCCTCATCTCTTGCACCCTACTTATTGCCAGTTGCGCAGAAGAGACACCTCCTCTTTCGTTTGCCGACCGGCTTACTTCTACTACCTGGGAGTTTAGCCTCGAGAACAAGCCTCCTGGCTACGGCGACCGCTTTTTCTTTCGTCCAGGTGTCTCCCTGACCACCGATGGGGATACCGCACGGCTGACCAATGGCTTTTATCACGATCAGATGAAGTACGTCGTCAGGGGGAGCACACACGACACCCTGGGGCAAACTGCTATTGACTTTGAAGAAACACCCCTGGGAGGCTTGATGGTGAGTCGCTACGAGAAGGACAGCCTCGTTACTCAGGCCTTATTCTATCCGGTCACAGGTGAGGATACAAATCTGGAACTCGAGGAGTTGGCCGGCAAAACCTACCGCATTTATCCCGATAATGCGCCCTCGGAACGGTTGTATTTCGGCAAAGGAAAATGGTCGCGCGGATCGAGGAAGCTCGACACCTACTATTACCTTTCAGGACCCGAACACCAAGATGAGCAAAAGACAGTCCTGAGTGCAAGCAGCAGCAGGTACTACGACTTGTCTTTTAGCCCCGTCCCCATCAATAGTTCACAATTCTATATGGGCAACCAGGAAAGCTTCCTGAAAAATGGCAATTTTTCCGCCCGGCGCCTGGCGGACGGATCATTGGAAGTCAGTACCGTGGAAAATGACGGCAAAGCTTATACAGTCAGGAAGGCCCGGATGGAGCTCATCCCTTCTATTATTCCGGACTCGGTGGATCTACAGGCTTTCACAGACTTGATCAACTACGGAGACCTGTACATTGACACCAGTCACCCAGCTCCCGATTCTGCACTTGTCCGCTATGCCTACGAGGAGGATTTTCCACGCTGGGGAGGCCTCACCTTGCAGGAGCTTCCCTATTTTGAATTCAATTACAGCCCTCTGGACGGTAGCTTCAATACTTTCGTCCGTAACCGCAAGCTCGATGGAGGTCGCTGGGAATTCAGTCCTGACCGCAACTATATCATTCATTTGGGAGAAGAAAACCGTCACCAGCAACTAATTCCAATAATTTCCTACGATGCCTCAGGCATGGAGCTAAGAATCCCCCTTTCCCTGCAGACCCGGGAACCTCGGGGAGTTAAACTACTGTCTTACTGCAAAGTAGATGCTTTCGTTAAGGTGCAACACCCCGACTATGCAACTAAATAAGCAGGAAACCACGTTGGTCTGTTGGTAAATTACCGGCTAATACTTTTGTCCACAATTTCCGGATGCGTTGGTAATTTCCTTAGCTTTGCCCTCAATTAAGGGCCCGTAGCTCAGGGGACAGAGCACCTGACTTCTAATCTGGCGGTCGCAGGTTCGAATCCTGCCGGGCTCACCCAGTCAACCAGACCTTCCATTCGGAGGGTCTGGTTTTCTTTTTTGGGCGCGGACGTAGACGCCGTGGATTAGAACAGAGGCGCCGTGAAATAGGTCTCCGCTAAAACAGTAGTTAGTACTTTGGTCGAGGAGCTCTGCTCCGATCATTCGCTAGTCGGAGCAAAGCTCCTCCACCAAGGCAAAGCTCACTGGCTTTTGAGCGGATACTGAAACAGCCTTCGTTTCGACGAGGCTTTTTAACGAAATCAGCAGCCGCGATAGCAAGTGATAAAGTCACAAAGCACTACCTTTTAGCTTTCTTATCCAGGAACTGGTTTACATCAATTCTACAACCACAGTATAGATGCCCGTAAAGATTTTTCTCTCCCTGCTCCTCGTTCTTTCCCTTTGCACCTGCGGCCCCGCCCCTTCTGAACCTGCCGAAGACACTCCTGCCCCGGAGCCTGAAGCAACAATTCAGGAATCGGAAGCCACCCCAGCACCAGACGCCGCGACGGTTTCCCCATACCAGGTTAAAGACGGCGCATTGCTGGGCATGCGGGCCGGCGAGCCCGTGGCAGACTTTAAATCCGGCCTCCGGTCCGGCGTCCTGAGTACGGGAGAAGGTGACTTCCCGGTCTACTACATCGACGGTGCCGAAGGCACCGAACTCGGCTACCTGATGCTGGATGATGCCGAAACCGTCATCTCCGACATCACCATCACCTCGCCTGATGTAGCAACGGAAGCCGGAGTGAGCGTCGGCATGACCTATGCTGAGCTACAAAATATCCTGGGCGAGTTCGAAGTGCATGGCTCCGAAATTGAGGGGTACACCTATGCCCAGAAGGATGGATACTGGTACCGCCTCGATGCCGGAAACTGGAGCTACGAGATCGACCCCAGCACCCTGCAGCCAGACACCCGGATCTTGAGTATTGGCCTACCCTATTAAACGCGAGGTTTGGCAACGATACTTGGTTTCTTCTTGATGAAGTGGACTGAACACTTATGTTTGGTTTATTTCGTCTGTTGGTCTTTTAGTCTGTTAGACGGTCATGACTGCCTAACAGACTAAAAGACCAACAGACTCGAAGATCACGGAACATTAGAGCATGATAATCAACAACTTGCATTATTGTCTCGTCCAAACCTGACGTTATTAATGGACTATCGACTCAGCATCATCGTCCTCGCCGCCGGCGAAAGCCGGCGCATGGGCCAGCCCAAGCTCTTTCTGCCGCTATACGATACGAGCCTGCTCCGACTTGCTGTCCTCGCCGCACAAGAGCTTCAGCCCGAAGCCAATATTGTGGTAGTAACCGGAGCATATGATGCTGCCATCCGTAGTCACCTTGACGGTGTGGCCGACCTCCATTTTTGCTACAACCCGGACTGGTCGTCAGGAATGGCAAGCTCCATTGCTGCTGGGGTTGACCTGGCAAAGACTTTTGCCCCATCACACTTCCTGATTACTCTTGCCGACCAGCCGGGTATGGATGCCGCAAGCCTAAGCAGACTGACCAGAGAGAGTTATGACTACCCGGACCACATCATTGCCACTCACTACCCGGAAAAACCAGGAGTACCGGCCATTTTTCCTGTGCGCTTTGTGGAAACATTGGCGCAACAATCGGGAAGCTTCGGTGCCCGGAAATTGATCGCTCGTCAGGATGAAAAAGTGCGCGTAATCAGGTTCAACGCCCCCCCTATCGATATTGATACGCCTGAAGACTACACCAGTGCCCGCAAACGGGCACAAGAAGAGGCAAGCAAAGAAGCTCCCGAGTAGTTACCTTGCCGCCGTGAAAGAAATTCGCCGCATCATTGGCCTCTACGACCAACTGGCTGCTACCGCAACGCCGGCAGCCTTAGCCGTGGTGGTTGACGTTGAAGCCTCCTCCTACCGCCGCATCGGAGCCCGGCTGCTGGTAGCGGCCGATGGCCGCTATGTCGGCGGTATCAGCGGAGGCTGCCTGGAAGGAGATGCCCTGCGGCGCGCCCGCGCCGCCATCCTGGCGGGAGTACCAGCCACCCACACCTACGACACCCTGGACGGTGATGATGCCGTCATCGGCATCGGCCTTGGCTGTGAAGGCCGCATCGATGTCTTGTTTATCCCAATCGATTACGCTGATCGGGATAATGAGGTAGAAATGCTCCGCCTGCTGGTTACCACCCGCGTTCCCGTTGTCACCGCACGCCTGCTCAGTTCCTCCGGAGGCTCAGCACTCCTTCACCGCCCGTATCCCCAAAACAATCTGGCCCCGATCGTCAGCCACCTTAGCCAATCTGAGGAAACTGTTGCCGTGTTGGCACAAGAAGTCCTCGCTAAAGGTCGCTCACGTCGCTGCCTGCTAACCAACAAGCAGGGGCAATCCTCCTATGTGCTCTTCGAGGTATTCCACCCCGAGGTTCACTTGGTCGTTTCCGGCACCAACTACGACATCCCCCCTACCCTGGCAGCGGCGAAACAGCTGGGATGGCAAACTACCGTTATCGGGCCCCGGAGAAAATTCACTGCCGAGATCAACGACCTGGCAGACAGGCTCCTTGATTACCACGAAGTTGATCAGTGCGTTCCGGATACCGCTACCGCGGTTGTCCTGATGTCTCATGATTACGACTGGGATAAAAAGATGGTCGCCTACTTCCTTCCGCATACCCCGGTCTACTTCGGCATGTTGGGACCGCGCAAACGGGCCATAAAAATGCACCAACAGCTTCAGGAGGAGGGAGGTCCTGACCTTTTGGGCTACAGCAACCTCTACGCCCCAGTTGGTCTTGACATCGGGGCCGAGACACCAGAAGAAATTGCCGCCAGCCTCATTGCTGAAATCATCGCTGTACTCAGAGGGCGCGATGGAAAAATGCTGCGGTTGCGCGAAGGGTCCATTCACGGCAACTACCGGGACTAAAGCTAGCCCTTGCAGTGACCTGATAAGTCAAATCACGCGGGAGCATTAGAAAGGGGAAAGCCCCACCCTCCGTACTTACGGCTGGCGAGGCTTTCGTCTCAGGGATTGAGATTCCAATAGGTAATTAGGGTGTTTATCTTCCTAACGGAGAGCTAGCGAACTACGACTTTCACGCGGCCGGAGTCACCGCCGGCCAGCCAGCGTACTACGTAAACACCGGCGGGAATTGCTGACAAATCAACCGCCTGTCGCTCGGTACCCGGAGCAACCTGCAGTTGCTGTACCTGACGGCCACTAAGGTCAAACACTTGCATTGTTGTTGCTGTGGGAACCAACGGCAAGTCGATCGTAAACAGTCCATTGCTGGGGTTGGGGTAAGCCTTGAGACTACGGTAAGTTTGTCGTGAAGGTAAGGTGCTGTTGGAAATTTCAATCAGCTCCTTCAGATCATGTCTTACAAGAAAGCCATCGCCTCCTGTCCAATAATAGGCTCCGTCCGGCGTTACCGCCCCCGCACGATAGGCAAAGCAGTTAAAATTGAGCTGGCGCCAGGTCTGTCCCTGATCGGTAGAACGGGAGATGCTTCCGTTATTACCTCCGAGATAAGAGGCGACCAGTAGGGAGCCATCGTCGGGGTTGATCTCAAAGTCGTAGCCACCGCCACCGGCTTCCAGCAGCCAGTTATCGCCACCATCGGTGGTCCGGTATCGCCGGGACGCGGTAGACGTCCATCCGTTCATTTCATCCAGGAAATACATCCCCTCTAAATTACGGACGGCAGCTTCTCCTACTGTCCAGCTCAGGCCACCGTCGGTGGTTTTTGCAAAGTCCTGTTGCCGGGTATAGGCGTAGCCAATATCATCGGTAATCCACTGAATGCCGTGAAAAGACAGCTCGGTGCCGTGGTTAACGACTGTCCAGGTTGCCCCTCCGTCCGAACTGGTAGTCGCAAACTCGCTCCCAAGCAGGTAGATGTCGCCGTTAGGCTTCTGGCTGAACTTACTACCGTATTCGCCCGGAGCCACCAGGCCATCAGGGACCCAATCCGTGAACGTCTCGCCCTGGTCAGTGCTAATCCTCGTCATACTGGAGTTCAGCACAACGATGCTGCCGTCTGGCAGCAGGGTAAGATCCTGGATAAACCCAAAGCTCTCTGTAAGGTAGGTCCAGTTGATGCCGTCGGTGGTCCGCATCAGCTGAGAACCATCGGCAGCGTACCCGATTTCCGGTGTATGAAACACAATACGGGAGATGCGGTCATGCCGTTCGATGGGGTCGAGTTCCACGAAGTCCGTAAAGCCCGCCGGCGAGTACATAATCTGATTAGCGTCACCGATGGTGAAAAACGCATCGCCCCGGCGGTGGTAGCGTTCGTTGACGCGTTCGTTTCCACCGTCCAGGAAACTCTCTCGCGTCCAGGTCACTCCACCGTCAAGGCTTTCCAGGCGGCTGGTAGTAATTTGTGCCCCAACAAGGTGCGTTTCTGAAAGCGCGACCATCCAGTTGACCGAAGTAAGTTGCGAGGTTTCGTTTAATACCGTCCAGCTGAGGCCGCCGTCGGTGGTTTTATAAAAGAGTCGATCAGCACCAAAGATCCAGCCTATTTGGTCATTGAGCCAGGTCTGTTCCCGCACATCTTCAGGGTGCGTGTACCCAACGGGGGAAAAAACGTTGGCGCCGTCAGTGGTTTTGTACAAATCTTTATCGATCCAGACGAAGCCTGTATCCGCGTCCAAAAAGGTCATGTTGGCACGTTGGAAGAAGCTGAATTCGGTTGCTTTCCAGGTAAGGCCACCATCGGTGGACCGGAAGTAGGAATCCCCGTTGATTTCGTGTACGAGGGTCGACTCGGAAAGCCAGTGTAAGGTTCCTCCCAGGCTACCATTATCGGAGATTATGGGCGTCCAGGTGTCATTGCTCAGGCGGAATAAGCCTTCGGGGGTATCCATGATTGCCGTGGAGCAGCCGCTTGGAGGGCAGGCGAGCGTCAGGATATCCGAAGTAGTTGGTGCAGCAACGGGCTCCCACATTTGTCCGTCGGTAACCGTCTTGAGGAGTACCCCGCAACGGCCTCCGGCGAATCCGACGCCGTCGTCATCAACGAAGATGTCCTGCAGCTTTGTGATGTAGTCAGCAGGAGAGCTAACTGCAATGTTAGGCTGTGCGGACAGGCTATTGGGGGCGAGGGCGCAGGTGCAAAGGAGGGATAAAACGAGCAGGGGTAGATAGAAAAGCTGTTTCATAAAGCGAATTGGTAGGTTATGGCTACAAAAATCCCGGATACCTAACTGCGGAACCTCCCCCATGTGGGTGATTAAGCGTTTTTGCCCCGGATGTAGGCAGGCAGCAGCCCTCTTCAAGTCAGGAGCGAGTATGGGCCCTCGGGCAGACCAGCTACTATGGTCGGTCTGCCCTAGGGACGCTCCCCTGCCTGTTTTTCCATAAACCAGGAAGTTATTCAAGTCCGGCGTAACGACCAGACTGCTTACCTTCGCCCCATGCCCCTTTCCTCCTCTTACCACGAACACTGGACTTCCATTGCCCCAAGGCGCTTTGCCGACTATACCACGGGGCGGACGGGCTTCGTAAAGGGGCTGGCTCCCGAGCTGGCAGTTACCCTCTCTGCCGCACAACTATTTGAGCACCTGCGGCCGCGCCTCGGTCAGGAAGTGCTTGATCGCTGCCTTGACCCTACCTATACCCACCCTTCGCCGGTAGGCAAGGAGCCCAATGGCGCGTGGCTTAAAAGCACCGCCACGGCAGGCGTCAATATCCGCACCATCGGCAGTTTTCTGGAGGTAGTTAAATATGCGCTCACCCTCCCAGACCATATCCGGGGCATCCACTTGCTGCCAATCTGGGAACCAGGTGTAGTAGGTAGCCTCTACGGCATGGCCAGCTGGGAATTGAACCCCGAGTTCTACAGTGATGAACTGCGTGCCCTGGGACCTCATTTGTGGAAACTTGACCACCAACTAAAAGTGGTGATCAACCTGCTGCATGCTATGGGAAAAGTAGTGGGACTTGACGTTATTCCGCATACCGATCGCTACAGCGAAATTGTCTTAGCTAATCCCGATCATTTTGAATGGGTGCGCCGCCACGACACCAGCATCGTCAGCCAGCGCTCCTGGCTCCACGAGGAAGTACAAGGAGCGATCACCGACTGGCTGGCCCAACGTGGTCCGGCGCTGCCGGCTTACGGAGTAGTTGGCGGATTATGGCAGCTCCCTGAAGCCGACCGCCTGAAATTATTCTTTGGGCACCCAGACGACTACGGCGGGCGGCAAAGCCGCCGCATCGATCTCGTTGACTGGCTCTACCAGCGTGGTCTGGAGCCCCTTCCAGCCACCATGGCGCCCCCCTACCGGGGGCTCGAAGTAGACCCGCGCCCGGAAGCGATGACGGTCGATAAAGCCGGCCGGGTCTGGCGCGACTACCGCATCACGAAACCCACCGAAATGAGCCGGGCCTTCGGCCCGCTCACCCGCTATAAACTCTACGCCCGCAAAGACGATAACCGCAACTGGGAAATAGATTTCGACCAACCAAGAACCTGGGTATGGCGATACCTGACCGATCACTATGCCGCCCAGCAAGCCCGCTATGGATTTGACTTTATGCGCGGAGATATGAGTCACGTTCAGATGCGCCCGGAGGGCGTACCGGCGGAAGCTGACGATTACTACGACCCCTTGCGGGCCGTCAAAATGAAAGTTCAGCAGCACGCCCCCTACTTCGCCTACTTTGCCGAAAGCTTTCTCGAGCGCCCCAACTTTATGGCCTACGGCGATGAAGTGGAACACCTGGAGCGAAGTGGCGCGGAGGTTACGTTGGGCAACCTCCAATCTCTGGTGCCCGGAAGCCCTGAGTTCTGGGCCGTAACGGATCACTATCTCGCCATCGCTGCCGGCTCCACGGTCACTCCCGCCTGGACCGTAATTACCGGCGACAAGGATGATCCACGCTTCGATCACTTCCATCACTGGGCGGAACTGGCGCGTACGTTCACCGGCCTCTTCCTGGGTATTTTCCCGCTTTATTTCAGCCTCGGATTTGAGCAACGCGACCGCCATTTCACACGGGCGGCCAATGAGGTGTACTCCAAACTTTATGTCTTTCAGGAAACCAAGCCAGATAAGGCAGTAACGGGGCCTTTTGTGTGGGGAAGTAACCTTGGCCTGTTTACGGACTGGACGCTACTGCACGCCTTTGCCGAGGGGTTAATGGCACACCTGGGGCCAACCCAATTACTGCAGGCGTCGGTGCATAGCATAGAAAAAACGGGAGCTGGCGGGCACGCAGGTGCTATGGGAGAGGTAGAAAGCAGGGTATTAGCCTGGCTACGACCCGCAGCTGACGGCAATGGCGCCTACTTATTCGTTGCCCACTTCGGCCCTCAGCCTGTGGATTCCCTATCAATTACCGTACCGGAGGGCTATCAGCAGGCAGACCTCTTGTTTGCTACCGCAGCGCGGGAGCACGAAATCGTCACGGTGAAAGGGGAATTGGTACAACTCACGAAGATCGAGGGTGGTATTTGCTACCTCCTGAAATAAAACAACGTGAGGTTGGGCGCGCAACCTCTTGTGGCTAGTTGATTTTTTCTCCAGTACAATTCCGAAGTAAGTAGTTCGTAGCAGGTAGTGTCCTGTAGCATGCGTGCCGGGCACTATCTGCTACAAACTATCCACTTAAACTTAGCCTTAGCAATAAGTCAATTTGCGCCATTTAAAACCCAAACCTAGCGTTAAAACAGTCTATTCCTCTGCTCTGATTACTTCCATGAACCGGTCTCCAAAGCGGTGAAGCTTACGTTCCCCCACCCCGTTAATCCGGGCCATCTCGTGGTCGGTCGTAGGTTTCATTTCCACCATCTCATGGAGGGTCTTGTCGTTAAACACCAGATAAGGCGGGATACCAAATTCCCGCGCCAGTTCACGCCGTACTTCGCGCAGCTTATCAAATAGGCCGAGCGACTCCCGCTTAACGGCGGCGCGTTGCTTTGTTTTATCGTCTTCCGCTTTACGGCGGGCCTTAACTGTAGTCATACGTACTAGCTCAACCGTTTCTCCCGCAAAGAGCACCCGCTTGGCGGCGGGCGTTAGCCGCGCCTTATTGTAATCCTCGTGGGCGATATAGAGGTAGCCCAAACTGATGAGTTGGTTGAAATACTGGTTCCAGTCAAAGACGGAGACGTCGCGTCCTGCGCCGTAGGTCTTGATCTGATCGTAGCCACGATTAACGATATCCGCTTTCGCCGATCCGCGCAGGACGTCAATAGCCATGCCAACCCCTACATTTTGCCGCAACCGGGCAACGGCAGAAAGCGCCTTTTGTGCCAACACCGTTCCGTCAAATCGATCCGGAGGATTGGCACAGATATCGCAATTACCGCAGTCTTCAGTGTGGTCCTCACTGAAGTAGTTCAGCAGGATCCGGCGCCGGCAGGCGAGGCTATCGGCATACTCCTTCATCCGATCAAGTTTGACCAGTTGGAGTTCACTATTACCGTTTCCGGAGAGCATGTCCTTTAGGGTCACGTAGTCATTGAAGGAATAGAAAAGCAAGGTATCTGCCTTGGCGCCATCACGTCCTGCCCGTCCGATTTCCTGGTAGTAATTTTCCAGGTTCTTCGGCATGGAGTAATGGATAACCCAGCGGACGTTACTCTTGTCAATCCCCATGCCAAAGGCCACGGTGGCGCATACGATCAATGTTTTATCGTTGATAAAATCAGACTGTACCCGGGCACGATCGCCGGCCGGGAGGCCGGCGTGGTAGGCCTCAGCAGCATAGCCGACTTCCCGGAGTTTTTCAGCAAGGTTTTCCGTTTGCTTGCGGCTCAGGCAGTAGATGATACCGGCTTCGTTGGGGCGTTCCCGGAGGAAGTTGACGATCTGCTCCCGGCGTTTTCGACCGGGGCGCACGGCAAGGCTCAGGTTGGGGCGGTTAAAACTGGCCACATATTGCTCCGCATTAGGGATGCCGAGCTGTTCGGCCATGTCTTTTCTGGTCAGCCGATCGGCGGTAGCCGTGAGGGCCATGATCGGCACGTCGGGAAAAGCCTGCTTGAGGCTTTTCAGCTGGGTATACTCGGGCCGGAAGTCATGCCCCCAGGCAGAAATACAATGGGCTTCGTCAATGGCGAAGAGACATATTTTCCGTCGTTTGAGAAAGGTAAAGAAGCCGCTGGACAAGAGTTTTTCCGGGCTTACGTACAACAGGTGTAGCTCTCCGTTTTCGTAAGCCGTCTCCACCTGGTGGCTTTCTGTCCCCGATTGACTGGAGTTAAGGAATGCTGCCCGAATACCTACCGCATTAAGGCCGTCAACTTGATCTTTCATCAGGGAGATCAACGGACTAACGACGACGACAGAGCCATTCATTGTTACCGCTGGAATCTGAAAGCACATGGACTTCCCTCCCCCCGTTGGCATCAGTACGATGGCGTCTTGCCCAGCATACGTTTGCTCAATAATCTTTAGTTGTAGTGGACGAAAATCGTCGTAGCCAAAGTATTTTTTCAGGGCGGTTCGGGCCAGTTCTCGCGTCATAAAAGGGAGGTCTGCTGCTATTGTTGCAAATATGGCAAATCTACCTCACTTGACACTAATTGTTTTCAATCGCCGGAAAAAGTTTAAGCCTGTCTTAAAGTGCTCCCTCAGCCAGCAAAAGGTCTACGACCTGCTTAATGTTAGTCAAGCGATCTAAGAATTATGCTTTATCACACTGATTAACGGGGGCGTAAAAACCACCTTCTGTTACGGTACCGGGAGAGTCGTCAGCTGGTAAAACATGCAGACCACACTTTTGTGAAGCAAAATGATGGACGCTAATAACCAAGGAGTCGCATAACAAAAGGCGCTTACGGCGATTTGGTTAACATCCTTACCCCAGCATTTTTACGACACTTTTCACAATTGAGTCGCTCGTCTTTGAACCTGAAAAGCTAGTTATGTATTTTTGTAATCAGATGGCACTACGCGGTAAAATAAAAAGACAGGTTAACCGCCTTGAAAGGGCAGGCAACAATGACTTCATCCTCATTCTGACGGGTGGAGCAGCTGCCTTTGCTACCCACGAGCTTCACCAGCTGTTGCGGCGGCTCCGGATTCAGGGGCGTAAGCTGCGGCGCATGCGGGATACCATGTTCCGTATCGGCCTGCTGATTCCGTTTCTGATGTTTGCCGCCTGCGCGGCGGCGCTCGCGAATTACCGGGGCCTGGTTGGGATTTTCCTTACCGCCATCCCATTCTGCCTCCTGATCCTGGCAATTGTACAACGCTACATCAGCCGTAACCTCTCCTGCCTTGATCGAGGCAAAAGACTACGGTACATCATCCAGCAGGAACTGGACCGCCGGAGGCGGGGCGAAGAGGTCGGGTACTAGTCTCTTCTGCATTGCAGCTGTCGCCTGTAAGCCCGCCAGGAGCGGGATCGTAACCTGCGTGCCCGCCAGGAGCTTCGACTAACGGACCTATACCTTTCCCTAAGGTGCACCAGCACAGCCTTTACCAGGATTAGCGTTTGACCAGCTTCGTAGCAAAGCTGATCTCTTTTTCGTTCACTTCATAGTAGAGGTAAACGCCAGCATCCAATCCGTTGAGGTTGACCTCGTTCCCGCCCAAAAATACCCGGCCTGACCGTACTACCCTGCCGGTGATATCGGTAATCCGATATTCCTTGACCGCGTCATTGTCAGAAACGATAAGTACCACGTCTGTGGCTGGATTGGGACTAATTCTTACGCCTTCCGGGTAAGCCACCACCACCCTTCTGACGGGTGATATGAATTCGGTACCATTATCATCAATCTGGCGCAGACGGTAGTAGTAAATACTGCCAGGTGTTAGTCCTTCATCAAGATAATCGTAAAACCGATCACCGATATTTTCGTTTCCCGGTACCCAATTCAGGGTTTGAAAACCAGTATTTCTGATCGTTGATCGCTCTACAAAAAAGCCTTCATTCGCTTCCCGCCAGGTATAGCTCCAAGCCAACTCACTCGTCTGCCCCACCCCCGAGGCAGTGAACGCAAGCCAGGGTGACAACTCCAGGCAGCCAAACCTGGGCAGGCTGTTGTTAATCGCCTGCCGCGCGGTATTACTCCAACGGGTATTGCCTGGCCCAAGCGTCGGGTTCATGATTAAAGTAGTCCCGTCAACGTGCCTGGCTCCGAGATTATGTCCAATCTCATGACTCCAGATGGCGCGCAGTGCGGCCGTGTTTTGCGTCCAGTTTTCAACGATGTGGTACCTGAAAAAACCACACATGGATTCGATGTAAGCATAGCCGATATTATTGGCCCCGGACGAAACACTGCGGAGGTTTCGTCCTGTCCAAAGTGTCGCCATATCGTATTCGTTGGCCCACTCGTTAAAATTACCCCACACCTGAAAATCATCGATCAAAGTCTCTGAAAATAAGGTTGTGTTCCACACCTCCCGTTCCGGAGCATCACTCAAGTAGAGATCGACCAGTTGAAAACAGAGATTATTCTGAAAGCCCCGATCATAATCGCCTTGCACCAAATTAAGCAAGCCCAATACGAAGTTTTCCACGCTACCCGCGTCCGGAAACTGTCGGTACATTAAACTATCAACTGCTACAGCAAGCTCAATTTCTCTTGCCCCGATCCAGCCACTACTGCGGCCGGAGCCTGGAATATCATCACTACCTGAAACATTACACTGCTGATCCGTCTCGGCCAGGTTGTCTTCCCGAAAGAGCAAATAGATGTCTCGCGCCGCGGTATCATCAGTAAACCAAAGTGGCTCCAGCACCCAGCGGATTCCGTTTACCTCCCAATGGCCCATGAGGAAATGTTGATCGAAGGTAAAATAGGCGATACTACCAGGAGAAGCCTGGACCTGACCCAAAAACTGCCCGGAGAGCCGATGCTCACGATCTATTGTACCGGAAGCAAAAGAACGCTTGAAATGCGCGCTACGCAACTCCCGCCGATGAAGTTCAAAGACCTGCAAGAATTCACCAATAGGCAAGGTAAGGACCATAGCCTCCTCCTGATGCCCCTCGGTCACTTTATGGTCGAGGGAAAATTGCAGGACCTCCTGCGGGGCTTCAAATCCAGTCAGCGCCACTGGCGCTACCAGCAACTCAGGTTCCAGCAGGTACTGGCCGGAGAGCAAACCTCCGTACAACAAAATAATGGATAAGCACAGGGTTTTGGGTAGAGTTGATTTCATAAGGGCTTTAGGTTGTTGAAATGAAGTAACGTTAATGACCCCGACTAAATGGATCGCCTGAAAATTGGGAAACCTCAAAATAAACCGAAACCACAATAGTACCCCCCTGATAATAGGCCGCTTGCCCCTTATCTGACTTTTTTAATTGTTTATTAACGAAATAAATTATCCAGCGGACTACAGCGAATATGGTTCCCCGATCAATTTAGAAACGAGGCATGAGCACAAGGCGTATTTCCCGATGGCAATATTTAGCGTAATGGCTACCCTCTCAGCGCAGCTACTACGGCTTCAGCCAGGCCAGCCCGGGTACTTTGGCTCACCTGCGCCCGTTTTACCGGGCTATCAGCCGTTTCGGCGTAGGCAGCCCACACGTGGTAATTCGCTTGCGCGTCCTGCTCACAGTACACTCCCAGGGGCATAGAGCAACCACCTTCCATTAGAGAAAGAACTTCACGCTCTACGTTGGTACACTCCCCAACTATTCGATTGTGGATTGGCGCTAATTGCTTGCGCAGTGGAATATCTTCCTTTCGGGTTTGAATGGCCATTACCCCTTGTCCCGGAGCTGGTACAAACTCTTTAGGACTGGGGCGAACAACCACCATATCTGAAAGATCAATATCGAGGCGCTCAAGGCCCGCGGCCGCGAGCATCACCGCATCCAACTCTCCGGAGCGTGCCTTTTCCAGGCGCGTAGGAACATTGCCCCGGATATCAACCGTGACCAAACCGGGGTGGAGGTCTTTCAACTGGGCTTTACGCCGGGCGGAAGAAGTACCAATCGTCGCACCATCAGCCAGCTTCAGTGGCTTGCCGTTGACGGCTTTGTCCTTGTGAATGATGATCAGGTCTCGCACGTCTGCGCGGTAACTGAGTGCTGCCAGGGTCAGCCCTTCGGGCTGCTCGGTGGGCATATCCTTGAGGCTATGGACGGCCAAGTCAACGTCTGACGCCAACAGGTGATCCTCAATTTCCTTGGTAAAAAAGCCCTTCCCCTCAAGTTTATCAAACGTGAGGTGCTGTACCCGGTCGCCCTGGGTTTTGATGATGCGCAGTTCACTCTCGTGGCCAAGCGCCTTGAGTTTATCCTGCATGTAGTGGGCTTGCCATAAAGCGAGGCGGGAGCCTCTCGTTCCAATGATCATAAGGATTTACAATTTACAATTCAGGAATTAAGATTCAAGATTTTGGCTGAGCACGTATTGATTTCACTACTTCGCTTTACACCTGCGTTCGCGCCAAAATAGTCAGCCTTAGTCATTTACCCTCAAGTAAGGGTCATTTTGAGTGAGGGTGTCACCAGGGAGTTTGAAATAAAGTGTTCTACTTATAAAAATGGAGTTGGCCAGGCCCTGCCCCGTATTTTCAACGCTTGATGATGGTATTTTCTCGCCACAGTCGGCATGTTTTTTAGCCAGTTCATCAGTCTTGACGCCTGTTGCCCCATGGGCTCGCGTTAGCAATTCCTGAACTTTAAATACTCAACTGTAAATGGTAAATCTAGAAGTCTGCGGTCTTCGGAGCGCGGGGGAAAGGAATAACGTCCCGGATGTTACCCATCCCGGTTACAAACATTACCATACGCTCAAATCCGAGGCCAAAACCTGCATGAGGACAGCCACCGAAGGTGCGGAGCTGCATGTACCAGGCAAGGTCCTCTTCGTGAACATCCATTTCCTGCATCCTGCGACGGAGTACTTCCTCACGCTCTTCACGCTGAGAGCCCCCTACCATTTCTCCGATGTACGGGAAGAGGATATCCATGGCGGCTACGGTCTTCTCGTCCTCGTTGAGGCGCATGTAGAAGGCCTTGAAATCTTTAGGATAATCTCGTACGATGACCGGCTTCTTGAAGTGCTTCTCCACCAGCCAGCGCTCGTGCTCTGCCTGTAGGTCTGTCCCCCACTCTACCGGGAACTCAAACTTCTTCTTCTTGTAAGGCTTGGACCGCTGAATCAGGTTGATGGCTTCGGTGTAGGTGATCCGGGCGAATTCGTCCTTAACCGTAAACTCCAGCATTTCAATCAGTCCCATCGGCCGGCGGAGTTCCGCCTTCATGTTCTTTTCAGCCTGCTTGATGCGCGCATCGAGGAATTCGAGGTCTGACCGGTAGTTGTCTAGACAGTAGTTGATCAGGTACTTGAGGAAGTCTTCCGCCAGGTCCTGGTTGTTATCGATGTCCGCAAAGGCGATTTCGGGCTCAATCATCCAGAACTCTGACAAGTGCCGGCTGGTATGGCTGTTCTCTGCGCGGAAAGTTGGCCCGAAGGTGTACACTTTACCGAGAGAAAGGGCTCCGATTTCGGCTTGTAGCTGACCGGAAACGGTCAGGTGAGTACCCTTCCCGAAGAAATCCTGAGTATAGTCGACGTTGCCGTCTTCGTCCCGTGGAGGGCTGGCGGGGTCCAGGGTCGTAACCCGGAACATCTCTCCGGCGCCTTCGGCGTCGTTGCCCGTGATGATCGGTGTGTGGAGATAGTAAAAGTTACGGTCGTTGAAGTACTTGTTCACCGCGTAAGCCAGGGCATGGCGCAGGCGAAAAACCGCGCTAAAGGTGTTTGTCCGCATGCGGAACTGCGCGTTCTCGCGCAGGAATTCCATGCTTTGTTTCTTGGCCTGGAGCGGATAAGTGCTCAGGTCCGTTGCACCGTAGATGGTAATGTCTTTGGCAATTACCTCAACGGCCTGTCCGGCTCCCTGGCTTTCCACCAGCTCACCCGTTACCCCGACGCAGGTATGAAAACCAATAGCGCGCAAGGTTGCTTCATCGAAGGTTTCATTGTCCACCACAACCTGGAGGGTTCCGGCTCCGGAACCATCATTCAAAACCATGAACCGGTTGCCGCGCCAGGCACGGACCCAACCCATTATGGTTACTTCGGTTCCGACCTTCGGGTCGGCTAAAACTGTGGCTATTTCTTGGCGGTGAATCATGCGCTTAAAACTTTGAAAGCGCGAAGATAAGTTGCGGGGAGAGATTGTTTCTATCGCTCCCAAAGATATCCCCTTGTTTTAGTCACGCCAAAGTCTAATTGGCCTCGATACCAGCAAGATAGTTCCCTACTCTTCTTCACGCAGCAATTGCTGATCCAGCCGCTTCTTGGACTTTGCCCCAAGTTCCCGCAGTTTTTCAGCCCGCCCGACAAGGGTCCTGCCGTATACCGCTCCGGTAGAAAGTTTACGGAAAGCCGCATCATAGCGTTTTTGCGCCCGATCCAACTGCTGGCCAACGCCCTTCAATTCTTCGGTAAAGGATACGAAGCTGTCGTATAGCATCCCGCTTTGACGGGCGATTTCGAGGACATTCTTTTTCTGGTTGTCTTGTTTCCAGATGAAAGAGACCGTCCGTAAAGTTGCCAGTAAGGTAGACGGCGTAACGATGACCACATTGCGTTCTAACGCTTCAAGAAAAATGCCTTGTTCAGTTTGCAGTGCCAGTCCGAACGCGGGCTCAATCGGGATAAATAGCAGGAGATAATCGGGGCTGGTAATCTGATAAAGCTGGGTGTAGTTTTTCGAAGCCAGGTCCAGGATGTGCTTCCGTAAACTGGACAGGTGCGCTCTGGCGTGTCCCTTACGGTCAGGATCTTCGGCGGACGCTGCGCAGTACCGGTCGTAGGCCGTCAGCGAGACCTTGGAGTCAATGACGAGGTGTTTGCCTTCGGGAAGATTGATGACGAAATCGGGCCGTTTAGCTCGATCATCTTCATCGCGAAAGCTGGATTGAGCGGAAAAATGGACATTCTGCTGCAGTCCGCTGGCTTCCAACAGCGTAAGTAACTGCCATTCACCCCAGTCTCCCTGCGTCTTACTATTGCCCCGCAACGCCCCGGCCAGGTTATTAGCTTCCGTACTTATTTGTTGGTTGAGTTGCTGGAGGTGTTTGATCTCCTGACGTAAGGTTACCCGGTCTTTTGTTTCTTCGAGAAACCGGCGTTCTACTTGCTGTTCAAAGCCCTCAATCCGCGCCCGGAGGGGCGCGAGTATTCCCTTTATTTGTTCGGCGTTCTGCGCCGAAAAGCGTTTACTCTTTTCCTGCAGCAAACGATCGGCGGTTTGCTCAAACTGAGCGAGGCTCGCCGACTGCAGCCGCTGCATTTCTGCAGCCTGTCCCCTTAACTTTTCGTCGAGGTGGGCCAACCTTGTCCGCGTCGCGGCCAACTCGCTACTGAGTTGGTTTTCGACGGTCATTTTCTCCTGCAGGTTTTCGTAGTGAAGGTCTGCCTCACTACGCAGTTGCTCGTGAAGTTCCCGCCTAACGTAGTCTTTGTCGACCAGCGAACGGGCGATATAATCATTGCGCCATTTCAACTGCAGGAGCAACCAACTTAGCATGCCGCCGCAAAGCAGTGCTAGTAAAGAGATCAACACGAGGGTGCTTACAGGCATAGACTGGGTTTGGCGCGCACGCAGGTTCCGATCCCGCTCCTGGCGGAGTGCAGTGTAGGGATTGTTGGCCAGGCCGACGCAATGCGGGGCTGCGCCCCGCCAGCTGACCACCCCTGCTGCTGTACCTAAATGGTGCACCTGCGGCCGCGGCAGAAAAGATAAACGAACCACACAAACATACAATTTGTTGTTCATTTAAAGCCAAATACTTAACATTTTGTGTTCGAAAACATCTCCACCGTTGTGTCGGTCTACTTCCAAGCCTCCCTGAAGAAACTTATAAAGGTCAACTATCTCTACAATAGAACGTTAGAACCCCCGTTTATCCCTTTTATCACCGCTATTGACACCCTACCCTTTTTTATTTTTTTGATTAGCCCCAGAATTTGAATGAAGACTTTTCTTGTATCCTTTCTTACCCTGGCATTTTTGCTGGCCTCCTCCCCTGTACAGGCGGGTGGCTGGGCCGAAGACCTCTTTGAGTGGGTGACAGGTCTATTCAGTAGATCGACATCCAGCGAGACGACGGCTTTCTCTCCGGCACAATTGGACAGTCTCCGCTCCAGCCCGGGTGCTGCCAGCCTGCTCACGCTCGCTGATGCAGACACCTTGATCGTTAATGGCTCGTGGCCTTACGAATCCCTCTCCGTTGCTAATGACCTGGAACGTTACCAACGACTACTGCAAAAGACGGTCGTCGTTACTAACCCGGAAAAACAACTGCCCTTTCTGGAAGAGACCGCTGCCAGAATCGTCTACCGGGCAACGGAGCGGCCATCCCGTTTCATCGAAATGGCGCAACGCTTTGCGGACATTCAGGAAGTCCCATACCATAAGGTTATACCTGATCTTTTGCCGTACGCGGATGCAATACCCACCATTATTGTGGTGAGTAATCCTCCCGGACTCGTTGTCGAAGGAAGCGAATGGTACGAAAGCCTTTTCAATGCAGTCCTCCCCAGCACCGTACTGGTAAATTTTGGCAATCCTGACCGGGTCAACGATATTCCGGAAAACTGGGCCTTCCTTACCTGTCCGCAACAAACACAGGATAGCGAAGCCTTTCTTGCTCAGGCCATCTTTGGGGCCCAGCTCCTCGATGGCCGTCTTGACAAAGACACACCTCAATTCCGCGCCGGTAGCGGAGAAAGATTAACTGCTACCCGAAGTGGTTTCCGTATACCTGAGTTATTCGGGATTGACCGGGCTAAACTGGAGCGGGTTGACTACCACATCAACCGTGGCATCCGCTACCGGGCAATGCCCGGTGCCCAACTTCTGGTAATGAAAGACGGGCATGTTGTTTATGAAAAAGCTTACGGACACCACGTCTACCGCCAGCAAGCGGTATCTCCCGGAGACCTTTATGACCTCGCCTCCATCACAAAGGCCGCTGCCACCACCCTTGCAGTGATGAAGCTCTACGACCAAAATTTGATCCGTCTGGAGGCGAGTGTTCGGGATTACCTACCTGAATTCAAGAATAAGCCCCTTGGCCGATACACCATTGAACAGTTATTGACGCATCATTCCGGTCTGCAGGCAGAGCTCCCCGTAGAAGATTTTTTGGGCAAGCAATACGTAAGTCTGGGTCTAAAGGAAGACTTTGAGATTCCCTTAGGCAACAACCGTTACCTCGATAACGGAGTCCCGGGTGAGATTCGACAGAAACTGCAGCGGCGAGTTAATCGTTCCAGGCGCCCAAGCTACCGCTACAGTGACCTGAATTACTACCTGCTCCAGCTCGTCATTGAAAACATCACTGAGGAACGGCTGGACATCTTTATTGATCGGGAGTTTTACACCCCTCTGGGGCTGGGGCGCATCACCTTCAGGCCTGCCGGGGTTTTCCCTGACCAACGGATTGTTCCTACCGTTTATGATCACTGGATGCGGGGAGGGTTACTGCGGGGCTATGTCCATGACGAAGGAGCCGCCCTTCTGGGCGGCATCGGCGGTCACGCTGGTCTGTTCAGCAATGCCCGCGACCTCGGCTTACTGTTCCAATTCTTACTGGATGGCGGCGACCATGGCGGCCAGCAGCTACTCGAACCTACTACCATCGAACGGTTCATCGCCCGCAATCAGTACAATTACCGGGCGCTCGGCTTTGACCGCCTAGCTGGCGGCTGGCCCAATGTTGTGTCAGCTGGAGCCTCCAGCCAAACGTTTGGGCACCTCGGCTTTACCGGCACTTCGGTTTGGGCAGATCCGGAAAACGACCTTGTCTTTGTATTACTCACCAACCGGGTGTATCCGAATCCCAAAAGAAATAAGTTCCGCAGCATGAGGATACGGGGGAAAGTGCACCGCGATGTCTATCGGGCCCTGGATACGTGGGAAATGAATAGTTAGCAAAGCATATTAAGTGGGCCATTGTGGGAGCCACCGTGCTTACGCCAAGCTTTCACGGCGTTGGTATATTAATAACTGTCCGTAATAATGCGTACCTTTGCCCCCTCAAACAGGGCGTCCCCGGTTTACAATTCAGCTACTCACGCGGTGTGAGTTGCCATCGTGGTAAACTATTTCGCCTAAATTTCAGTACTACGGAGCTGTTCATTGCGGCGCTTATAGCGCCCTTTAAAGCCTAGATAAGGCGCTGCTCTGTGCCCTGAGTCTCGACTCAGGATTAACCCCAGGCGAAATGGAAACTTTTCAGGACAGCGTCCTTCGTGACGACGTCAAGCGCGCAGTAGCGGAACTTGGCTTTACGACCCCTACCCCCGTTCAGGCGCAAGCCATCCCCATCATCTTATCCTCTGACCGTGACCTTGTCGCCCTGGCCCGTACGGGTACAGGCAAAACGGCTGGCTTCGGCCTGCCGGTGGTCAATCAGGTCGACACCGACCTCGAAGCCGTACAAGCACTGATCCTGTGCCCAACGCGGGAGCTTTGCCTCCAGATTGCAAAAGACCTTGATGGTTTTGCCCGTTTCCGTAATGGCGTAAAAGTTTGCGCGGTCTACGGAGGATCCCCCATTACCCACCAGATCCGGGAGATTCGGGGCGGTGCTCAGATCATTGTTGGCACCCCCGGGCGTACCCTTGACCTGATCAACCGGAAAAAACTCAAGCTTGAACAAGTCAAGCAAGTTGTGCTTGATGAAGCTGACGAGATGCTCAACATGGGTTTCCAGGAAGAGCTGAATGCTATTCTGGCAGCTACCCCCGAAGAAAAGCAAACCTTGCTTTTCTCAGCAACTATGCCCAAAGAGGCAAAGCGCATCAGTGAAACCTATATGAATGATCCTGCGGAAATTAGCGTAGGACACTCCGATGCCGGCAACAGCAAGGTGATCCACCAGTACTTCAAGGTGAAAGGTTCTGACCGCTTTGCGCTCTTGCGTCTCCTCGTCGAACTTGACCCCGAAATGTATGCCGTCATCTTTTGCCGGACCCGCCGCGAAGTAAACGGTGTAGCTGAAGACTTGCGGTTTGCTGGCCATTCTGCCGATGCCCTGCACGGAGATATGAGCCAGGCCCAACGTGATGACGTCATGCAGCGATTCCGCAAGCGTCGAATTAGTCTGCTCGTTGCCACTGATGTGGCAGCGCGGGGGCTCGATGTTCAGGACCTGACCCACGTGATCAACTACAACCTCCCCGATGCGCCAGAGGTCTACGTCCACCGCTCCGGCCGTACCGGCCGCGCCGGCAAGGAAGGTATTGCCATGAGCATCGTCACCGGAAGAGAAGCACGGAAGATCCGCGAAATCGAACGCTACTCCAAAATTGAATTCCAGCTAAAAGAGATTCCCGCTCAGGAGGAAGTCTATCGTCTACGCGCTATCCGCTTTGCCGAAAAGGTAAAAAATGCCAGCCTTGACGATAAAGTAGCCGCTTTCCTCCCCGAAGTAATTGAGTCTTTTGAAGGGATCGAGCGCGAAGAGCTCATCCAAAAGATCCTTGGCTATGGCCTTGCGACCCTGAGCAAGCAGTTATCGGGACAAAAGCAAATCAAACAGGACAACAGCAAGGACAATCGTCTCGAGCGCGGCAGCAAAGAGTACACGACCATCTGCATGTCCGTCGGACGTAAGCAAGGCTATACTGTTCCGCAGGTCATCGGCATGATGAACCGTCGCTTACCGGGCAAGAAGATAGCCTTCGGCAAGATTGACATCCAGAACAACCTTACCTATGTTGGCGTCGACAGCAAAGAAGCTAAAAAAGTAGTGGCAGCCTTTGAGGGTGCTGTAGACAAAGGCGTCGACATGAATGTCCGCATCTTTGAGGGCGGTACCAACGTTGGTGGCGGCTTCAAGGGAGGTGGCAAGCGTAAGAAGTTCCGCAAGAAGACCTACAACCCGGGCAGCTTCAAACCAAGGGGTAAGGGGAAAAAGAAGCACCGCAAAGGGTAGGCAGTAGCCACTAGTTTAACGCGAGGTTTGGCAACGATGCTTGGTTGCTTCTTGTTGAATTGGACTGAACACTTATTTTTGGTTGATTTCGTCTGTTGGTCTTTTAGTCTGTTAGGCGGTCATGACCGCCTAACAGACTAAAAGACCAACAGACTTGATGATCGCGGGAATTAGAGCATGATAGTCAGCAACTTGCATTATTGTCTCGTCCAAACCTGATGTTAATTTACTAGGTCCTTGTCATACAAGAACTCCGCGCGACATCCGCGATTCCTCTTTCGTCGTGAATACAGGAACCTCTCTCTAGTGCACTATGACATGAGTTGAGGCAAAAGACCAAGTAGAAATCACCGCTAATTTATGTTGAAGCGCCTCCGTTAGACGTCAATCACCTTCGTATCCGTCCAGGTGTCGTGCCAACCAGAACGGCCATCGTCTGACAGGAAGGAGAATGGTTCAAATGGTACTATCCTGACCAGGCTGCGCATCATTGCATCTTTGAAGGTGAGGTTTTCCTCATCATCCCTTACAGCCCGCGTCTTGGTCAGATATTTTCCGATGGTTCTACCCCTGGTGTAGTATTCCAACAAAGTGTACATGATGACAAGGCAGAGGTAAGAAAAGGCATAGTCTACTAACCGGACTCCCAGGTCATCTTCGTCGGCGTAAGCGATAAAGTCAATACTGCCCGGAGCAATGCTCTCCAAGAGATAAGCAACAATAAAGCTCAGGCCAAAAGTGGCCAGATAAAGTACAATACGGTCAATAAAGTAATTGGCGAACCGTTTACCCTGGCTGGTTTTTAGCGTCCGGGGTTTGTCTCCCTGCACTGATGTAATCTGGTCCAGAATATCTTCTCTCATGGTTTAGGTGTTTAGATGGTATTTGAAAGGTAGCAAGTAATCCGGCGTTATCGGAACTTGGCCAATGCATGGTCGTGTTTATTCCGTTCCCAACAAAGCATAAATTGCGAAACTCCCCAGCCAATGCCCACCTTCATAACTATCCCCCACCAGGTTGGGAAGGGAGTACTCCAGATGTTGGTTGGCCAGGCCTTGTAAATGGCCGTATTGCTCAGGGTACTGCTTGGCCAGTCCCGTCAAGACCCAGCCACGACTAAAATTCAGGCCATCAAGGTGGACCAGCTTGCCGTCTGTTCGGTCAGACACTTCCCCAACAGCAAGCGTATAGCCAGGCTGAGCAAGCGCGGGCAAAAAGCCCGCTAACCAGGGATGAAACTCCTCCTCAGGCAGGACCCTCCGCATAATGTCTATCTCCTCAAGGCAGGGGCTTAAAAAATCGTAACCACCTGGCTCCCAACCAATAGGGCAATCAACATCATTTTGGTAAAAACGCAGCGCTGCAGTTTCAACTGCGGCCATCAAAGGCGCATTCTCAGCCACCACTGCATAGTCATAGGCGAAGGTCAAACCAAAAGCGGTGTTCGGGTGCTCACCAGTGCGAATCGCATAATTCAGTTTAGGGAGGAAATCGAGGTAGCGCTCAACGATCAATGCTGTCAAAGGAGCGAGGTTAGCACGTAGTTCTGCGGCCAGCGGATCATCCCACCTGCTCAATTCTTCGTCCAGCTTGAGCAACCACGCCCAGCCGTAGGTGCGTTCATAACTCTTGTTGTGCACCCCGTTAAAGTAATTCACTTCAGCCGTGATATTAGCCGCAGAGAGGTTTACGGTAAGCATTCGGCGCGCTTCGTCAGCACGCGCCAGATCAGGGAACTGACGTAGTAGTGCTACTAACGACCAATGCCCGTGTACTGCGCTATGCCAGTCAAAACAGCCATAAAAAGCCGGGTGCAAAGCACTAGGTTCCCCAAGGTCTTCTGCTCCCCCAATTGTTTGACCTAACTTATTGGGGTATTCGTGTTGAATACAGGCCAACGGTAGTTCAGCAAGGTTATTCGCTTGTTCGAGGGTAAGCTCCGGTGCTGGCATAGTGGTACTGGCTGGTGACTCTCCGGGCGCGGGCGCAGGTGCACCGCAAGTAACCAAGAGCAATGAAAGGACGAGAAGAGAAAGAATACGCATAAGGACGAATGTACTAAAGGAAAGGTGAGTTTTTGTTGCTTCCCCGCAAAATGCCAGCACCCCGGCTTCCCGCTTATCGAGCGGTAATGAAACAGACTTGACCCCTTCCTGACCGCTAACCATCCCGCGGCGTTGTACCTTGCGGCCACAAACGCAACACTCTTTTTAATCCCGAGTCCACATTATGTCTTTCGAACAACGTATTCCCCGACAAACATCTGCTGATCTCTTTGATGAAGCCAAGGGCTATTTCCCTGGCGGTGTCAACAGTCCTGTTCGGGCTTTTCGTAGCGTTAGCGGTCCACCGCTCTTTATCAAAGAAGGTAAAGGCAGTCGGATGTGGGATGAAGACGACAATGAGTTTATTGACTTTTGCTGTAGCTGGGGGCCCCTCATCCACGGCCACGCCAATGAGCACATTCAGCATAAAGTGATGGAAACGGTAGCCAAAGGCACCAGTTTCGGCACTCCGAACCGCCTCGGCAATCAATTGGGCAAGCTCATCCTGGATAACCACCCCTACGTGGACTCCATTCGCTTTGTCTCCTCGGGAACCGAAGCCGTCATGTCTGCCCTGCGCCTGGCGCGGGGAGTAACCGGAAAGAACAAAATCCTGAAGTTCGACGGATGTTACCACGGCCACGTCGACAGTCTGCTGGTAAAGGCAGGCTCCGGGCTCGCCACTTTCGGCACCAGCTCTTCAGCGGGGGTGCCCGAAGCGGTTGCCAACGATACCCTCATCCTTCCGCTTAACGACCGGGACCTACTCGAAGCCACCCTCAGCGAGCACGCAGATGATATTGCCTGTATCATCGTTGAGCCCGTTCCGGCAAACAACGGCCTCCTCATTCAGGACCCCAGCTGGTTGCAATGCCTCCGCATCAAGGCCTGGAAACACAACGTACTATTGATTTTTGACGAGGTTATCTCTGGTTTCCGCGTCGGCTTCGCCGGCGCAGCTGGCTACTACGACGTCAAGCCCGACATCATTACCTTCGGTAAGGTGATTGGCGGAGGGTTCCCCGTTGGCGCCTACGCCGCCAGCAAGGAGATCATGGACCACATCGCACCCGTTGGCCCTGTATATCAGGCAGGTACCCTCAGCGCGAACCCCGTCGCCATGGCTGCCGGACTGGCAGCCCTTGAGCTCTGTCTCACCCCCGGCTTTTACGAACTGCAAGAGCAGAAAACGCATGCCATGGCCACTGCCATTGAGGCGTATGCTCAAGAGAAAGGCTACCCGGTACAGGTGCCGCACATCGGTTCTATTTTCTGGCTGGCCTTCGGCAACGAACGCATCACCCGCGCCGATCAGATTGACCCGGCCAACATGGAGTACTTCAAAGTGATCCATCACGAACTGCTGCAGACCGGTGTATACCTCGGCCCGAGTGGTTACGAGGTCGGTTTCGTCTCGAGTGCTCACAGTATTGCTGACCTGGAAACAGCCGTCGAAAAGATCAAAGCAGCAATGGACGTCGCCTTCGGGTAATCTTCAGGCGTAGCTGGCTTTAGGTCAGGCTTGAATGATGCAGCAATACAAGTTACTGACTATCAAGCTCTAATCTGACGTGATCATTAAGTCTGTTGGTCTTTTAGTTCGTTGGTCTTTTAGTATGTCAGGCAGTTATGACCCTGTAACAGACTAAAAACCAACAGACCAACAGACCAACAGACCAAAGTGACCACGCATCGTTGTCAAACCTAACATTAGCTTACAACATAACCGCAGATTTAATCTTTTTAGAGCCACACTACTCTGACAGGAGAGCTCTGTGTCTCCATGTTAGGTATACGCCTTATTTTGGTTACCTCCCCCCCACTATCATGCGCTTACTTACGCCACTACTTTGCCTCTTCATCCTTTCCCTGGCATCCTGCGCCAGCGCCCCTAAAGCGGCTCCCCCCTCTTTTGCCGGAACCTGGGAGGTCGTTATCAGCAACACACCGCTCGGCACTGTTCCCGGCACCCTGGCCATTGTGACGGGAGCGGAAAGACTAACGGGAAGCTTCAAAAGCCAGGGAGCCACCTACCCCCTTACCTCAGCTACTGCCACGGACAACAGCCTTCAGGTATCTTTTTACTTTCCTGACCAAGACATGAACGTAGACATGAACCTGCAGGGGCCTCCTACTGACGATGCGCTTCAGGGACAGACGCTGGGGGAATACCGGACGTCAGCCAGTAGGCGCGCGGCCCCTTCTCAGGAGTAGCGCGATCAGTTGCATCTACCGCACCACCAGCCGGCGGCGGGCAATTGGGCCTTCACGTCCACTTACGACTACCGTATAGGTTCCTGCGGGCATTGAGCTAACAGTCAGCCACCGGTCTCCGCCGGTGGTGGCTGTTTTATGGATCAGATTACCACCAATTCCATACACTTCGAGCCAAACTGAGCCCAGGTCAAAAGGAACAGTTAGCATGGTTTGCCCTACGGCAGGATTGGGGCTCAGCGTGACGCGTTCGTCATCCGGGAATGAGGACAGCGAGGTATATAAACGATCAAAATTCCAGGTAGTTCCGCAGGTAGTATTGCCAGCCTCTACGCCAATCAATCGCCAGACACCACCGTCTTCTTCATCTTCTTCCAAGGTTGGAAGCATTGACGTCAGATAAACAGCAGGCCCGGTCGTTGTTTCATCTACAGTGTACAGGTCGGGACTACCTTGCGGAGTGAGCACCGCTCCCAGTTGTATGCCAATGCCATAGCAGTCGTCTTGCACGGGCAATATCGTACGCATATTCCCTGCAGCGTCGAGGGTTACAGTGCCGAGCGGTAAAACCCGCCAATCGTCATCAGAACTTTGGGGGTAGAAGGGCATAGAAAGCCAGTGCTGATAGGAAGGTAGCACTATAGTATCTGTGGGCGCGCCGCCATCAGCGGGCGCAAAATAGCTTATCTCACGAATACTGTAAGGATTGAAAGTAGCGTCCACCACCGGATCACAACCGGGATCTCCCCCCCTCCAGGTACGTTGAGTTACACGCGTTCCAGCAACGCCGTTATGGACCTCCTCTGTACGCTTCTCCTGATAATACCTGGCGTCCAAAGTGCTGATCGCCATTTCAAACGGTTCCAGGAAATCAACTCCTGCTGAAGTAGTATTCCATGCCCCCCAGTTTGTTTCCATGGAAAAACCGAGCAACTCGAGCGGTCGGTCGGTTAGACGCAGATCGTTCAGGTAAGGCCCGGATATCATGCCGTATTGCTTGCTTAGCAGCAAGCTGGGAAATTGTTCATCCGTTTCTTGATCAACGAAAGAGATAAATTTCACACTATCCGTCAGGCCAAGAAAAGACATCTCCACGATTGAATCGACCCTACCCCGATAGATATTCCCCAACCACTCTTCTCCTACTGGAGCACCGAAGTTCACCGTCAGTTCGAAAGACCGTGCCTCCGGAGAAACAAGGCTAAAGCTTTCCTCCGTCACGTGACTGGATTCGTGGGCCAAAAAATGTGGTAGCAACTGAACCTGACCTCCTTCTGCTGGCGCAGCAATCATGGGAAGCTCGTAGTGTGGGAAATCGCCATAGGCGGTCCAGGCAAAGCCCAGCACCTCACTCACCCCCGGACTGGAAGCGCCTTCTTCCATAAAGGGATTACTGTAGTAATAACTGACCATGGGGCGAAAAGGAGCGTAGGGTGCAGAAATTTGAGCGCGAACGCAGGTGCTAAATAAGACAAGAATGCAGAGTAGGCGGAAGTGCATGCAGGTGTATTTTTAGGTGTTGATAGAACCTGAAAGAGGCTTTGGTGGTAAGCTTTCAAGCGAATACCTCTCTAAAATAGTATAAAAAAAAAGACTACCTGCCGATCTTATGATTAATTGTAAGGCTCCGTACCCAATTAACATAATGACTCCTGCTTTCTCCGGAGATACAGTACGCAAAGTTGATGGTATGCCTGCAAGCCCTAAAGAAAAGGTGAGTCCCGGCCTTATGTGATACCGCTGGTAGACAAGCCCGCATTCATGGCAATACCCCATACCGTTCCTCCTTTTCATAGATACTTGAAAGGTCGTATTCAGTCATATTTTTCGTTTCCCTAAGTCATACTTTTTCCAGACAGCTTACTTTTGCAACATGGCAAAAGCACAGCAACCAGCTACCCGCGCTATTCGCGGGCAAATGGACCAAACGCACAACCGGGAGCACTCCACACCGCTCTACCTGACCAGCAGTTTCACCTTTGATTCTGCGGCGTCCATGGCCGCTACTTTTCGGGGCGAAGAAGCGGGTATTATCTATTCACGTTACAACAATCCCAACGTAGATGAATTGGTCGCTAAAGCCTGTGAGATGGAAGGAACCGAAGCCGGTTTCGCCACGGCCTCGGGGATGGCCGCTTGCTTTGCCAGCATGGCCGCGCTGGTCAGCGCAGGAGACCACATTGTTGCCACCCGGGCGCTGTTCGGCAGCACCCACCAAATCCTGACCAACATCCTCCCCAAATGGGGAGTAACCTTCACCTACGTGGAGCCGGAAGATCCGGAGAGCTGGTCCGCTGCCGTCCAGGAAAACACGGTGCTTTTCGTGACCGAAACGCCGTCGAACCCCGGCCTGAAATTGATTGACCTCGCCGCCGCCGGTGCATTTTGCCGGGAGCACGACCTGATCTTCGTGGTTGATAATTGCTTTGCCACCCCCTACCTGCAGCAGCCCGCAAAATTTGGTGCAGACATCGTCACCCATTCTGCCACCAAGTGGATGGATGGCCAGGGAAGAGTACTTGGCGGACTATTGCTTGGCAGAGCAGACTTGATGGATCAGATCATTACCTTTTGCCGGCATACCGGGCCGGCTATGTCCCCCTTCAACGCCTGGGTGATCAGTAAAAGCCTTGAAACCCTGCACGTCAGGATGGAGGCGCACTGCCGCAGCGCGCTCGCTATGGCGGAGTGGCTCAGACAGCAGCCTGGCATCAAACAGGTACATTATCCCTTTTTAGACAGCCACCCCCAACAAGCCCTTGCCCGGCGGCAAATGAAGCTGGGCGGAGGGATTGTAACCTTCGAACTCACGGGCGGCATAGAAGCCGCTAATCGATTGCTCGACCGAGCAGAAATCTGCACTCGCTCCAGTAACCTCGGAGACACAAGGACCATTCTTACCCATCCGGCAACGACTACCCACGCTCGTTTAAGTCCCGCTGAGCGGGAAAGCGTGGGCATCTCCGACGGGCTCGTGCGTATGAGCGTTGGCCTGGAGGCCATCGAGGATATACAAGCGGACCTCCGCCGGGGACTGACAACGTAACCCAACCAATTTAATACTGTTATTGACGCTTTGGACGACACCCCGGAGCTACTCTCCCTACACAGAAAACAGCGCCTGCCGTGTCGCTCTTCTTTTCGGGCCAAAAGAAGCAAAAGCCTTTGGCTTAAGTCCCGGCTTATCGGTCGGCAACCCTCCGAAAAGCTAAAATGAATAAACTCGCCGCACGCTTCCCGTTCTGTGCACTACCGATAGGTACTAGTCATCTGGATGGCTAAGGGAAACCTCGTTTTGGCTCAAGCAGTATTCATTTCTTAACGCTCTTCGGAGGGTCACCAACCGGCCGGTCCTTAATGCCAGATGGGTGGTTGCAGAGGACGCTTGGGAAGAAAGTAAACCGTTGATTGATCAGGTAGTTCCAAGGGAAGTTAAGGAGTAGTGCACCAAATTGTCTCTTACCCACAAGTCGTGCTTTATCCCCTGGGCCTTAGTAGCTTCCCTTTGACTACCCCACCCGGAGCTACCGTGGGGGCGGCATTGGACGACCATAGATCTACGGAGCCGTCGTCCTGGCCGTGAGTTTTTGCTTCTTTTGGCGGGCCAAAAGAAGGGTGAAACGGTAAGAAGCCTGCATCAACCGGAGGCAACTGTTCCGTTTTCCGACCGTTTGCTCTAGCAACTTGGATGGCTACAAATTTGTGTAGGGAGAGTAGCTCCCCCGGACCTCGGAAAGAGCACGAAGTGCGCAATGGAGAAGCTGCACAGCAAAAGGGGCTGGGGAC
The DNA here is from genome assembly GCA_964616365.1 of uncultured Lewinella sp. Taxonomy (GTDB): domain Bacteria; phylum Bacteroidota; class Bacteroidia; order Chitinophagales; family Saprospiraceae; genus Neolewinella. Next base: position 8,346 of record CAZTTF010000248.1, on the reverse strand, counting down.
GAGGTTAAAAAAAGCCATGTATCGCAGTGTAACCTAACAGTCGAACCCCAAACGGACCGGACTAACGTCCCTGCTTATCCCTTCGCGTCGGATTCAACCCAGAACCGCTCCATTTCTCCGATATTCTTAGCCGTAAAGGTTCCGGCTGGAGTACAAGTACATTCTCCTGAGACGCGGTTTGCTACCGTTGCCGAAACGGCAACCCGGCCAGGTTCTCCGCTAGCTTCCAGGCGTGCCGCCTGGTTGACAGTATCCCCCCAGATGTCGTAGACAAATTTATCCTGCCCCACTACCCCGGCTACAAGGGGGCCGGTATGAATGCCAATCCGCGCCGAAAAATGCGGGTTGCTGTTCAGGTAGGCCTGCATCTCCAGCGCAGCACGAACCATCCTCAGGGGGTGATCATGTGATCTGATGGGCAACCCTCCGGCACACATGTAAGCATCACCAATGGTCTTTATTTTCTCCAGGCCGTGTTTACGGACGATGCCGTCGAAGGCACGAAAAGCTTCGTCCAGATAGCCAACCAACACCTCGGGCTCAAGGTCCCTGGCCATACTACTAAAGCCTTTAAAATCAGCGAACAAGACCGTGGCATCGTCGTACTTTCGGGCAACTGCCTTGCCCGTTTCTTTAAGTTCAGCCGCCACCTTAACCGGCAGGATATTCAGCAACAATTCCTCCGAGCGCTGCCGTTCCTCCGTAATGATTTTATTCTGGTCTTCCAGCCGGGCCTGGTATCGTTTCGACGATCGGAACCTTGAATACAGAAGGCCTAAAAACACCAGGGCGGCTCCAGCGATCACCAGCGTAAGGTTCCGCTGGAGTTTTCCTGTCCTTACTGAGGCCTCCTGCTTATCAATCAGAAGCTCCTGCTGCAGCAACAGCAAACTATCGTTCAAACTACGGAAGGCGTACTCGTCCAGCTGGCGTTGTTGCTGTTGCAACTGGATCATTTGCCGCATCTGACTTTCCGTCAAAGCCTCAATCTGCCGCCCCTGTAATGAAACGATAGCAGTGATCGTGGCAGAGTCGATGGCAGCTCCACTTGGTAATTCCGGAGCAGCGGTGGCAGCTGCCGAGGGCAGCTCTTTCAGGACAAAACTCTTGTCTCCAGTCAAGGCCTCTAATCGTGCCAGAATATTATCAAGGGTAGCACCATCTCTGGCACGCTGAAAGGCATTAGCTGCTTTACGCAGTTCCCGAATACCCGCAACTCGTTCCTTAGCCGTTGCCGCGGGATTTTCCGTAAGCACCCTACCCAGCAGGAAACGACCTTTAGCTTCAATAACCGGTAGTTGTGCCTCTTCGCCTGAAGCGATAAGTGCCTTACTCTGCGGTAACGCAACCCGATAATTTCCGTCCCGCAGCATTTCTTCAATGACTGCCGCCTGCGCGGCGTATTCCTCTGATTGCGCAGTAAGAAGGGCCGGGGTAGCCCCCAGAAATATTAACCACAAAACGAAGCACCGGATACTAAACATGCCCCCAATATAGAGCAGTCATTCGGGAATCGAATGACGTTTGGCAGATAGGCGGACAAGCGCACTTCTCAGACTCCCCCTAATCAGCGGGTGCCTTTGTCATCAATCTTATACTACTGCCTGCGTATTACCCCCGGACCCGGTGTTTTTCAGCAACAACTACGTCGCGGAAGTCTCCGTCCTGTAAAACTTCCTGTGTAGCATCTGGATCGGGCTGGTAATCCTGCGGAACGAAGGGCTCTTCAGGAACATAAGGCTTCGTTAGCTCCTCGATACTTTGGGAGCGCTGCGCCAGGAGATTATCCTGGGGAGCGGCAAAGTCAGTGAGTACCACAGTTCCGGCCACAAGCAACAGGAGCGCGGCAATCATCCAGGGGCGAATACCCAGAATGGTTCCTCCGGAATTACGGCGGTCAAGCCGGCGCTCCAGCCGGTTCCACGCCCGGGGAGAAGGGGTTCGACGTAGCCCCGCCGCCTGGCGGCGGAACTCACGCTCAAAGGGATCAAATTCTGCCATGGTGATAAGATTTAAGAGTTAGCGGTGTAACCCAATTTTTCAAGTTGATCGCGCATCCTTTTTTTAGCCAGGATGAGCTGCGATTTACTGGTATTGATACTGATGTCCAGCATTTCAGCGATTTCCCGATGTTTATAGCCTTCTACTACGTAAAGGTTAAATACGGTACGGTACCCAACCGGCATGGTCTCGAGGAGATTCATGATATCCGCCTCCGCTAGACGCTCCGTAGCACTTGCAGGGACAGAAAAGGTGGCGGGATTGACATCACTCAATTCAGATGCCTGCTTCAATGCATGTTTCTTACGCAGCAACATCAAAGATTCGTTGACAATAATTCTGCGGATCCACCCTTCAAAACTTCCGTTCTCGGTGAAAGAATCAATTTTATCGAACACTTTGAAAAACCCGGTAACGAGAACATCTTCGGCGTCAGCGTCCCGACTGGTGTAGCGTCGGGCAACTGCCAGCATCAATGGGCTGTAGCGGTCGTAAACCGCGCGCTGCGCGCGCCGGCTACGGTCTTTACATCCAGTGATCATTTGTTGCTCAGTCATAACGGGGTGTTAGTGGCAAGTTACGATCTATAGATGCAGGCTCTACATGAAATGGTGGGTCAGGACGGAAAATACTAAAGAGCTAACGGTAAAATAAGTTCCCCAATAATGTGCTTGCCTAACAACAGATTGCATCGCCTCTTGCTACTCCCCTTGCACCCGCATGCCGTGCCCAAACCACAAAAGGCTACAATCGACAATAGTACCCGCAAAGTGTTAGTCGAGGCTAAAACCAAAGACCTCACTAAAATGCCGTAATACAATTGGCTTGACCTCGGCCAATTCGACCGGACGACCAATTTCCACGCTAAGGCTGGTAACCGAGCGGTCATCATCATCAATTCCACAGGGGACGATATTACCAAAGTGGGTAAGGTTGGGCCGGATGTTAAAGGCAAAACCATGAAGGGTCGTCCACCGGCTCAGGTGCACTCCGATGGCACAGATTTTCCGGCGTGGTTGCCGACGTGCAGCATCTCCGGGCAGCCATACCCCGGTGAAACCTTCATCCCGCTCGGCGTACACGCCGAAATCGGCACAGGTACGAATAACCACCTCTTCGAGGCAGCGCACGTATTTGTGGACGTCGGTAAAAAACTCTTCGAGATCAAAAATGGGGTACGCCACCAGTTGGCCTGGGCCATGATAGGTTATGTCTCCACCACGATTGATCTTATAAAAAGTGAACCCCTGGTCTTTGAGTGCCTGCTCATCCAGCAACAGGTTGTCGATAGAACCTGATTTTCCGAGGGTATATACCGGAGGGTGTTCAACCAGGAGCAAATGATGGTACTGCTTACCAGGTGCTTTTCCCTCCTTCTCCAGCGTGCGGTTTTCCCGCTTGCGCGCCACAGTAGCTGCGTGTAGTTCTGTTTGCAGGTCCCAAGCCTCCTGGTAATCCATGCGCCCTACATCCTGCACCCTGACTTCAGGGCTTTGCCGGGCAGCCACGATTAAAGCCGGTTGTCTGCGTCGGGGAAGGCGAGTTTGGGCTCAAAGACGAGTGCCTCCTCCTCCGTCATGTAGCCGTAGGCGATGATGATAACGATATCTCCCGGCTGACAGCGGCGCGCTGCGGCGCCGTTCAGGCATATGATGCCTGAGCCCTCCTCACCACGAATGGTGTAGGTTTCGATACGTTCTCCGTTGTTGTTATTGACAATTTGCACCTTCTCCCCCTCAATGATGCCAGCAGCATCCAGTAGTAAACCATCAATAGTGATGGAGCCTACGTAGTTCAGGTCTGCCTCGGTGATCGTGGCACGGTGAATCTTTCCTTTGAATCTTTGAATCAGCATGATCCGGATTTTATGGACGCGATGAATTAGTTAGTCTGACAACTGTAAGACGGCTAAGCGCCCGCAAAGAAACGGATTAAACTGTTAAGAGTTTCATAGAAGCTTGTTCGCAAAAAGTCAGTTAATGCTAATCACCTGATTATCAATCAACCGCACGGGTCCACACCATACCGCTGCGGCGACTACAATTTCCTGCACGCCCGTTCCAGGAACGTAGGGAAGTAGTGTTTCTCCTATACACACCTCTACGTATTCCGGAGTCAGGTGAGGGTTTGCCTCCATGGCATCGAGGGCCATCCCCTCTAATTGGCGCGGTGACCAACCGGCCCTGACAGCAGCTGCGACAGCAACTAACTGCTGATTAATGACGGCGGCTGCCTGCCGGTCAGCTCCTGCTAAGCGACGGTTTCGGCTGCTCATAGCCAGGCCATCAGGTTCGCGCACTGTTGGCACCACCATCAAGTCAACCGTGAGCTCCAGTTGACGGATCATGGAGCGCACCACCGCTACCTGTTGGTAATCTTTTTGCCCCATAACCAGCAGATCAGGCTGTACGATCTCCAGCAACCGACTAACCACCTGTGCCACACCGTCAAAATGTCCCGGGCGGTTAGCACCTTCCATTCTTGCCGTCAAGGAGCCGAAATCCAGGTGTTCCGTTGAGCTGAATGCTTCGCCCTGCGGATAAACGTCATCTACTTCGGGTAAATAAAGCAGGTCGCAACCGTGTGCCCGCAACATCTCTGCATCAACTTCTGGCGTCCGCGGATAAGCCGAAAGGTCGCTGGAATCATTAAACTGTGTCGGATTGACAAAAATGCTTGCCACCACCACGCCTGCCGTGGCCCTGGCCGCGTCAATCAAAGCCATGTGCCCTTCGTGCAAGGCTCCCATTGTCGGAACAAACGCAATAAAATCATGCTCCGAATCTAGATGCTGGCGGAGTTCTGCGGCAGTGTGGCACGTCTTCATGCTGTGGGGATTAAAAGGAGGAATTTTCGGGCGCATCCCCTTAAGTTTTTAGGAGGGGCGCAGCACGCAGGTGCCAGGGATGGGATGAGCGGGCAATGCAGTGAGCGTCTGCTGATCCGGAAACAGACTTTTGCAAAAGCGCGCCAATATAGTCCGTGTCGGTTATATTTCGTAAATTTGCCCCCGGCTACGGCCAGTGTCCTGGAACATAATGATGATTCCCGACCAAAAAACCAGAATTGATACCGCTGAAATATGAGTAAGAAGAAGGTGCTGATTGTCACCCAGGAGATGGAACCCTATACCATCGCAAAAGATATCTCTACTACGGTGCGGGCCCTGGCTCCCCACCTCCAGAAAAGTAAAATGGAAATCCGGGTGCTGATGCCCCGTTACGGTACGATTAACGAACGCCGTCACCGTTTGCACGAAGTGGTGCGCCTCTCAGGTATGAACATCATTGTTGACGACAATGACTTCCCGCTGATCATCAAAGTAGCCTCACTCGCCGAGAAGAACGTGCGGATGCAGGTATACTTCCTCGACAACGAAGATTTCTTCAAGCGTAAGTTCGTCCACCACGACAAAGACGGCAAGCCATTCGACGACAATGCTGACCGTACTGCCTTCTTCTGTAAAGGTGTGATCGAAACCGTCAAGAAATTCGGTTGGCCACCTGACATCATTCACTGTCACGGATGGATGACCAGCCTTATCCCCTTCTATCTCCGTACTGCGTACAACAACGAACCACTGTTCCAGGACAGTAAAATCGTCTACAGCCTCTACCAGGATGGCGCTGAGGATCATATCGATCCTGAATTTGCCCTCAAGGCGAGTATCAACGCACTCATGGAAGAGGACCTTGCTCCTTACATGAACAACGGCAAGCCTGACCTCCACGCTGGTGCTGTGCAGTACGCAGATGCCGTCATTAAAGGTTCCGCTGAACTTTCTGAACACAATACGAGCCTGCTCGCCGCACTTGAAATTCCGGTACTTGACGTACAGGGAGAAGAGGCTCCGCAGGCTAGCGTAGAGTTTTACCAGAGTCTGCTCGAAGAAGAAGTAGCAAAATAACCGTACCGTGAGATCGGGGCTTTTGCGGGGCTTTTTTGTCTTCCAGCATTTGTTCATGGCCTTAATTATCTCACTGTACCAACCTTATCGGCTACATCGCCGTCCTTATCCAATGAGTCCTCTTTCCTCCTTTGAGGGAAGAGGACTTGTTTACTGAATAACATTCCCTATCAATCGAATGAGACAATCTTTTTTCCTGCTCTGCTGTGCCCTCCTCCTGGTGCTTACCGCTTGCACAGAGCCTATCACCGTGGGTGGTGACCTCCTTGAAGGTGACCGGGCTACCGTCGGTCAGATTACGGACCTTCCCTTCACGACTTCCGTTGTCAGGGAAGATACCATTGTGACTTTTGATGCTTCAAGTAACGCCGCGCTGGCCGCCTTTACTTTCGGACAGATGCGCAACGACGTGTTCGGAGAACTCAAGCACGGTGTATACATCATTCCAACCCTTCCCCGGAGTACGGCCACCGGACTGGTCAATGCCCCAGCCTTTGCCTTCGACGACGGCACACTGGTAGACTCAGTCGTTCTCTTCCTACCAATTGACACCTCTGCCGGCTTGTACGGCAACGGAGCCAATTTCCCCATCCGGATGATCCAACTGGCTGATGCCGTTGATCAGAATGTGGACTACGGAACAGACGTCAATCTTGTGCGTGGATTCAACGAGCTGCAACGCGAACCCTCTTTCTCTGTAGATTTCGAAGCAACCCTGCTTTACGACACCATCATTTCCAGTGGAGACTCCGTGCTTTTCCCGCATATCCGGATTGCTTTCGACGACCAGTTCCTCGGGCAGCTCAACGCACAGGATGAAAGCATTTGGCGCAGCGATACCACCTTCTACGAATTCCTGGCAGGCATGTATATCGAGCCAACCGATGATAGTGGCAGTCTTGTCACCATCCAACCCCAGCCAACGGCTGGGGGACAGTCCCCCTTCGCCGGATTGTTCTGGTTCTACCAGGACACTCTGGACCAATCCCCTACGTTCTACCGAACTCCGCTATCCCTATGGCTACCCCGCTATGAGCAGGACTACGCTGGTTCTTTCTTCGAGACACTCCTTGCCCCAGGCGCTGACAACGATCAGTTTGCCATCGCCGGCCAGGCCGGCGTCATGACTGAAATCAACTTCCCTAATCTGCAGGATTTACAGGACGTTGTGATCAACGAAGCAGTACTGACATTGTACCGGGATGATGTGACCGGGCTGGACTATGAGGAACTCCCAGCTCCTACCTTTACCGCACTCTACTACCGTGATGAAAACGGCAATCTCGTTCCGATAGAAGACCGTCAGCGCCTGGGTAACCCCAACAGCAGTACTGCCATTCGCCAGTTCCTCGGCGGAGACCCACAGGAGGATGAAGCGGAAAACGTGTTTTACTCGCCCCGGTTCTCGGTGCACATGCAGCGAATGGTTGACGGTGAGGTTCCTCCGACCATTTATCTCCGTACAGTACCCATCGACCGTGACCCCGCCAGAATGATTCTCGCGGGGCCGGAAGCTGCTGTTCGCCCGGCAAGTGTGCGGGTTACGTTTACGGAACTCGAATAGCTACCTTTTTTGGCCAGAAAACCATGGCCCAGGTTACTACGTTAGACTATTGCTTACCGGAGCACCTGCTGCAATTTTAATATCGCAGCAAGTGCTCCGGTATTTTATGCTTTATCCACTCCTTCCTTGGCGACGGAGTAAATCCCAATCAACTAATCTTATGTGTGGAATAGTAGGCTACATTGGCCCCAGACAGGCTGATGAACTCATCATCAAGGGGCTTGAACGGCTGGAGTACCGTGGTTACGACAGCTCCGGAATAGCTATTATCAACGACGGCCTGCAGATTTTCAAGAAACAAGGGAAAGTCAAAGGTCTTCGCAAGCTCGTTAAGGCAAATGACACTTCCGGTCATCTCGGTATCGGGCACACGCGCTGGGCTACGCACGGCGAACCCAACGATGTGAACGCGCACCCGCATACGGGGAATAGTGGCCGGCTGGCCATTGTTCACAATGGCATTATCGAGAACTATGCCGTCTTGAAAAGCGCACTGCAAGCAGAGGGGCACACCTTCAAAAGCGATACCGATACCGAAGTATTGGTGCACCTCATTGAGGAAATTCAGAAAGAAGGCAATTTGTCTCTGGAAGAAGCAGTCCGCCTGGCACTCAACCGGGTGGAAGGCGCATATGCCATTGCGGTGATCGACCGGGAGAACCCCAACATTCTTGTTGGTGCACGCAAGGCCAGTCCGCTTGTTGTTGGCGTAGGTGATGGTGAGTTCTTTATTGGGTCGGATGCATCCCCCTTTTTGGACAGTACCAAACGGGTAGTTTACCTGGAGGACAATCAAATTGCCTGCATCAGCCTGGAAAAAGGGTTGCAACTGCGCAACACCGCGAACGAAGAACAACCGCCCTTTATCGAAACG
>CAZTTF010000247.1:0-2732 GCA_964616365.1 uncultured Lewinella sp. | reverse complement strand
CAGCAAAAGTGTCCGTTGATACCGTCTCAAGTTACCACTTTTTCAGTTGGTCAGTTCTCGATCAATTGAAGAAAAAAACCACGTCTTCGCTATCCTCGATGCTTTCTTAAGAGATGCTAAAACAAGGTCTGCTTACGCTGCCAGCTAAACCGCTTCCGATCAACGTACCCCATCCCCAAGCTGAGCAAGGGGCCGGCCTTCATTGCGAACGTAAAACAGGCCAACAGCAAAGCTGAAGGCCCGTTCTAAATTATTAAAGACTATTCCTAGGTAATCCAAGATTCGTGAAGCAGGCGCTAAAGACCTTCAATTGTAGCTACAAAACAGGTCTTTAGGCAACTACTCATTCGGGAATAGAGTGAGACTAATTCATAATAATTCACGGTCATCGTAGTTTTCATAAGGATGACTTACTCTATTTTTATTAATCCAACTGCTCGTTCCAATAATACAACCTTGGGCTGTAATTCGAATAACTCTATCCTTACAATTTAATCGGAATACTTTATAATCACCATTAACTTGATTAAGACTAGAAGGAACTTCTATTGATATACTAATTAGCGTAAACTGATTAGATATATCCATACTTACCACCCCTGAAAATTCCAAGTCAATAGTGCGATTGTCTGAGTATTTTGTCGCGTAATCGACATCAGGATACTGTTGTTCACTTCTAATTATCAGAGTTCTATGGCTCACAGTATAAGTCCAAACTTGAAAACATCTCGGCTCTTTTAATTTGTACATAGATAGATTTATTTTAACCAGTATGGGATAGAGCTTTCAACCCCATTTCGATAAAATTTCGTCCTTTGAAGAGCTCCAGGAGTATTTACAATTGTATGGAGCTCCCAATTGGTGATATTGCCTAATGTGGCTGGCTTAGTAGGATCAAACTGAGAATACCTAAATCCAGACATCCCGTCAAGGCTAATATGCAAGTTATTTGTTGATGTATCAATAGCTTCCTTGATTTCCCTTGGCTTAAACCCTCCACTTGTAAACTGTCGGAATGTTTTGAAGTTGAACTTCTTAGCAAAATCCTCTAATCCGAATCTAAGCAAGCCAAAGGCCAAGTTATCTCCAGGAATGTTTTTAGCGGCATCCACAACCTCATCAGCATTTTTCAATAAAGGCCTTGCCCCTTTTGCCACTTTCAAAGGCGGTGCCATGGAAAGAACTAAGTCTAATCCTAACTCCCCTGCTGCCTGACCATGGTTTCCTTTTCTAGCTTCAAGCATAGCTCCTCCTCCTGGAATAAATGCTGCTTGAACTTCCGCAACGGTCTCAAGCTGCTCGTTCGTTTTAGTTAGAGCTGCTTTTCTACCTGTGTACTGATCTGCCTGTCTAGCTGTCCTTGGATTATTGTTATTCCCAGGTCCCAGTCCTGTTGTGATACCAAAAAATTTAGCAAGATCATTCAGGACTGTGTCCCACTTTTGCAACCCGTGAAGATCAATATTCCTCACCGGACTATTCTCCGCATAATTATACACGCTCACAAAGGCGAACTGATCACTGATCGGATCCACTCCCGTAAACCTGGCCGTCAGCGGGTCGTAGTAGCGGAAGCCGTAGGCATATAACCCCGTCCCGCTGATTTTTTCTTTACCGTTGTAGGCATAGTGGTAATCGGGGTTGGGTTGGATGGGGTTGGTGCCACGCAGGGCGTGGCCGAAGGGGTAGTAGCGTTCTAAGGCATGCGTATCAATTTTTGACACATAGTATGAGCCCATTAAACGGCTCTTGTGTCGCCACTAAGGGACGCATAGTAGGAGCCGCAACGTCATTTGTCCGAAAATTCAGCCGTTCGCACATAGTATGTGTCCGCTGAAGCCACCCTTTGGTGGGGGGGGGGCAGCGGCTCATACTATGTGTCGGACGACGATATGTTTTGATGTGTTTGCCCTAAGTAGTGCTCGCATTGGAGACCCCAACCCAATCATTTTCCCTACATTAGTCCACTCCATACTGTCTTCACCGTACTGCCTCGATTCATGCCCCGTTATTATTTGGCCGTCCTGTTTTCCCTGGCCTTGCTGCTTGCAGCATGCGCACCCGATTTGCCTGCCGACGTACAGGAGGCCTACGCCGCCCTTCCGGAGCGGGTGGACTTCAACCAACACATCCGACCAATCCTGAGCGACCGCTGCTGGAGCTGCCATGGCCCCGACGAGGCGGCACGCCAGGCTAATTTGCGGTTGGATACCGAACAAGGGGCTTTTGCGGCGCTGCACGCGGGTGCTGGCTTTGCTTTTAAACCCGGCAGTGTAGGCAAAAGCGACGCGATCCGTCGCCTGCTAAGTGATGATCCGGAGGTGGTAATGCCTACGCCGGAGAGTAAGATGAGGGTGTCTCCCAAGGAGATTGCCCTGATCATCAAGTGGGTGGAACAGGGCGCTGAATGGAAAGACCACTGGGCCTTTCTACCCATCGCTGACCCGGCGGTACCCGATAACCCCGGCGGCTTCGCCGCCGCCAACGAGATCGACCACTTCGTCAATGCCCGGCTCTCGCAAAACAACCTGGCACCTGCCGGCCGCGCCCCCAACGAACGCCTGCTACGCCGCCTCTACCTCGACCTCACCGGACTGCCCCCCAGCCCCGACAACCTCGATGCCTGGCTCGCTGACCCCTCTGATGAGCATTATGCCCGCATTGTAGACGAGCTATTCGCCTCCGAAGCCCACGCCGAACGCCTGGCTACAGAATGGCTCGACCTCGCCCGC
>CAZTTF010000246.1:0-4804 GCA_964616365.1 uncultured Lewinella sp. | reverse complement strand
CTCCACCGACTTTAGCTGGCCGTGTGGGGTCATCGATAACGTAGTATGGAAAAACATCAGTAGTGTTCGATACTGTCCAGCCACCGTGGTCTAGATTATCTTCAAAAGATGTAAATGCCACTTGATTAGCTTCAGCGTTTTTCACAACAGCACTTAGCTTATTAGCACTATAGGCCCAAACATAGGCAGTGGGCACATCAGTCAGTGCTCTGGTCTGTAAAGGTTCTCCACTGCTACCGTGAAGTTCAATTGACTCGCGAACACGATCTGAGCCCAAGCGAAAACGATTAAGGTGTGTTTTGGGGTAACCACGCAACGGATCGATTTCGTTCTTGCCTTTATACAAACTCACATTATCTACCGCATATAACTGAGAGGTTTGCCGAGCAGGCATGTTTTCTAAATTGAAGCCTATAATGGACGTACCAGAGGGGAGCGGTGACTCTTCATTAGTGTAACGTGTGGTCTGTTCGTGTACCTTTCCGTCACTATCGGTGTAAGATACACTGGTAGGCTGAATGGTTTTTCCATCATCGTGATTGAATGTTCGAATTTTTTCGATTTCCCCCGCACTGTTACCAGTGTTATCGTAAAAATACTGGGTTACTTTTTCCGATGTTTTAGCCCAATTGTTCTGCTTTAAGCTGTATGGCTTAGTCTCAAACTTTGTCTTAAAGACTCGAGAGGTAAAACAATTAGGAACACTCTCATATTGCTGATGCCAGCTATACTGGCCTGTGATAGCATCAAGACAAAGCCTTGTTTGATTACTCTGTAATGATTTCGCCTCAACGGTGAAAGCAATGAAGTTATAAACGTCTTGGTCAGAATCATTAGTTTTGTTGCCTACATTAGCATAATCCATTTCCCACCTGGCTAACAGTTTGTCAGAGCTATCGAAAACCTCTTTCATGGCTAACAGACCATTTTCGTGCTCATCTGTTCGATCATGTGATAATTGGTTGTTTCGATAATGGTATACAGTCTTGCCTGCATTAATTTCTTCTACTCGAGAATACCCAACATTACTACCTTGTACTGCTCCCAAAGAGCTCCTACTCGAGGAAAAAACAGTAAATCGTTGTTGAGTATAATCCGTATTAGCTGGATTACAGCCTCCTCCACTTAGAGTAACTTCGGGGAAATGATGAAATGAGGTACTGTTGGTATAGTTAGGCCTACGAAGAACTTTACCACTTGTTCCTCCTATCGATCTGACATAGCGGTACTCCTTTCGGACAGCTCGTTGACCAGGAGCTGAGTAATCATCTATATATTTAACGCGGATACCACCCCCATCTTTCTCAGTCCCAAAATATTGAGAACAACTTCCCCAATATGGCACACGGTGAGCTTCGAACGTTATTTCGGTAAATCCCCCTGTCGGGTAGTGAATTTCTTCTAGAGAAGCTGCCTTTACTCGCTGAGGGTCGGTTTCTCTATCCGCTGATCCTGCACTTACGGTAGTATTACAAATGTCAATACTAGGAACCAGGGACCCACCCCAATTACTATTGTAGAACCCCCAATGGTCAATTTTAGTAGATTCAACAGAACTGGGTAGCGTTGTAGAGTTATAGTTGAATTCATAATCTTTACCGGCAGGAAAGTTGTAGGGCTGGAATGATTCAAGTGTAAGCCGACCAGTTGCATGACTGTAACTAAAAGTATTCTGATACTTTGTTCTCCCTGACCTTAGCTGGTAGTCAATCCGGTCTAATTGCCATTCATTATATTGATAAGCACCATATGACTTCGTAGTATTGGATGACTCAAAATAAAGCTGAGCAACCTGCTCTCCATTTCTGGTAAGTCGAGCGGAGCTCAAAAAACGACGATTCGTGATTTGATTAATAGAGTATGCTCCTCCAACTGAAATCGACGGTGATTGGTAGGCAGGACCATTTACAAAGCCTCCACATCCGTCTGAAGGACGGTTTGCAAAATAAGTGTAGGTATCCTGAGCAAAGGCTGTGGAAGGTTGTTCAAATGGTGTTGGGTCGATATCATAAGAGATTGTTATGACCTCTTTTTTTGAAACCGATTCAATTTTAGACAGGTACCAACTGGAGTTGAATTCGTGGTTAGAATAAACAGCTCGGTGGGTTTGTAAGAGGTGCTTTGCCCGGATTCACTGGAGTTAAAGGTGGTGCATTATTAAATATTGGTGCTGAGGCATTACATATGGCTGGAACAGGAGCGCTAACAGGAGCAGTTACAGGAGGAGTTGCTGCTGCAGTTGATGGCAGAGATATTACTCAAGGTGTTGTACTCGGTGCGAAAGACGGTGCTATTGGAGGGGTTGCTCAAACTGCGGCAAATGTATTTCTATTTGGCAATACTTATGTTCCTAAGGCCGGAAATGGTGGTGCGGGGCAAGTATACCGTAGAGGATTCTTACCTTTATCGCTAATGAGAAGAGGTGGTGGTTTAGCAGCGGGCCGAAATCTCCTAACTAGTCCTTTAGAAGGAGACCCTAATTATTACGAATGGGTTCAGTCTCATGAAACGGGCCATTATCATCAAATAAGAAGAATGGGTTTTGGGGCCTTCTATGCTAAAGCAGGTGCTGAACTTTTGGGGCGATTAAGGGGAATCAACCCTTACACTACTGAAGGAACTCTAGAATATGAGGCTCGACAATTTGCAGTTATCAGAACTGGCAGAGATTATCATTAACATTCAATTATGAAAATTCCCACTCAAGCCCCATTTGATCAAAAAGGGCTACTGCTGAAATTAATTCTATTTATGTCAACTATAACTCTAGTTGCGTCTTGTGAATTACCAGGGCATCTATTGCTAGTAAATCAACTTGAGCAAAATGTTGTTGTCAAAATATCGTCTACAGAGTACACATTTGACAGTCATGACATAGAACTACCTGGGAAGTCGAAATTTTCTATTACTTACGGACATGGTTTTTCTTGGGATGAGTCAACATTTGAATCGTACAAATCTAGTATCCAAAGCATAGTTGTAATTAGTGAGAGAGACACGACTAATTATGTAGGCGAGAGGATTAAATATTTTTTTGCAGATGGTAAAAGGGATGTATTCAACAAGCGACTTACTGTAAAAATCGATAGCAGCATATTGTCAACTGCAAAAGGCGCAAGTACCTGGCCATAGCTATAGTCCATATTTTACTCAAAAAAGTGGATTTGATCTAAACCATATGCCCATCAAACTTCGCCTTGAATATCAACGCATCAATGACGTGTAACACCTGATCACGCGCCGCTGTACGCTTCCCCTAGGCCGCAACCACTCTAAAGTAGAAATTCTGATTTAAAATTTCGTAAGAAGTTGGCGATTTATAACCAATGCTACTGTGTGGTCGTACCTGATTATAGGTTACTGACCAGTCTTGAATGCGTTGGTTAAGTTCGGTCAACGATTGGAACCAGTTTAAGTCGAGGCATTCTACTCGCAAAGTCTTGTTAAGTCTCTCCATTAAACCATTCTGAGATGGTTTGCCAGGCTGGATGTACTTTAATTCAATACCGTGCTCCTCAGCCCACAGTTTTAGACGACCTGCAATAAATTCGGGGCCATTATCACAGCGAATGTAAGCTGGTGCTCCTCGCCATTCAATTACTTTGTCAAGGACTTTGATCAACTTGGCAGCCGATACGCTTGTATGAGCCTCGGTCCACAAAGCTTGCCGCGAGCACTCGTCCATAATGTTGATTACCCGGATCGATTGTTTCTCGGGACCAATTACCCAGTCGCTAACAAAATCCATTGCCCAGCCTTCATTCACACGGTCGGGAGCTAACAACTCTTGATATTCTCGGCGGATTTTGGATCGCTTCGGTGGTAGTCTCAAGTGAAGGCCCGCTTGCTTCCAAAGCCGATAGACTCTTTTGTGGTTGTCTTTCAGCCCATGTTCGTTGCGTAGATAGTGAAATACCATCCAGAAGCCCCACGCGACAAAACGGGAACAGGTCCTACGGAGTAACTCCATAAGCTCCTCATCTCGTTGTTCCGGACGATTACCCGTTTTACGACTATGATAAGTTTGGCGCCGTACGCCCAAGACACGACAGCCCTGACGGACGCTCCGGTCAGGCTGCCTTGTTACGTGATCAATCATTTCTTCTTGGCGTCTTGGGCTTGCCACTTTTTTAGCATCTCGTAACCTTCTTGAAGAATCTCATGATCCATACTAAGATTAGCGTACATCTTTTTAAGACGTGCGTTCTCTTGCTGAAGCTTTTTAAACTCGCGTTGTGTATCGTCTTCGTCAGTAGCTTTCTCTTTTTTCCAGTTGTAAAGCGTGGCCGTACTGATCTGGTATTCTCGACACAGGTCGTCGATTTTTGCCCCGGCATCCCATTTGGCCAGGACCTCAAGTTTTTGGGATTTTGTGAATTTGCTTTTCCGCATGTTGGCGCGATTTAGAAGATGAGTAAGATAAGGTTATCTTTCTACTAAATATTGGTTGCGTCTAATGGGAAGCGTACACTTCCCCCTGACTCATCGAAGCTAGAAAGACTCCAGCCAGCTTGTCCCACGGTACCAAATCAGCCATTCTGACCCAGCGATTCTTAGCTGATAAAGACTGTTCAAAGGGCGTTTTGAACAAGGATAATGAACGAGCGGAGGAAGGGGTGTAACGAATCATCTCTAAATGCAAGGTTCTTGCTACAAAATACTCGAGACCGTTGCATAAAGTGTGTCACGAAGTAAAACCATTATTTTCGTAAACACACCAACTAATGATGAAAGACAACGAGTTCGATATGGAAAGCTTCCGCAAGGATGCGATAGCTAAATTACAAGCTGGAGAAGGCTTGCT
>CAZTTF010000245.1:0-4386 GCA_964616365.1 uncultured Lewinella sp. | reverse complement strand
TAATGACGTAGGAACAAGTACGTCCTTCGCGGTGGGAACAGAGTATTCTCTAACTCCGGGTATCATGCTTACTGCGGAACTTCGCCAAGAGTTTGATCCAATCAGTTCAACTAGTTTACTGTTGGGAGTGAATGTATTGCTCGGTAGTGAGCCAAACCTCAAGGATAATACTCGTTATTTACACCGTAAGGGTGACTTTATGCTGAATACCAGTTTTGGTGGCATAACTTTCTTTGCTGGAGATCGTCTCTTTGGTAACATAAACCTGGCAGGAGGCTACTTTTTGAGTGATAACCTATTGGCAACGGGAACGCTTAGCCTTAACCACTCTTCTTTTACGCAAGTTAATGACCTCTCCTACAAGTACACTGACGCAGTGGCTGCTGCCGGCTTGCGGTACCAATTTAATAATGGTAAACGCTTACAGCCATACCTAGCCGCCGGCTTGCGGTACGACTTTGCAGAAGACCGCATTGACCTTTCCAATGATGAAACATTCGTCAGTTCAGAAAACGCCTTTAGTGGAGACCTTGGCGCTGGTGCTCTTTATCACCTCGACCATAAAGTCGCGCTCGACTTTGGACTTCATTATCGACCGACCATTTCGGGCTCCCGCGATTTTAATGGCACCCGAGTAACGGCAAGCATTGGGCTGCGGGTTTTTATTAATAAGTAACTGCCAAACTAAGCAACGTAAAGTGATTGCTTTTGCGTTTTGCTATACAGCACTTCATGGAGGCAATGCTGCAAGCAGTAAGACCCAGTAAATCTGCCCCTCTGCAATATTGACTTTTCTCCCCCTTCCAATTTCGGGATAGCCATAATGTCATGGCTGAATATACAGGATTAGATTTTGGACTGCTTTTTTTCCAATAAAAGACATCTTATCTCGCATTTAAGTGCAGACGATTTTCGATAACTCAAAAACATCTAAAACATGCGTTTAATTCTACTTCTTTTCCTCTTTACTACGACCACCTACTTGTCCGCCCAATACGAAAAGGGCAATTGGTGGTTCAATGCTAGTAGCGGTTTCACCTGGGAGAGTATGCCCTACGCCAACGGAGACTTGCTTTCCCCCAACGTAGAAGGCGGTGTTTTTCTTGGTGACCGTTGGTTGGTGGGGGCCGGAGTCTCCCGCCCCGCTTTCAATCCGCAAAGTCTGATATCCACTACTAGTGTAACCCCTTTCATCAGGCGGTACTTCCCCTCTACCAGTTCTCCGCGTTTGCACTACTACGCCGAACTTGGACTAGGGCTTTCCTTTAACCAGGATGGCTTGCTGCCGCAGGCAGCACTCGGCCTCGAGTACCAACTATCTCCAGGAGTGATGATCAATGCTGAAATAAGCGGCGGGTTGAGTACTGATGATGACTTCGGCAGAATCCCTTCCGCAGTAGGGTTACAACTAGGAACAAGTGTGCTCTTTGGAGGAGCGATAAATCGGCCAAAGGAAGAGGGATATTTTCTCAACAAGGGGGACTTCCTGCTGGATGGTAGTTTTGCCAACCTTACTTTTGGGCGGCGTAATGGCGATAATATACTCTCTGGTAATATCCGGCTTAATGCTGGCTACATGTTGACGAATCAACTGATGCTGGAAGGTGCTGCCGGCGTGCAGCTTAATGATTTTAGCGAAGGGTCTTTTGGAACCTTTACTTTTAGAGACAACAGTGGCTTTGTAAGCCTTGGCCTTCGGCAGTATTTCAATCCTGGCGGCAGGTTCCAGCCCTACGTGGCTGGTGCGGTACGTTACGATTTCTGGGGGTACAACTTTATGTGGAATGACATTGTCATTGGCCGTGAAGATATTGACTTCGAAGTCGGTGGTCTGAGCGTTGAGGGGAAGGCTGGTTTCCTGTATTTTCTGAAAGAAAATGTAGCCCTTGATTTTAACCTCGGATACCGGAATACCTTCACCGGAGATGCCACCCGTCAGGGGGGACAAATCATTGGTAGTATCGGGATGAAGCTGTTTTTTGGCGGGAAAAAGAAGAAAAGAGCAGTACTACGCTAACGTGCTTGTAAAATTGAGTATCTATATGATACCCCCTAGACCCAAATGTGTGCCATGCGTCAGTTACTCAGCTTTATTTTTCTCCTGATAATCTCATCCCTTTCAGCTCAGTCAAGAAAAGGAAGTCTGTTGCTCGCGGGAGATACCGGAGCCGACGTAACTGCATTCTCTAATGTGGGCAACCAATTTTGGGACGCGGGGTCTTCCCGCGTTGGTTACTTTTTGCTGGACGAACTCGTCATTGGGGCGGAAGTAAGCCTACGTACGAACTTGTTCGCTTTCCAAACACCTGAGGACTTCCGAATCAACCCGTTCGTTCGCTACTATCTTACGGAGTTAGAGGGCCGAAAGTCTACCTTTTTCACCCAAATGGGGGTAGGCACCTTTGGTGCATTCTCAGACTTTGGATCCACCGCCTCCTTTGAGACTGATTTTCACGTTGGTGCCGGAGCGGAGTATATAGTAGCCGATAACCTGCTGGCCGAAGGCCTGCTTCGCTACAACGCCAAAGCTTTTGGTTTGAACTATACCGAACTCAGTCTGCGGATCAACGTATTGGTCGGCAATGGAAGTGGCAAAACCTATATGCCACTGATGGCAAAGGACATCATGATCAACCCCAGTGGTGGAAACGTACAGCTAGGTGTCCGGGGCCGTGAAGGCGTCAGCCATCTTATTGCTGATCTTCGGCTGGAAGGCGGCGTGTTCCTGACCAATAACCTCATTTTCGAGGCTGGCTTCACCCTTGAACGGGATGCTTACCGGGCAGATCCTGGTAATTTTGAGGGCGTTCGTAATCGCCCGCGCATCACCGAAGTCGACGTTTATGCTGGCGGTCGGTTTTTGCTGCCGGGAGAGCGGTTGAGGCCATACCTGCAAGCGCGGATCTCCCGCTTTATCCAACGCACTGCTTTCGACGATCAATCGGGGCAGCAACCAGTAACGGAAGGCGTTAACTTATTCGGCTTGGGAGGCGGTGCGCTGGTCTTTATTGCCAAGAATGTAGCGTTTGACTTTAGCTTACGCCGCGAACTGGCTCTCCAACCGTTCTTCCTTGATCAATGGAGGGGGAGTGCCGGCCTGAAGGTGTTTATCGCTCAAACCGAAAACTGATGCTATAATTATCGCAAGGTTTGGCCACGATGCTTGGTTTATTCGCCTGTTGGTTCTTTAGTCCGGTAGGCGGTCATGACTGCCTAACAGACCAAAGAACCAACAGGCTTAATGATCTCGGGAGATTAGAATATGATAGTCAGTAACTCGCATTATTGCCTCATCCAAACCTGACGTTGTAATTACCTCAGGTCGCGCCTACCGGTCAGCATGGACTACTTCGACAAAGAAAATCAGTTCACTGTTGGGCGGGATGTCGCTTCCTGCGCCTACGGCGCCGTATCCTAACTTCGGTGGAAGAAATAACGTCGCCTGGTCGCCGACGTTGAGCAGGTCGATGCCTTCGTCCCAGCCGGCGATTACCTGTCCGGCCCCGAGGCGAAATGAAAAGGCTTTCCCCCGACTGAAGGATTCATCGAATACCGACCCGTCCATCACCAGCATCCCGAGGTAGTGGACGCTGACCTGCTTGCCGGGCCGCGGCGCAATGCCACCGCCCTCCTCGTGGATGATGTAGCCAAGGCCACTGCTTGTCCGTTTTACCGATAAGTCTCCCGCCAGGTATTGCTCGCGGAGGTCCGTGACAAAGTTCTCACGATCGGTAGCAATTGCCGCATTGCGCAGGGCTTTTTTATTACGTTTCATGGGGGTAAAGGTAGGCTAGCATTTTCTCATTCGATGTTGAATGGTCAGTATTTCAGCAGCACCATAATTTACAATTCAGGATTTATAATGGGTAATTCCCGTTTAACATGAGCGACATGTAGGACGGAAATTTTCAATTGTAACTCCTGAATTGTAAATCGTAAATATTGACGACCCTACATCCTACAAGGTGGCCGAAATGCAGCAATCTACTCAACTATAATCCGCGCACCGCTGCTGTTAGCCCCAAACTCCGGAGCGTACATACACTGCACCCGGCCGAGACCATTGCTAAAAGCCCCGCTAAAGGTGGTGAACAGGTCATACTCCAGGGTATAAGTTCCCTTGGGTAGGTGGTCGAGGAAGAAATTGGTCGCTAAATCCCCGGGTGCCTGGTAGTAGCCAATTCCATTAGTGTAGCGGTAGCTAGACAGTTGTTCGATGGGCTCAAAGGTGGCCGCGCGGCGGTCTTTGAGGTGAACAAAGTCAAGATCACGGTCACTACGCAGGATGAGGCGAACCGTCACCCGGTCACCGGCTTTCAGCGGTGTCTCCTCCGTAATGCGAACTAAGCGCATGCCGTCAGCGGTAGGCTGGCGATGGAACAGTTC
>CAZTTF010000244.1:0-6676 GCA_964616365.1 uncultured Lewinella sp. | reverse complement strand
CGCGGCTACCTTCAACGATCTCGCGGATGGTCGGGTTCTGCCGGCTGGCGTAAGTGATGCCCTCCCGTAAGCTGAAGTTGAACTGAATGTCCATATCACTGACTTTAAGGCGGCCACCTGAGCGGCTGGCACCCTGGTTTCGGCCTCCTCGCTGGGGTTGCGCTTTCTCCTCTTCCTGCTCTCTCCGGCTACGCCGCTTTTTCTTCTTTCCTTGCAGGAAACCGATCTCGATCTCTTCCAGCACGACTCCGAAGCCTCCGACAATTTCCGTGGACACCTGTTCGCTTAGCAGCTTACTGACGAAGTTGATACTCCGATTGTCCTGAGACTGGTAGGCAAAGTTAACCGACAGGCCATTTTGCAGTTCGGCCTCTACCCCGATCAGCGGGGCAAAAGACTTCGATTCCGTCAGGTTGGGAATTTCCACCCGCGGGAAGAAGTTCAGAGAGACCGTATCGTAACCAACCAGGGCGGCCGGACGGGTCGCATCTTCCAGTGCGTCCAGGTAATCAAGGCTCGTACCGTAACTACTGATCGCAAAGGTGGACTGGAAACCGTGGGTAATGTTTACCCGCCGGAAAACCTCTCCCAGGTTGCCAATTTTATCTAAGCCGTTATAGGTCAGGCGCCAGTTAGGACTTGCCTTGAGGTCAAACGGATTAAGGCTTACGGAGTTGGCGTCTTCTCCGCGGTAGGCTGCGAGGAAGGCAGGCAACAATACATCTTGTTGATTGGGTCCGTAACCAAACGAGTAACCCTGAGCAGCCAGCACAGGATCTTCGTGCAGGGTACCATTCCCCAGTCGCTGCGAGATCACCTGACGGTTAGACTCGAAGGTGGCAAACAGTGCATCCAGATCTTCGATGCCCTGGCTGAAGAGCGTGTTGGCACCACCATTGGTGAAAGACAGGGCGCCATCCCGGACCGGGATGGCATGAATGAATGGGAAGTCTTGCGCGGGCTGTCCGGGCTCGACCTTGTCTTGTACTTTAAAGCTTTCCGAGTAATTCTCAGTGAACGTCCGGTCCATGGTTAACTCCAGTCGGAAATCCCGGAAAGGCTCGATCGTCAGGTTTCCATCCCACCGCTTGGTATAGGTTTGGATGACGTCCTGACTCAGGAAGACGTTATCGGAGATATAGCCTGCTTCCGCCAGGTTTTGCAGGTAGTCAACATCGGTACCTTGTTCGTCCAGGGTGAGCTCCCGGATCCGGGGCTGCGCCCCGGTTACGAATCCCCAGCCCGGCGCCTCAAAGCCCGTGCTCTGACCGAAAAGGCCTGGCTCAGGCAGAAAACCCGGAATGATGGTCTCGAAATCCTCGCTATAGTTTACGCGCAGACTCCGCACCGCCATCAGCGGTCGGATGATGGCCCGCATCGCATCGCTCGGGCCGGAATTTTTCTTCCGGCGCTTGGCTTTATCGTCTCCTTCTTTTTTGTCGCCCTTGTCATCGCGTGCCTGTCGGTCACGCGTATTGCGTCCCCGTGCCCGGCGCTTCGGCCGGTTGATTTGCCGGAGGAAGTCAAACTGGTCATAGAATTTTTCGAAATTCAGGTTGACCGTAAGCTGACGGCTCTGGGAGTTCTGAATGAGGTTACCCAACGACCCTCCGTCTTCTTCCGAGAGGTTCTGCAAACTGAGTGGAGCAGCACTCCACGTATAATTACCAAGATAATTGGCCCGCACATCAATGAAATCCAGGAAGGGCAGGAAACGCAGTGGCAGCTGATAGCTGGCATTTACTCCCTGGGTGAATAGCTTAGGGCGACCGCCATCCATGAGGTTACTCCAGATACTGTCGCTTCGCAGCTGTGCCTTTTCCTCTTCGGGCAACCCTAACAACCGGTTTTCATCCGGTTCGTCAATGGTCGCATTCATATTTGCGTTGTAGCCCAGCTTGAGGCTACGCGTCAGATCCCAACGAACGTTGTAGGTTCTATCCCAGGTAAATCGCTTGTTGTAGAAGGTATTGAACTCATCATCCAGGCCCGAGAAGCGGTAGGAAGTGGTGGCAAAGCTTCGGTTCAGGACGTTGGCAATCGTCACACTGTTGGGGAGCGGATTCAGGTTGAACTCACTCAGCAGCTTCAGGTATTTGCTCTTGATGCCCTTGAAGGGTTCAATACTACCTCCCCTACCCCGGGAGAACGTGTAGTCCAGTGCCCCCGTATGATCCCTGATGGTCTCGTTGGAGATGAAAGGATCAGAACGTTCTGTTTTAGTGTACCCGTAGCTGACACTCAGGTTAGCTGGGTTGAGCGGGCTTTTGGGATTTCCTCCAGCCGGGGTGATTCCAACATTGTTCAGGTTAATGGCAGAGATCTTGTTGATTTCCTGCGCTTGCTCGCGCAGGCTGTCTTTGACGGTCGTATTGTCCGCAATATCAAGTTTATCCGACAGGCGGACATCCAAATCATAAGGGTCGTATTCTGGCGTACTTACGGATCTGGAGTGCTGGAGGTACAGCGGAAGGCGTAATCCCCAGGATTGTGGGAAGAACCGATCCATCGCAATATTTGCTGCGAGGTCATAGCCGGCTGTTTGCTCCCGGGCGCGCTCCGTAACGTTGTCGTCCAGCGCTCCGAATCCGATGCTACTATAGTTCACAGCAGCCGTCACGTTACCCAGGTCGGCGAGCTGAATATCAGCGCGGGCGATGCCCGCGACACCACCACGCTCATCCAGCCCTTCCAGCCGCAGCTCGTTGGCCCAAATCTCGGCACTCACTCCGTTGCTGTTGATGTCATCCTTCGCTTTCACCCCGATCATGAACACCTTGACGAAGCCGAGGTTAGGGTTACCCTTGACCCTGATCGTATGCCGGGTCATGCGTTGTTCATCAGAAAGGTTTCCGTCAGCCTCCAGTAGTGGCTGGAAGGTCGTTCCGTATTCTTCGCCAATACCGATGCCCAGGTCATTACGCTCCAGTTTCAACTCCCGCAGCAGTGCCAAGGGGAGATCGACAGAGTTGACGAGTGGCCAGACAATATCCGCGTAACAATCCGTATTCGTCGGGTCAATTGCCCGCGGCGGATTCTCGTTAGTTTCGTTGGCACAGAAGGCCGTTAAAGAAGTATCTGACATCGTCAGGGGTACTTCGTATTCGTAGTAATTGGACTCAAAATCTGACCCCATACGAATAAACAGGCTCAGGTCTCCATCTTCCGGTCGTTCGAAACGGCTATCTCCCAGGGCCTCGGCGTGGACAAACATCTTCAACTTCTCGTAAACCCGCAAGTCCGTATCTGTGTACTTGAACACTGCCCGCCGGTCGCTAGGCTGTAAGTTTTCCACCTTCAGAGAGAGGGATTGCTCATTCTGCAAAGTGTTGATGATACCCAGGCTCTGTTCCCGGACGATACCGTTTGGCAGTACGTAGTTGAAAGGCAGTCGGCTACTGTTCTCTTCAATGTTCACCGCATCAACGTTGAACTCTGTGTTCTCCTCACCACCAAGAATGGGGCCACGCTCGAAGCTACGGTTGTAGCGCCGCCAGCTATTACGCACCAGTTCAAACTCCGCAAAGCGCAGTACCGTCGGTGCCTCAAAGCCCCGCATGTACATCCGCATAAAGCGGATGGAACGGAAATCCTGGATGCCGCCAACCGCTACTTTTTGATCCGTGTTAAGCGGTACGCGGAAGCGGTACCACACCCGGCGGGTAGCTGGGTCTTCCAGGCGGTCCGTGATGAAGGGCGTCTGCTCGCGGTCAAAACCACGGGGGTCGTTCCTGTCCTGCACGAAGGGAATTTCGTACTGGAAGTAGCTTTCCGCCTCATTCAGGGTATTATCCTGGTTAATGTCCTCCGCATCCGGGAGGTTCGTAGTGGACTCCCGGATGTTGCCCCGGGTGTTGTTGTTGGCCGCAGAGTTACCCTCCACACCGTTCCAGTTACGGTGCCGGGTAAGCAGGTCATCATTTTCTCCGTAGCGGTCATTATTGAAGTAGAAGAAGTTATCGTTTGCCGGATCATTCTGGACCAGATCGGCGACAACGGAGTTTTGTCCACGAATCGCCTCCAGGTATTCACTGAATTTCTCCCGCTCCATGTCGTCATCAGCACCATCAAGACCAACATCCTGCATGGCTCTGGTTTCCGGGTCGTTGTCAAAACCCTGCGTAATTTGCTGAGCTACCGGAACCCGCGACCAAACCGTTTCATCAACCGGACGGTTAGGGTTGGCCGGGCCAGGCAGTCCGTTTTCGAAGAACTTACGGCTGTCTTTCAGGATGTCCTCACTGATGTTACCCAGGTTGAGGTAGAGCGTTCCCTGCTTACGATCTCCGTCAGCTGCCGGCATCGTAGGGTTATCGCCATCAAGGAAGGGAGACAGCATCCAGAACTCCACGAACTCAATATTTGAGCTCTGGAAGTCAGGGGTAGTCATCTCGCGCATGATGCCGGCCCAGCGGGTTTCTGGTGCTACCAGCTCAATGGGGTCAACAGGGTTGTTTCTCGGAATTACGCCTTCCGTCAGGCCTTCCAGACCATCACCGCTATCGAAGTTGTAAGGTCCGCGCGAGCCCGGATAAAAGGCCATGTCGAAGGTAAAGAACTGGTTCCGCTGGCGCTGTGCCAAGGGAATATCCAGGTTAGGGAACACCTCCTGTTGGGGTACCGCACTGGTGTAGATATTGTCGGGGTTACCACCGGAGACGCTTCGGGCGTTGGGCTCCACCCGGTACCAGTTCAGGAGGGCGCGGTTCGCGCCACTAACCAGGCCTTCACGGGTAGACTCAGGGAAGAGTGGGTTATTATTCTGGGCATCGTTCTGCGGAATCGAAGCCATAAACCACCGTTGGACGGGGACCATCAGGTCAATTGGTGCACTCGACCCCTCGAAGTCATCCAGGTATACTACCCCACCTTTCTCGTCACGGCTCAGGTTGATCGCCCGGCTGTGCCCGGGCCGCAACCACGCACCTTCCGCCATCAGGTTGATGCTGGACGTAGCCGAAGTACTGTAGAACGGCAACTTATCCACCAGTTTGGTCAGGAAGCCCGACTCTGTCTGGTAAGTAGCATCCAGGCCGTAGATCGTGTTATTGATCGGGTCTTCGCCGATGTTTACCTTCTGGGTAAACGGCCGCTCAAACAGCTTCATCATCGTAGCTCCCAGGGCAAAATTATCACTCACCTCGTAATCCGCCCTTAACCCCAACATGGTTTTGGTCTGGAGGCTAAAGATGGTATTGTCTTCAAAGCTAACGTCAATCGGCACCCCTGAACTAAGGATGGCATCATTCAGGATGCGCACCCGACCAGTACTGTAATCAACCGAGTAATCACGCCCCTCTTCCAGGAGGGCACCACCCGCAGTAACCCGCACGGAACCCGGAGGGATATTGAAGGCGCCGAGGCTAATTTCTGATTGTACCGAGGACTTATAGGTTCCCCGAATTGCAAAACGGTTTTTCTCCGGGAATTCCCGTGCCTGGAAAATGGTCGAATCGTACAGCTCCTGATACACAAATTGAGCACGATCTTCAGCCTCAAGCAATTCGGCCAGGTCACTACCAAATGGCTCCAGTACCGGGAAGTAGATACGGCCCGTTGTCGGGTTGATGGTAATCCCCGGAACAAAGTCAAAGACGCCATCCGCCTGTGGATCGTTCTGCACGTTCAGACGATCGAGGTTGAAAGCCCGAATCAGGGGTAAACCACTGATCGGGTTAAAGCCCGGGAATGCAGGGTTATCGATTGGCACTGGAAGGAAACGCTTAAAACCTTCGCCCGGATCTTCGTACTGGATGTCCAGCCGAAAGTCCTCCTGGTTGACCTGGTAGGCACCGAGGGAGTAGACGTTTTTCATCATCAGGTCCCAGCTGGGCTCGCTCACCCGCTGGGTAGAGCTCTTCAGCATTTTCGTGAAGAGTACCTGGTTAGCGAGATTGGTCGTGTCAGCACTCGTGTTGTCCTGGTTGACCGACATCTCACCCACCTTAAAGATCTCACCGTTGTACTTGTAGCGGTAGGATACCGCAACCACCTGATCCGGCTGTACATTGATGTTCAGGGAGATGAAACCCAGCTCAGGATTGATTGTGTACTCCCGCGGATTCAGCTTACGGGCAGACACCTTCTCGAAGTCACGAATCTGCTGTAATCCGAAACGGGCTGATTGCAAAGTAGCTACCCCCCGGTCAATATCGCGGATAGATTCGCCGGCGGCAATCAGGTTTTCGTAAAGGCCGTTCGCACCGTTTTCCGGCAGCGGAAGCCCGTCACACAGTTCGCGGTAACGGGGTGTCTGGAAACGGGGAACGTTAGGGTTAGTGAGCCTTTCTGGCTCACCGAGGTCAGCAAAGGCAATAATGTCCCGCACCTCAAGCACTTCATTACGGTCGTTCGTGATCCACACCTCAATGTTTTCGGCGTGAAACAATGTATTGACCTGTGGTAGGTTTTTGAGACTCTCTTCGTATACCTCCCGGTTGTAGTGACTCAGGAAGAAGTGCCGGTTCTCATCGTAGGAGTCAGCGTATACCTCAAACTCCGCCAACTGCGCCCCACCTTCGATGGAGATCTTCTCGCGCTGGCTGCGCTGCTGGCTGGCAATTGCCGTGAGTTTCAGGTGCCCAAACTGTAATTCGGTTTTCAGACCAAAGAGCGACTGGGCTCCCTCAATCAGGGTTCCCCGCAGTGGCAGGCTCACGTCTCCGGCCTCAATTTT
>CAZTTF010000243.1:0-14453 GCA_964616365.1 uncultured Lewinella sp. | reverse complement strand
TCCTGAGTACTCTATTGACGTTTCATGGTTGAAGCGTGGAATGTATTTCCTTAAGGCGTCGGATGATCGCTATTATGTTGCCACTTTTAGATTTATGGTTCAACACTAACCTGTACTATACCCAAACCGCTTTGATCAGGTCAGGTATAAATCAACCATTGATCTGCGTTATTAATTAACAATCACCTTTTTAACTAGTGGTGAATAACCGGCAGAGCGTGCCTCTACTGGACTTAGGTACAATAGATAAGTTCCTGAACTTATACTATTCACGTTTAGGAGTAGTTCTCCACTCTCAGAGAGCAATTCTTTTTCGATAACAATCCTTCCTTTTACATCCATCACTTTCACGAGAAAACTTCGCGTTTCCGGGGGAAGATTAGTGATTCGGATTTCTCCTCCTGTTGGATTGGGATATAGCATCAACGTGTTAGCTGACTCATTAGAAACACTAACTGGCCCAGCATCTTGAAAAACCTGAATGGTCGTTGATTGTAGCCCGTTACTAATTGTTATCAGACCGGAGCGGTTAATTGCTTCTCCATTAGCTGTGACGCTAATGTTAACCTGAGCATCTCCTGAATTAGTCGTGACATCGGTAACTATCCAATCTACATCGCTCATAATCGTCCAATCAGTATTACTTGAAACCAGAAAGGATCTATTCTCTCCTTCCTCGCTGACATAAATCTGGGAAATATTTGCGGTTAAATAGTCAACAAGGTTATCAAATAAATAGGAGGGGCCAGTATTAAATTCATTTGCGAAGGGCTGAACCTCAACAGTTGACGAAGGCTCCACAGCACCAACTGCCCGATCTGAAATGAGAAAAGGTCTGGCTTGTTGCATTAAATCCAATGATAGCTCATTATCATATTCCATGCCCGGGAACAGGGGAATAAGAGGATACCCATCGACGGCGGCGGAAATAAGCGGACTGGTAGGTCCAGGTTGAAGGAACCCTACAGTATTCTCCGCTAGTTCAGGATCTACGTTTGACAAACCTGTCGCTGGAACATCGATGCCGAGTGTGCCAAAATAAATGTTACCCAACCAGTTCTCGTTTTCCGTATCTTCATCGAGTAATTGTCCGACAGGGTTAGCAAACACGTTGTTGGCAAAAACTACATCGGAAGGAGGATTATTCCCAGCACCTCCAAGTCTTAGCTCTTCTGAGTTTACGATCGTATTATGGTAAATATGAATATTCGACAAGGGGTCGGAAGGATCGTTCTGGAGATAAATTGACCTTCGGCTCAGACCTTCAAAGTAATTATTGTAAATGAAATGGTCAGACCCTTCGCGCACGCGGATTCCGCCCATACCGTTTAAAAAGAAATTCCCGTAGACGATGCCTTCGTCTCCGTGTCTGAGGACTAATTCAGCCACCGGATTGTTCTCAAAGGTATTATATCGGTAAACGTTTTGCCGCGCTTTGTGGGAGATGATTTCTCCATCTCCACTACACTGAGTGAAGTAGCAATATTCAACCAGGGTACGGCTGTCCCGGGAGCTTTGGGAACTGACCCCGATCCTGATAGGTTCGATGCCCAAGTCATTACCGGTCCCGTCAAAATTCTTGAAAGAGCAATATTGAATTTTGTGATACCCCGGTTCATTATCGACGAGAATGGAGAGGATGTTCTTGTCGTCGAGGTTAAGGCGGTTTTCAAAATTACAATGACGAATGGTTGTTCTCCTGGAGTCCTCATCCACTACGAGGTACTTGTAACTGGTGTAGTTCTGGATATTGATCTCAGAAATGAGTACGTCGCTGCCGAAGACTCTGATCACGTCTAACGTACCGATGAAGCCTCCGATAAACTGAAAGCCAGAAAATGTAACGTTGTTACCGTTGATGACAGCTCGTGATACCCCCGTAAATAAAACCGTTCCGTTCGATTCAGCGATAACAACCAGCCCGCTTTTATCTATTTCGACGCGCGTATCGAAATACGTTCCACTTTGCCAAACGATAGTATCACCCGCACTGGCCTGGTTTTGGGCTGTGTTAAACTCAACGCCCGAAGAAACCTCGTAACGGTTCTGCGCACTCGCCAGCGCGGTGAATGCCAAAAGGGTAATAAAAAGTAACCATTTCATGCTTCGGAAAATTTAACACCCTGGCACCACGGACTATCGCCTCAGCAGAAGGGTGTATGCTCTGCCCCGGACGGGCGCTTTAGTAGCCAGGCACAATTACAATTTCACAAATCGCGCAATCTGTGTTTTACGGTCGCTTTCGATTCTCAATATGTATTGCCCTGGGTTAAGGTCACTGACATCGAGCGTTTCCGTGGTGCGCAGTGACCTCCGGAAAATTTCCCTACCCGAGATATCGTACACGGTAACGGCATTAAAATTATCCGTAGTCCGAATGCTCAAGGTGGAAGTTACTGGATTGGGAAAGAGTTGTACCGTATCATCAACGGCTATATCACCCGTTGACACCACTTCTTCACCGAAGACCCTAAGCTCGGTCAGGCTAGACCAGGGGCCGGTGTATTCGGCTGCCCCGGATACGGTTATCCTTACGAATCGGGCAACTATGCTATCGACGCTGTTGATAATCGGGGTGACGGACGTGCCGGGGGAAGTGTTATTCGATCGGTCAACGATGGTGGTGAATGGCCCGTCTTCCGTAAGTGCCCCTTCTATGATGAACTGGTAGGCTCGGTCCTGGTAACAGGTGACTTCGGTCTGCGTAATTGTAATATCTCTATTTAGGTTTACGGTTGCTGACTGAGGAAAACCGTTCACGGACCATCTTGTATTGGTGTCGTCGTCGGTTAGGTTACTGGCAACATTACTTCCATCGGGCGTTCCCGTTCCGGTAGTGGGTTGGAACGAAGCCCAGTTGAACCGGGAAGATGGAGTCAGTACACTTACGGTGATGGCATCGGTAAAGCCACCTTCTTCGGTGGTCACCGTTATCATCACGTCGCCTTCTGAAACTCCGGTAACCAGGCCACCCTCGCTTACCGTAGCGATGCTTTCATCGCTAGACGAAAAGGTTACGACCTGATTGTTAGCATCAGCCGGCGTTACCGTTGCCGCTAACTGAACCGTGGCACCAACCGCAATTGGACCTACCTCGGCGAGCGCTACTCCGGTAATTCCAATGGGGATACCGACGGTAATCTGTGTACTCAGAGATGTCTTGGCCTTGTCTTCATTGTCAATGGCTGTTGCGGTTAAGACATAGTCACCTTCAGCAACGCCCGTCCATTCGAAGGAATAAGGAGCAGTATCGTCTACTCCTAATAGGTTACTGCCTCCTTCGTAAAACTCAACCCTGGTAATTGTTCCATCGGAATCCTCCGCATCGACGGTAATGGTGATGTCACTGTCCGGCAGGAAGTTTTCTGCATTTACGGGGGAAGTAATAGTAATCGAAGGAGCATAATTCTGAGGAGAACCATCGCCTTCGAATAGGTCGTCGAAATGAGCGGTTGCCTCACCGTCATCCTGGAGGTAGACACCTGCTTTCCAATAACTAGGCCAGTTCCAGTAAGAAACGTCCATGTCTACTTTTTCTTCTCCCTCAAAATCAATGATCATTCTACCGTCTACCAACCGTATGTCGCAGTTGAAGTACCCACCGGGGTCTTCGCCCAGGTCGACATGGGTCGTGTTAGCTCCTCCCTCATCGGTTTTGATCGCCGCCCAGATGTGGTTGGTGGGTATTCGTCCGTCGTGTTTGTAAATCCGTAGCAGTGGCTTGTTGGGTCCGTCGCCGGCGTTGGCATCGTCGTGAATTTGCATCACCGTTACCTGGTCACAGGTCTTCTCCACGATGTCGATTCTTCCGTGTAGGGACCGGTTGGCCTGGGTAAGGTCCCAGTTCGCTTCGTAACGTAGCTCCGTTCGGCGGCTGTCCCCAGTTTGATTGAACCGTATTTTATCACCGTCGACCACGTAGAACCAGTCTGGGTGGGCATACCCACTATTAAGGGCGTCCTGGTCGCGTAGTGTGGAACTGGTAGGCGCCTGCAGCTTACATTCCGCTAGAAAGGGTTGGAAGCGTGGTATATCAGAGGGGAAAATATAGGCCGTCGGAGGAACAGGAGACGAGTGAGTAACATCTAAGGCGAAGAAGGATACTTGGGCATATTCGCCCGGGTCTCCTGCATTGTTCTGGTTATAGTTTCCAGCTTTGAAATACATCCAGTCATCAGCAAAACCACTATCCGTCATATCAACTTCTTGAACAACATCATCCTTACCTTCCCGCATAATAGTTACGGTTAATAAATTGCCAACGACTTTGATCTCGTAGCTAAATTTTTCACCTAGGGCAATTCCATCTTCCGGATCGGGGGCGCCATCGTTTCTGCTACCAATCATCTCGTACCACTGTTCGGGACCGGTAGTCGGTTCGTGTGCAAAGTAGATGGAGCCCTTAGTGTTATCAGGCAATTTTCGGTAGTATAATCTACAAGGCTCGTCATCAGAGGCGTGTATTTGTCCGACAATTGTCCGGCCTACCTTGAAACTCGCATCAGAAGTTTCCGAAACGTGATCTACTGCTAAGGTTGCTGTCATGACACCGTCCACTCCCCCAGCGGCTTCTTGATTAGCCATTGTTGAGGAAGAAAAGACCCAATTATTCTTATTGATACCCTGAGTTCCAATGCTACTGTCTCCCCGACGAATCATCTCTCTAAGCTCATTTCGGGGGTATGAACTTCCGCCAGTCCGACCATCGTTGGGGCACCAAAACACCATAGCACCAGTAACTGGGTCAGTGTAGAACTCACCTGGTATTTCGGTTCCACTTGTGAGGGCATCTTCATCTAGTTCCTGTTGGTTCGGGCGGGTAAGCTTCCAGTACGAAAGGTCAAAATTACCGCTTGGCGGAAGGTTGGGATCTAAATCCTGTGCACGCACAAGCCCCGTTGACAGGATGCCTACCAACAGCAGTACCCATTTAACCTGGGAGAAGGCTTTGGTAACCTGAAACATTCTTAGCCACATAAACTGACGGATAGTTTTCATAATCGAACTTTTTGGATAAACGCTAAGCGGACAACGATGGCATGATTAAAAAATTGACAATCAAACCATTACGTAGCTAATTATACTACGCAACCCGGGGTCACTTTTGTCCAGCAGACTGGTCAACCACGAATTGGTCAACCAACTGCAAGATATAAAACATCACTCCCCTATTTGTCCATAGGCGGTAATAAATTGTCGTTTAAGCGATAAAAAAAGAGTCTTCCGTCCGTTTGGACGAAAGACTCTTTTGCGAGGAATTAACCAAATTCTAGTATCCAGGATTCTGGGTCAGATTTGGGTTATTCGTAATTTCAAGCGGAGGGATCGGCAGCAGGTAGTCCCGCGAAGGATCGAAGTTACGCGTTGGCAATTCGGCTTCCAGACCGTTTGGTCCGAATACTTCATCACCCAGTCTCCTTCTGACGATGTCATACCATCTTTTGTGCTCAAAGGCGAGTTCCAGTCTTCTTTCTTCGAGTACATCCTCAACGGTTGCTCCCGAGATATCAGCCGGTACGGCGCTGGGCGGGCTTGTTCCGTCACCGTTTCTGGCTCTTTCTCTGAGCATATTGATGTACTGATCTGCCTCGGAGGTCCGGCCAAGCTCAGCCGCTGCTTCAGCAGCAATCAATAAAACCTCGGCGTACCGCATGAGCTGGTAGTTCGAGTCAGAGTCTCTTCCGCTGGTGTTTGCTTGCGGCAGGGAGCCGGCCATAAAGGTGTACTTAGAGATGTGGGGGCGATTCGCGTTACGACCATCTAGGCTGGAGAAATTGGTGAACGGAATTAAGTTACCCATATTATCGAGTGCTTCGTCATCCAGGCTGACTTCCTTACGATAGTCTCCGTCCTCCCAGGTATTGTAGACCGCCAGGCTCGGCACCATAACGGACCACCCTCCAGAGGGGTAGTAGGTTCCCTGTCCGTAGAAACCGGTAAAGGCCGCCAGGTAATCCCTGGACTCGTCGTTGATATTCGTCGCAACGAAGTCAATCACGAATATCGGCTCCTTAGAATCATTCGTAAGCGCTGCATCGAAGAGGTTTTGAAAATCTGGTTCCAGGGCCAGGTCATACCTTCCTGCGTTGTCGATGATCTCAGTAGCTTCATCGTAAGCTGCTTGGTATTCTGCTCTGGTAAGGTAAACGCTGGCCAGGAAAGCACTCGCAGCAGCTTTGCCGGGGAGCGCCCGATTAGATCGAGAATCCGGTAGCCACTCCTTGGCGTATTCGAAATCTGCGATAATGTTCGCGTAGATGGTCTCTACGGATGTTCTCTCCATAACCGACGCTTCGATGGTCAGCGTGTTCTCGTCCAGGTAGGGAACGTCGCCAAAGAGCCGGACCAGGTGGTAGTAAGCGTAGGCCCGAATGAAGCGTGCCCTTGCTTCCAGTTCATTCCTGACGGCATCGCTCTGCCCTTCGAGAACAGCCACCTCCCGGATGGTTTCATTTGCACCGCGGACGATCTGGTAGAGTCGGGGCCAGAAGCTTCTTTCGGGATTGGAGACATTGAGAATCAACGGATTGGTTGCTGACGTAGTGAAGATATCGTGTTCGATTCTTTCCGCCGCAGTTGTAGGGTTACCGATGGCGACCATATCAGACCGCAACATGACCGCCAGGCCCAGCCCTCTGGATAAAAATGCCCTGGCTGCTAAGTTACCGTAGGCACCGGCAACCGTGGTTTCTACCGTAGCCAGGTCAACAACGCGCTCACTTGGCTCCAGCTGGCTGATTGCATCTTCTTCCAGATCTGAACACGAAACAATAAACAGACCCAGTACCAGGGCCAAGAGATAGTTATACTTTTTCATTTCAATAGATTTTATAAATCCAGAACTTTTTTCAAGGGTGCATACCGCAGTTAACGATGTACACCCTTGAAAATTTTCCTAGAATCTTAGATTGAGGGCGACGGTGAGGGATCTCAGGTTGGGGTAATTACCAAAGTCGTGACCCTGGATTACGTTAGCATCTCCGCTGCTTTCACCACCACTACCGAAGTAACTTACCTCAGGGTCCAAGCCCGAGTAATCCGTAAAGGTTAGGAGGTTCTGAGCGCTGAAGGAAACTCTTGCGGAACCGATTCCAACTTTATCTAACAGGCTGTTAGGCAGGTTGTAGCCCAGTGCCACGTTTTTGAGCCTGATGTAGCTTCCGTCTTCAACGAAGCGGGAAGAGCGTTCTCTTCCACGAATTGCCGCCCGGGGAATATCGGTATCGGTATTAGTCGGCGTCCAGGAATTCAAGACATCGGTTAAGCCGTTACTGTCACCATTGTACAACTGTACGGCCGTCAGGTTATAGATGTCTCCACCGACGGCTCCCTGAAAGAAGATGTTGAGATCAAAGCTTTTGTAAGTGAAGGTGTTGGTAAAACCGAAAGTAAAGTCTGGGTTCGGGTCACCGATGATCTGACGGTCATCGTCAGTAATCACACCGTCGAAGTTACCTTCTTCGTCCGCTACTTCAGCAAATAATGGCTCTCCTGGAATCGGGTTACCATTACCATCGAGAGACACGTTCTGTAAGGCTGTCCCTGCGGGGATATCGCCTCCCTGGTATACTCCCCGGTAATCCAGGCCCCAGAAAAGACCGAGTGCCTCTCCTTCGCGCAGGATGTAAGTGTTGCCACCCGCGAAATACCCGGGAGCTCCGCTACCAAGAATCTCGTTTCCTCCGGACAGTTCGATAATTTCATTTCTGTTACGGGCAAAATTAAGGTTAGAGCTCCACTTGAAATCAGGCTTTCTGATGTTGGTTGAAGTCAAAGACAGTTCAATACCACGATTGTTGATAGAACCGACGTTTCTGAGTACATCCAGATCAGACGTTCCCAGGTAAAAGTTAGAAGCCCGGTCTACCGCCAGCAGGTCTTCCGTGTCGATATTGTAGTAGTCTGCACTGAAGGTGATTCTGTCCTCGAAGAAACCGAAGTCTACCCCTACGTTGGTCTGGTACGAAGTCTCCCATTTCAGATCCGGATTGGCTTCACGGGCCAGATCGACAGCAAAAGCCCCTCCCACTATGTTTGGTGCCTGAACACGGTAAATGGAGAGCGACTGGTAAGGCCCGATGGCCTGGTTACCCGTCAAACCATAGCTTGCGCGTAATTTAAGGTTAGAAATCAGTGAATTATCAACCAGGAATCGCTCTCTTGAAACTTTCCACCCAACCGCTACGGATGGGAAAGTGGCATACTTATTGTTTGCCGCAAAGTTTGAAGCACCATCTCTGCGAACGGTCGCTGTAAGGAGGTACTTATCGTTCCACTCGAAGTTTATACGACCGAAGAACGATTCGATTTCCGATTCCGAGAAACGAGAATCGACGGTGCGCTGGTCGATAAGACCTGCCTCGAGGTTGTAAAAGGAGAAAGCGTCGGTTAGCAGTCCTCGCGCACCCGCTTCGAGCCCTTCCGTTGTTCTTATCTGGTAGGAATGGCCGGCGGTTGCCGTTAAGTTACCGTTCCCGATAGCAGTCGTGTAAGTCAGGTAATTCTCGTTGAGGAAGTTGGTTCTTTTTACAGATTCCAGGAACCCGCCGCCAGCAGAGAGAACGAATGTTTGTGGCTTAAAGTAGCCCTCGGTGCTGTTTTGAGTCCGGTAGCCCAGTGTAGTCTTGAAGTTCAAGCCGTTGATGAGCTCAAAGTCTGCGTAAACGTTGGTTCTTGAATTATCCGTTTTCGTTTGGTTCGTGATTTGGGTAGCCACGGCCCACGGATTCTCGATGTCATCGCCTACGGTGTTCTGAGAGAAGTTTCCGTCGGCACCGAACCGGCCTACATCGGGTGCAAAGCGAAAAGCGAGCGAGACGACGTCGTCTCCACCTCCGTTCACAGATCCGATGTTATCGCTTCCGGTTGATTGGGTCGAAACACCATTTTGGGTGCTTCTGCTCGAAACGCTGTTGATCCCGACTTTCAGCCTCGAACCGATCTTTGCGTCTACGTTCGCAAGGAATTGTAGCTTGTTAAAATCAGAATTAATGATAATTCCTTCCTGGCCGAAATAAGTGCCGGAAAAGTAGTAGTTCACGTTGTCACTACCACCGGAAACGGACACCTGCTGGTTTTGGGTGTAACCGGCTCGGTAAATTTCGTCTTGCCAATCCGTGTTTTCTAATCCCTGAGAATAGGGCGTATCTCCGGCATTGGTACGAATCATGTTCTGATACTGAGCAAATCCGTTAGCATCCAGCAAGTCTAAGCGGTTGGTTGTTTCTTGAGAAGCAAACGTAGAGTTTAATTCGACGGTCGCTTTGCCCGACTTACCCTTCTTGGTAGTGACCAGGATAACACCTCCGGACCCCCGCGAACCGTAAATAGCGGTGGCAGAGGCATCTTTCAGGATTTCAATCGAGGCAATGTCGTTCTGCTGTGGGAACGACGCGCCCACGAATCCGTCCACAACAACCAGTGGGTCGCTGCTTGCGTTAAGCGAGGAATTACCCCGCACGCGAATGGAAATATCCGCACCGGGCTCTCCGCCGTTCTGTGTCTGGACAACTACCCCGGCAGCACGCCCCTGAAGGGCCTGACCAGCGTTAAGCACCGGAAAAGCCTGAATTTCTTCGGCGCCTACGGAGGATACACTACCAGTAACGTCGCTCTTTTTGACACTTCCATAGCCGACCACCACAATTTCATCTAACAACTCTGCATTAACCTCCATGGTAATGTTGAAGTTAGTCTGGCCATTCACTGGAACAACCTGTGATTCGTAACCTGTATACGAAAACCTAAGCATCGCATCAGGGGCTACGTTCAAGTTGAAAGTACCTTCAAAATCAGTCACCGTTCCAGTTGTTGTTCCTTGGATACTAACAGTAACCCCGATTAGAGCTTCTCCTGTCTCATCCACAACTTTACCGGTAATAGCAGTCTGCGCAAAAGCGCTGAAGGGACCAAGGCAAAAGAATAGAACAGACAACCACATCACCATCTTTGTGGAGACAGAATAATTTGTGTTAAAATTTTGCATGAATCTTTATTTTAAAAAAGGTGGTGCTCATTTACAAAAGCGGAGAAAATGAGGTTTATCGTAAAAGAAAGCGGAGCACCTTAAATAGGTACTCCGCTTTCTAAATGTAGAAATCTTAAGTACCATCTTAACTATCTCATTAAGACAGTATTGATTACTGATCTTCCCCTACGGTAGCGTCTGCACTATTTGGGTGGTAAGGAGATGATTCGTTCACTTCAGAATCCAAATTGTCTCCAACTGTTCTTCCCTGGAAATCGTCTTCGAAAACTACTGTTTCTGTACCTGAATCGGAAGAATAAATTACGATATCGTCTATGTGGAACATGCCATCACTTACGGCAGAGTTACCAGCATACTTCCACTGGAAGTTGTAAGCACCATCTTTTGTAGCTTCCAGGTGGCCATCTACATCGCCAGCTCCACCGTTAGTAGTACTTACAGCATCTGTAATAATCGTTTGACCATCAATCGAAAGACTGTAAGTCGGTGTGCTGACTCCATCAGAATTCCAACTAATCTCAATTGGTACCCAGACGTCAGGCATTCCCTCAGGGAAGGTTGCCGCTGCAATAGTTGCATCTGAAGCACCTTCACGAAATTCGTGAGGAGCATTGTCCTTGAAACGTACTTCCATGATCGCGAAATCACCAGTCGTAGAGATACCAGAGACATTCACGAAACCATCTTGGATATCCATACCCGGACCTGCCGCTACTCGGTACATAAAGGTGAGCCTACCACTTCCGATGGAATCCATAGCCTGCCATCTTAGTTCTCCCGTATCATCGTCAGCGGTGTCGGTAATCACCGCGTAGCGATTGCGCGGCGCAGTGACCTCAATTACCTCAGTCGTCATCGCTGAAACGCCATCGGTTGCTGTCACCGTCAGTGTTACGGTGTAAGTGCCTTCTTCAGAGAAAGTATGAGAAGGGTTCTCTTCAGATGAAATACCATCATCACCAAATTGCCAAGAAGAGACGAAAGTTCGATCCGTTATTCCGTTTACTACAGAGCTGTTGGTAAAGTTGTAGGTCAATGAGTTATCAGCATCAACCTGCGAGGAGAAGCTGGCAACTACGGTTGAAGGATCAGGAGTAGGTACTACGGGGTCGTCGTCGTCTCCCCCACAAGAGGAGACCAAGGCTAGCGACAGAAAAACCGCAGTTAGAAGAAAGTAATTCTTACTTAGTAAGTTCATGATTGGTAATTTTCCTTGTTTAAAACATGATCGGTTGTCAAATTTCGTAGAGCCTACGAATTGCGAAACAAAAGTATGTTGCAAAGATTGGTTAACCAAATTTATGGTCAACCAATTTTCTTTTATCTCTCTTAGTAGCTCAGCTACAAATGTTGTAAACAACCTTTTAGCTAATCTAAAGCGAAGACTTTATCATAGTCTTCCCCTATAACATTCATATTCATTAGAGCTAAACACAAGGATCATGGGCAATATATCAGGCGCAAATAGCATCAATTATCGGCCCCTATTAAATAAGGTGGCAGACCAGACATTTTATGCTTAAGTCATGTTACGATGCAGCATTCTAAGCTACGGCTAGGAACTCCAGTACTAACTGCGTCAAGTTCTGACAACTAGGAAAAGGTAGGCTCCATGTGGTTATCAGAACTAACCACAAGGAGAAAAAGGTAGATTTAGCTTCAGACTTCTCTTGGACTTGGTGATTAAGAAAGTGATTACTAAAGACGTTATACATTACAGCCATTGAGCTGCGGCTCTGTCAGTAATCCTCTCCGGTTTAGATTTGCTAATTAACGCCCATGAAGCTCAAGATGGTGTTGTCAGAAAAACCAGGCTCGAATGCAAAGTGTATCAATATGGAATTTCAGCTTGGTTACAGAAATAAATACACAGATTGGTTGACCAAATTTGGTCAACCAATTACCTATCCCTATATTTGGCACATCTTAAGAAGTACATTTCCAATATGCTAGACAACTTTCAGGAAATAAAAATGGAGAGTCCAGTCGATAAAATCATACGCCAGATTAGGCATTTGATTTCAACAGGACAACTTTCTCCGGGTGATCGGCTACCCGCTGAACGTAAACTGGCGGAGCGATTTGGTGTAAGTCGCGGTCCCGTAAGGGACGCGCTGCAAAAATTGGAGTTTTACGGTATCCTTAAAACTATGCCGCAGAGCGGAACTGTTGTCGCAGGTATGGGCATCGTCGCACTCGAAGGCCTCATCACGGATGTTCTTAAGGTAGAAGAACACGATTTTGCCGCCTTAGTCGAAACCCGTGTCACCTTAGAGGTACGTGCGGCCGAGCTAGCCGCCGAACGCAGAACACCAGAAGACATTATAGCGATCAGTGAGGCGTTAAAAGCGTATGAAGCAAAAATTCTAGCCAGAGAATCCGCCATAGAGGAAGATTTACTATTCCACCTCAAAATTGCAGAAGCCGGGCGAAACGATGTCTTGAAGTCACTCATGCTCATTATTACACCAGATATTGTGAGTAGCTACCGAAAGTATAGTGTTTGTGATACTAACGCGGACCTCAAAACACTTGAGCAACATAAGAACATCTTACAGTACATCCAGCAACAAGACGTCACTAAAGTTGGTGAGGCCATGCGCCTACACTTAAATGACGTTACAGAATTCAGCAAAACACTAAAGCAAAAATAAGGTACTCATACAGCGCCGAATCTCACCTGTAACTATCCTTAGTATGGCCGCTTAGCAAGCGCTTTACCTAGGTTCAGACAAATTTAAAATTGCCAAATCTTTTCTCTGAGGGGGAGTGAACGACCTATCGTTCACCAGGTGATGTCTTGCCCTGAATCACCTTTCTCCACAAGAACTTCAACTTTGGTCTTGAATATATAAGCGACTACTACTTTATGAAATCCGGCCGGTGTTCTCCATAAGATACCGTCCGGATATTTACCTACCACCAATCATGCAAAAAATCTTCCACTTTTCACCGTTGCCGCAGTTTTGCGGGCCGATATTACTGCTCAGCCTCTTCCTGGTAAGCTGCAGTAACGAGGCTACTTCGTTTAAAAACGTCACC
This sequence comes from uncultured Lewinella sp., assembly GCA_964616365.1. Lineage (GTDB taxonomy): Bacteria > Bacteroidota > Bacteroidia > Chitinophagales > Saprospiraceae > Neolewinella. The sequence continues at coordinate 1,423 of CAZTTF010000243.1, read as the reverse complement.
AGTGCCGAAGATTTGACAGAAGCGCTGAAAACAGCTGCTCCAGGAGACGTGATAACGATTGCGAACGGAACTTACACCGATCAAGAACTGGTATTTACTGGTCATGGAACAGCTGAACAACCAATAAAACTAGTTGCAGAGACTCCCGGAAAAGTATTCTTTGAAGGTCTATCTAACCTAAGTATTTCAGGTGAATACCTTCATGTTAAAGGGCTCGTGTTCCGTAACGGACATACTCCCACAGGCTCCGTAATAGCATTTCGAACTGCAAAAGATGAACTGTGTAACCACTGCCGTGTAACAGAGTGTGTTATTGACAATTATAACCCATCAGAGAGATTTGAGAGCGACTACTGGATATCTCTTTATGGGAAGTATAACCGAGTAGACCACAATGAATTAACTGGAAAAAGAAACCAGGGTGTGCTACTTGCCGTCCGTTTGGATACTGAAGAAAGCCGTGAGAACTTTCACCGTATCGATCATAACTTCTTCGGTTACCGTGCAACTCTGGGCTCCAACGGCGGGGAGACCCTACGGATTGGTACCAGTCACTACTGCATGTACAATTCTAACACGCTGGTAGAGTCCAACTACTTCGACCGTTGCAACGGGGAAGTAGAAATCATCTCAAATAAATCCGGGCAGAACATCTTCCGTTACAATACTTTCAAGGATAGCCGGGGAACGCTCACGATCCGGCACGGGGACGAAGTAACGATCAAGAATAATTTCTTCTTCGGTTCTGGACTAAGTCATACGGGGGGAATCAGGGTGATCAACGCCAAGCACAATGTCAGTAACAACTACCTTAACGGGTTAATGGGCTATCGCTTTCGCAGCGCACTGACGGTAATGAACGGCGTACCAAACTCTCCGCTGAACCGCTACGTCCAGGTTACGGAAACAGACATCGAACGCAATGTGCTTGTCAACTGTGCAAATGTGCAACTTGCCGTAGGCAGCGACGCTGAACGAAGTGCCACCCCACAAAGCACCACGATGGCCGACAACGTGTTCTACCGAGAGCAGGGCGGCGAAATCTTTAAAGCATTTGACGACGTAAGCGGGATCACCTTTGCTAACAACCTGGTCAATACAGGGCTAGAGCCTTTCCAATCTAAAGGTTTTGTTAGCCAGGAGGTGACCTTAGAAGACGCGGGCAATGGTGTACTATTGCCCCTCGGAACGCCAGCCTCAGACAGCATCCGTGCTGGCATCGAATTTATGGCAACACCAGAAAATACTGGCGCAGCCTGGTATCCGCGTACCGAAAACGAACCCTTCTTCGGTGGCGGAAAAATAATAGATGTTGCCGCCGGCACAAATACGCTTTTCGAGGCTATCCAATCAGCTGAAGCGGGCGATATACTCCGACTCACTGAAGCAGGTGAATACTTACAAACGAAAAGTATTTCTGTCC
>CAZTTF010000242.1:0-3269 GCA_964616365.1 uncultured Lewinella sp. | reverse complement strand
GCAATTACTTGCTCGGCAAAGTTACGCACTATGATATCAGTCGATAGCATTATCTTGCTTTGTGCGTTCTGTCTACATTCAAGTTAGGCTTATAAATAGACGTTGAAGCGTTTGATCTAACGTAAATAGTGCCTCCGTTCGCCTCCCATGTTCCCAACGTATACGCGCTCGGTAATGCGTATAGGATACCTCTTTCAACTCCGGACCCCCTCGGGAACGCGAATGTTTGACGGTATAGTTCACCAACAGAACCGCCGATATCAATCCAAATATCTAACCATTGGTTTTGTGCACTTGGAACAGCCTTAAAATAAAGCATGATATCTATTCCGTCTCCATTCCTTCCATTGATTTTAGAATGACTATATGCCCCTAAATCTACAATTGTGACAAAGCTAGTAATGTCAGTAGGTTTTTGAGAATCTACAACTGCCCCTGAATTGTTAGGAAAAATAGTATCCGTGTCAGCGGCCAAAGTAAATACGTTTTGATCGTCTGGGTATTGAGTGTCAACATAAGAAGCCCAACCGCTCCACGCAGGAGTTCCCCCGTTAATATTTTCAATGTCAGTAGCATGGGAATTTACTACGGCTTTTACATCGTTCCAATCCGCAGCCGTTGACTTGTTTATCCTTGCGGCTGTTGTGGTTATTAGGTCGGCTTTGTCATCAAATGTTATTCTATCTGCCATGTCTATGATTGTAATAGTGATTGTAAATTATTCTGTAACCCTTGAATACTCGGCAATTCACATTCCTGCTTCATGTTAATAGTGAAACTTGCAATGTAACCCGTATTAGTTCCCATCCAATGATGGTAGTTAGGTTCTAACTGAACGTTGCCAATAGTGAATGTAATAGGCTTAGAAGAAAATTCTAACAGGTTAATGACGGTTTCAGCAACCGCAGCCATTTCATTAATTATAGCCTCTTCTCTTGTAGGGTCATCTACTACATCAGCCGAACGGCTAAACACCATTAATAAACTAGCTGAATCAAAAACCGTGTCCGCGTTAGTATTCTTGGTAATAGTAAATGGTAGCAAGCTGATTAATGTGTTCGGATCTTCTGAATTAGGTGTGCTGTTGTTGCCGTAATCGAAAGAACTAAATAACTCGCGGCCATAGATAAACCGCCCTGATGGGTTTACTGTTGTTGCCGTGTCACGTATTACCGTTACTATCCTCTCGTGAATCGATGCCATTTTGCCTATCGTATATCCCTTTTAACCTCTTTTGATATTCGTTCACTCCTTTTTCATAAAGCAAAGTAAAGTAAACATCTTCGGCTTTCATTGATTCGATTCTATCGTACTTTGTCGGATCTCCTTTGGCAAGTGAATATCTTATCGCGCCTACTCCAAAGGTCTCTAACCCTTTTACGCCAGCCTCTAACTGATCGTCATCATACGGTTCTGAATCTGAAAGTTCCTTATATCGGTTTAAAAATACGTTTAATGACTCTAATATTTGGTAGGTTTGACCATAAACTAAATTGATAGGCCAATTTAAAACCTCCTCACCAAAGTAAATGCCTGATATCTCAACCGCAAGAAATGGAGGTGATTGAGTTTTTAAAGCTTCTTTTGCTAGTTCTAGTTTCTTCCATGACTCGGATGCTACATCAATAGGCTTATTTATTGTTGGTCCTGGTGGACTTTCCTCAATGAAGGATACTATCTGATAGATAGATAGTAATGATTGATCTGACAGCCTTTGTATTACTTCCTTGGGAATGTCTGATAGTATAGGTATTAAGTCAATAGGCTTCATTGATTTTATGGAATGCAAAATGGAAGGGGTTAAATCCTTCCACTCATTCATAACTTGGTAATCAATATCGGCTATTCTAATTTTTATCATGTTCGCACTTGCATCTGCCTACATTTAGCCAACAGTTGCAATCTCTAGTAAATGGTATCTCAGTCATGGATATTCGTTCCTGTTGGTTGCCAATCTTTAGTGTAGTCGTATGTTAATTCTATTGAATCCGATTCATCACCTATTAAAAGCTGTAACCACCATTGATATTGCTCATATACAAGAAACCATTCTTCGTCTTGATTAGATTCTCCTTTGATCGTAACAACATCACCCTCAAAGAACTCTGTACCTCTTACTTGTTGGCATAGGGTTTTAGGGTCTATCTCTAAAAAACCTTGATCGCTATGTGGTGTAATTATCTCAAAGTCGTTAAACCTAAGATAATACCCTTCAACCCATTTACCTTGCAATGTTTTAGCTTTTGCTTTCATTTCCTTTTTGGTTTTGGGCTGTTGTGCCTCCCTTGCTTGCTTTCATGTGCTGCCCGCGCTACCTTGTAAAGTTCATGCGCTTGCTTTGCCGTTGGTTTAGATCCTAAGTAAACGTCTTTTCCGTTTACCCTTATCCTTGCTACAAAACTCGAACCGCTCGAATGTCTGTAAACTCCTTTATATCCTGACTTACTCATAAGCTATTTTACGAAACTGGTTTAAAAAGGTTACAACATTTTTTTAATGTCCATTCCCCCCTTGCGCCTTTGCTTTGGCCGCTTGAAAGATCCTGCCTGGGTTGAGTTTGTAATGTTAAGTATTTCATTCACCACATATACCAGTGCATCCATAGCATGGTCATTTCCGTCTTTCGGTTTTCCCGTACTGTTACCCGACTTGTCTTTTCCGTAAAGGTACTTTGTAAGTTCACTTTGAACATTTACGCTACGATCTGTGACATACCAAGTATCAAAAGAATTCATTTTTTTAATAGCGTATTCTTTATGGCCTTCAACCTTCTTACATTTCCTACAATGAAACCCCCCTAAACAAACATCGCTTATACTTTTAGGCTCTGAACTATCCGCAATTATTTGAATATTTGTTCTAACACCTATACGCTTCATTTCTTCAATCAAAGCGTTATTCCCTAACTTATGCTTGTATATTAACTCATCGACTATCAAAGTTCCGTTGTACTTGTATAGTGCTATCATGGCTAACGGATCACCCTCAAAACCCCAATCTAACCCGTAACCGATTAAACGTGCATCTGTTGGAATTGATGGTATTATAGACCAATTAGTATAAACAGCCCCCTCAAGACTTCCGACCATTCCAAGTCCGTAAACCTTCCACTTATTAGCCCAATACTTGTTTTTGATATTCTCTTCCTTGAATAATAAGCCGAATTCTAAATTAGGTTTATAGAATCCTCTTTGCTTATAGTCTAGGATTGAATCAACTTCGCTTTCTGGTAAAAACTCATTATCGTTAAATGTTAACGTTATGAAGTT
>CAZTTF010000241.1:0-2503 GCA_964616365.1 uncultured Lewinella sp. | reverse complement strand
ATGATCATGGGTAGCTTCCTGTTTGCGATTACGTTCATGGCAACCGATCCGGTTTCCAGTGCAGATACGCCAACGGGTAAGTGGATCTACGGTTTCCTGATCGCCTTTATCGGCCTGATCATCCGCGTGATGAACCCGGCTTACCCCGAGGGCTGGGTGCTGTCAATCCTTCTATTGAACACTTTCGCTCCGCTAATCGACCACTACGTTTACGATGCCAACATCAAGCGTCGGGCAAAGCGCACGGCAGCCATGGCTAAGCAGCGTGAAGAGTTGATTACGCGTCGCGGTAACGTAGACGTCTTTAACGAAGAATCTGCCGCTGTTTAAGCGGTTTTGACGCTGCTGCGACACCCGATGGGGGGAAGCACAACGTTTCTTTTGCGCGGCCGCAGGTGCCACGGATGTTTTCTTAAGAGCAATAAATCGGCTGGTAGTTAAGCCTCCTGGTTTTCACGGCACTTTAAATCCTTCCTTTGCACCCGCGTCCGCGCCCAACAACAACCAACAAACAACCATCATGAGTACCAAGTACATTTATACTTTCGCCGTAATCATGACCGTAGTGGTAGCAACCCTACTGGCCGGTATCATTGTTGTTCTCGGCCCAATGGCTAAGATCAACGAAGACATTTTTAACAAGCGTCAGGTGCTGGAAGCCATCCGCACTCCACTGGCCGAAGCTGGTCAGAATGTGGATGACATGACCGACCAGATGGTACTGGACATTTTCAAGGACCAGGTTGAGCAAACCATCGTTAACTCCGAGGGTGAGCCAATGGACGGTATGGAAATGGAAGCCATTCAACTCGATATGGCTGCTGAGCGCAAAAAGCCTGTGGATGATCGGATGTACCCTGTGTACGAAGTGAATTTCGATAATCAGTCTTACTACATCTTCAGTGTTCGCGGTAGCGGGCTGTGGGATGCAATCTGGGGCAACATCGCGCTGGAAAGCGACATGAATACCGTTGCCGGTGTATCTTTTGACCACGCTGGCGAGACTCCCGGCCTCGGTGCAGAAATCAAGGATAACGCAGGTTGGAAAGCCCAGTTTGTGGGTAAGAAAATCTACAAAGGCGACGAGTACGTATCTGTGTACGTCCGTAAGGGCGGTGCGATCGACAAGGAACACGAAGTAGACGGCCTTAGCGGAGCTACTGTTACTGCTGACGGCGTAACCGAGATGCTCTACAACGGCTTGAAGATCTACGAACCCTACATGGAAGAAGCCGCTAATGGCTCAACCAGCATGAACCTCAAATAAAACCCCAGCACTGACCCCGGTCAGGAAAATATATAAATATGGCAGCTACTGACACTAAAGTCGCCAAGAAGCAGGAAGTCTTCGGCAAAAAGGAGCGGTTATTGCTTACCGACCCACTATTGGACAACAACCCGATTACCATTCAGGTACTTGGTGTTTGTTCTGCACTGGCCGTAACCTCTTTGGTATACCCATCTATCGTAATGTCTATTGCGGTAGTTTTTGTGTGTGCCTTTTCCAGCCTCTTTACTTCACTACTGCGTAACGCCATCCCTAAGGCGGTACGTCTTATCGTACAACTGGTTATCATCGCAACGATGGTGACATTGGTAAACGAAACCCTGAAGGCTTTCAGCTACCCGGTATACAAGCAGCTGTCGGTTTACATCGGACTGATCATCACGAACTGTATCGTGATGGGGCGTCTGGAAGCTTTCTCTATGGCTAATGACCCATGGCGCTCCTTCCTGGATGGCCTTGGTAACGGCCTCGGCTATGGTTTGCTGCTCATCGCAGTAGCCTTTGTCCGTGAGCTCTTCGGCAAAGGAACACTGCTGGCAGGTTCTGGTATCGACATCAAGATCATCGGTGCAGGTCCGGAATTCCTGATTGATACAGCTACAGTAGATCCTACTGGGGAAACTTTTCACTGGGGAAGCTATTTCTTCGGCTGGTACGCTAACAACAACCTGATGGTAATGTCTGTCGCGGCAATGTTCGTGATCGCAGTATTCATCTGGATCCAGCGCGCAATGAACCCTAAACTGGTAGATATATCCTAGGAATCAGGAACTAGCAGCTAGAAGCTACCGCATGTTGTAGCATCCTCTAGCTCCTAAATCCTAACTCCTGGTACTCCAACATCTAGCTAGCTCCTAGCTCCTAACTTCTAACTCCTCCCTCATGGGCGATTTCGTAAATATCTTCATTAAGTCAGCCTTCATTGAAAATATGATCCTGGCTTACTTCCTGGGTATGTGTTCCTTCCTGGCCGTATCCAAGTCCTTATCAACTGCTTTTGGTCTTGGCTTGGCTGTAATCTTCGTACTGGGGATCACGATGCCGATCAACTGGCTGATCAACGAGTTCCTGCTGGTGGGCTTTGAACTGGAGTTCCTCCGCTTCATCGTCTTCATTGCGGTAATTGCCTCCACCGTACAGCTGGTGGAAATGGTGGTTGAGAAGTTTAGTCCCGGCCTCTATGCGGCTCTGGGTATCTTCTTACCGCTGATTACG
>CAZTTF010000240.1:0-5547 GCA_964616365.1 uncultured Lewinella sp. | reverse complement strand
GATGAGGGCACGCGCTCTCCGTCCTTCAGCATGAATGCTGGAGGGGTTACCATAATGTTCAGCCATGACTTCGGTCATGGCAGTAAGTACTTCCGGATCGAGCGGTGTAGTAGCAGAGTTGTCAAGAAAAATGCGACTCATGGCTAAGTTTTTAATCGACTGCAAACGTAAAAACATTGGACTACCTAAACAAGGTAAAGTCGCGCGCTTTAGGGTACCACTCTCGTAACGAGAGGGTACCAGTAAGACACAATTGAAGATTGTTTCTATTCCGCAAGAGTAAGAATAATCGCACAGTGGTCAGAGTGAACATCGTCTTTGCGGTGCTCTACTGAAACGACCTTGTCAATCATTTCTTCGCTCAGGCTCATGTAGTCTATCCGCCAGCCTTTGTTATTGTTCCGTGCATTCGCACGGTAACTCCACCAGCTGTATGCCACCGTTTCTGGGTGTAAATGGCGGAAGGTATCGACAAGCCCGGTCTCGGCGAACCATTTGGTCATCCAGTCCCGTTCAGGGCGTAAAAAGCCACTGGTGTTCACGTTGCGTTTAGGCGCATGAATGTCAATCTCCTCGTGGGCTATGTTGTAGTCTCCAACCACCAGGATGTTAGGTCGGGATTGCTTTAGCTCTTTGATGTAGGCAAGAAAATCGTCCAGGAATTGGTACTTGAAATTCTGCCGTTCCTCTCCCTGTCCCCCATTTGGGAAGTAGCAGTTAAAGATGGTAAGGTCACCAAAATCGGTCCGTACAATCCTCCCCTCCTCATCATAAGCTTCGATGCCTATTTCTTGCTGAATATAATCTGGGGCTACTTTACTCAGGGTCAGAACACCACTGTAACCTTTCTTTCGCCGACAACTATGCCAGGCAGCGTGGACAAAACCCGCATCCTTCAACGCCTTCATGTCAACCTGATCGGCCTCTGCTTTAGTCTCTTGCAAGCAAAGGACATCAATATCAGTATCCGCTGCCCATTGAGCAAGGTTCTTCTTTAGAGCGGCTCTGATTCCGTTAACGTTATAAGTGACAATGCGCATAGTCTGTGGAGGTATCTTATGTATTGGGTTATATGATCTGCCGTAGAACGCTGTTTTACGGCAGAGGTTGAAGACAATCCAGGTTATCCTGATGAATACCTCGAAGCCATCAGTGCTTACTGAAAACCGGCTAACACGGCGGTTAGCTGCTCCTCCCTTACTTCCCCGTCAGGATTAAACAATTCAATAAAGAGAACATAGGCGCCGGCACGTGCCCGGCGACCTTCATCATTGCTACCATCCCAGCGAATGGTACCACTGCCTGCGAGTAATTCCACCTGACGCAAGGTGCGGACAGGCCTGCCCTGCGCATCAAAGATTCTGATGCGGGCAAGAAATCCTGGGCGGTCCGTAGTGTACTGCAATTCCAGGATATCCTCGAAGGAATCACCATCTGGACTAAATGTCTGGCTGACCAAAGAGAAAGTCTGGTCGCCTGAAGGCGGCAATTGATCACGCTGCTGAGAGTTTTCCCGGGTCGGCGTAGCAAAGTTTTCAGCCTGGGCCGCTGAAAACCAATTATTATCATCTTGAGTAGTTGACTTCTGCCTAATGCGTTCGAGAGAGACCCCGTCCTCATCACCGATCAAGGTAGAATGAAGTGCTTCCGAATAATCAAAGGCATCCAGGATAACTCCACCGGCAACAACAGTAATATTCCCTTCATCATCCGGCAAACTGGGGAGGGCCTGGTCAATGAGGAGAGCAGGATTTACTGATAGATAGCGCGCAAGCAAATCATCGGGATCTGCCGTTAAGGTCAGGTATTCGCCCGGCAAGAAAAGGCGGGTTACCTCAATCGTCCGCTCAGCGCCGGATTGAGAGGTAGAGAGTGTGTTTTGCAGGATCCAGCCCTCAATTTGAAAAACTTTGTCCGAACAGTTATACAGTTCCAGGAAGTCACTCCCTCCAGAAGCAGGGTTAAATAGCAGCTCATTAATAACTACGTCACCGGGCTCCGGGCTGGCAGGAATGGCTAGCTGATAGCGTTGTGTTTCAGTGGGGAAATTGCCGGAACAGTCACTGAAATCGGGAAGAATACTCAGGGTATAAATCACCCCCGGCTGCAGGGCTACTGTCAGACGAACCAGATCAGGTCCTAAAACTTCCACTGCGGTAATAGCGGCATTGTTGTCAATAGAAAAGAGTCCCGGTCCGGTAATCTGATCCGGGTCAAGGGTCTCATTGAAAATTACCTCTACCGTGGTCTCCGTAACGTTGAAACCCACAACGCCTGGAGGTGTATTATCTACGGTCCTTCCCTGTACCGAATTTTCGCGGCCGGGCGTTCCTCCAGAAGCATCTTCGCTGGCTTTCCAACTACCACTGCATCCTGCGTCCGCGCCCATTCCTACATATTCAATGCTGTACCCCCCGTCTTCGCGATCAGGGTCATTGTACCAATTATCGGTGTACATAATTTCGGTGAGTATCGTTGTTCCCCTGAGCAGGGTGATAACATCGCCGGAATTAGTTAACGATGGCAGATTTATAGCTGCCACCAATACTCCCTGTGCCATCAGTGCAGGAGCTGCCTCATTGTTAGTGACGACGAGATATCCTCCTGGCGGGATAAGCGCATCCGCCGGCAGCGGAACTGCTCCACCGCCACTAGCAATACTTAAAAGCGAAGCATCCACAGCAGTATCGCTGGGATTAAAAAGCTCAATGTATTCGGCATTAGGCAATCCGACAACCGGAGTCGGATCGGCAAGGAATTCATTCAAAACCGTATTATCAGCACGTGGAGCCACCAGCAAAAAGTAGGTAAGCGTAGCCATTTCGTTCTCCACGAGGTTGCCAGCGATATCCCGAGCGTTCAATACGTTGACCGTAAATGATTCATTTGGCATCAGAGGTGCATCCAGTGTTAATGTTACCTCGTTGCCCGCCAATGCAGCCCCCGCAATATTGACCCCGGGCATCGACACGGTATAGTTACTGACGTCAGTGGCTGTCGCTTCCTCTAGTCCTTCGGAAAAAGTAAGACTGATCTCCGTGGCAGAAAGCACCTGAGCGTCAATAAGTGCGGGCGGATCGTTATCAACCGGTGCCGCTGCTGTGAACATGAAATCATCGAAGGAAAAACGGTTCGCTCTGGTGGCCGTGTAATCACATAATATTTCGAAGCGGTTGAAGGAGAAATTAGCGAGGTTGCCAGAAGCTTCTTCCAGCAGATCGTTCCCCCCGCTGTAGTCCGTTTGCAGGCTCCAAGCCTCGCCAGTGCGGTTCAAGGTAAAGCGGACAATTGCCGGCTGACTGCCAAGGGCACCTGTTGCCCCATTGAGGATAAGGGTCTCTCCGCCGGCGGTAAGCGAAACCTCCAGGCGATCGTCGCTGCCGGAAATGCCGCCAAGGCGAATACTCCCAGCGACGGAACAATCTCCTCCATCACAGGAGAGCAATTCAATTTCCGTGAAATTGCTTGCCGAAGGGGCAAAATCCATATCTACCAGGAAACTGAGACTTAGCCCGGGAGCACTTACCGGGTCAGGCACTTCAAGGAAAATTCGGGAGCTGCCAGCTTCATCTGCCATTAAACGAAGTCGGCCATCCGAGACAATAAAATCGTCAGTATCTCCCTGCCACTCCGGATTTAGCAGATCTCCGTCCGAGAAATCATCCGAGACGGTCTGGGCGCGAGCGCTGGTGCAAAGGGATAGTGCCAAAAAAGCGATGAACAGGTGAACGTTAATTCTCATGCCACGAAGATAACAACCGGTTCAAAAGCAAGGGCATTGTCAGGACAATCACTCAAAAAATGATCTGAACCCGCGGCCGCCACTACCCTATTTGAGGGATTTTTCTTCTACCATTTTCTTAAAGGCAGCCCGATAGGTATCACTGACGGGAATCTTCTTTCCATCCAGCAATACTTCATCGCGGTACACTTCCTCAACCCAGTTAAAACCGATGATATAGGAGTGATGGACCCGCACAAACGCTTCCGCAGGAAGAAGGGCCATCAGCTTCTTCATGCTCTGTAGCGTCGTGATCCTCCGATCAGCCAGGTTAATGCGGACGTAATCCTTGAGGCTTTCGATATACCGAATCTCCTGAAGGTCAATCCGCACTGATTTCGTGCCGTCCTTCACGAATAGATAGTCTTCGGGTCGGAGGCCGCCAGGCAGTCCTGCTGCAGGCTCATTAGCTGGCAGCGCATCCGGGCTAAGCTTGGTACGAATCTTTTCCACACACTTCAAAAAGCGATCGAACGTTACTGGCTTAAGCAGGTAGTCGGTTACATCAAGTTCGTATCCTTCAATGGCGTATTCAGAGTAAGCTGTAGTTAGAACCACAATGGGCTTACGTTGAAGTATTTTCAATAACTCAATGCCCGTTATTTCGGGCATCTGCACATCAAGAAACAGAATATCTGGCTGGTGCTCCTTGAGGTAATCTAGCGCAGCAAGCGGACTGGCTAGCGCAGCGGAAAGCGTCAGTCCGGGTACTTTTTCAACGTATTGCGTCAATAGTTTTCTGGCCATTGGCTCATCCTCAACAATTAGGCAGCTCAGGCTCATTATAATTCAATTTTAAGGTCAACGCGGTAGCGCTCATCATCTTCGGAAACGGAAATTTCGTGTTTTCCCGGGTAACTAAGCTCAAGTCTGCGCCGGACGCTTACCAGGCCAATCCCTGATGCTTCCCGGACGGTCTTTTCGCCTTGCGCTACTATACTATTGGCCACTTGATAGTGTAAGTGCTGCCCTTTAACACTAAGGCGAACAGTAATCCAGGACCCCTCCCGGGCATTACTGATACCGTGCTTAAAAGCATTCTCTAAAAAGGTAATCAGAATAAGCGGGGTAATTCTAGCGCCGGATATTTCTCCCTGCACCTCAAAGGCGATTGGCACGGCCTCGTTGAGGCGCAGCTTTTCCAAGTCGAGGTAATTTTCCATGTACGCGACCTCCTTGCTGAGTGGTACCGTCTCCGTATTACTCTCGTGGATCATATACCGCATCATCCCACTCAATTTCGCCACCACTTCGGGTGTCTGGTCTGACTGGTTTACTGCCAGATAGTATAGGTTATTCAAGGTATTGAACAGGAAATGGGGGTTGACCTGCGCTTTTAAAAAGCGCAATTCAGAGTTGAGCTGCTGATTAGCCAGCTCGAAGTAATCTTCAATAAACTTCAGGAGGCCTACGAACGCAGAGACGAAGAAGGCTGCCATGAAGACACTCAGGGCAAAGCGGGCGGAGTAGACCCAGGTATTGGTGCCTTCTCCTAGGGTGAGAATGATGAACTGCCGGCACTTAAAAAGCAGGAAGACCAGCGTGAGAAAGACGGGTACGTAGGTCATCAGGTACCGGGAAAAGTTCCGGTCTCTGATTAAACGTGGTAAAAAGAAAAAGTAATTCGAGTAGCTGATGACCAGCAAAAACAAAATGTACAGGCTAAAGTCAGGAATGATCCTTCCCCAGTCAGGGTCTCCCCTTCTGCCAACGCTAATGGCAAAGAGAAAGTACGAGCCGTACATCAGCCAAAAGGCTACGTGTAA
>CAZTTF010000239.1:0-7943 GCA_964616365.1 uncultured Lewinella sp. | reverse complement strand
TTGACGTAAAGATGTCATCACGAACAACTTTTTCTGAAATAACAATCGCATCCTCAAAGTTGTATCCTTTCCAGGGCATGAAGGCCACCTTCATGTTTTGACCAAGGGCCAGCTCTCCCTTTTCGGTAGCGTACCCGTCACAAAGGATCTGCCCCTTCTTGACCTGCTGTCCGCGGCGAACAATTGGCTTGAGGTTAACGCAGGTTCCCTGGTTAGTACGCAGGAATTTGGTCAGGGTGTAGGTTACCTTATCATCTTCGAAAGATACCAGGCGGTCCTCATCGGTCCGCTCGTACCGTACGATGATTTCGTTGGCATCAACGTACTCAACGACACCGTTACCTTCAGCGTTAATGAGCATCCGGCTATCGCGGGCCACCTTGCCTTCGAGTCCAGTTCCTACGATAGGACTTGAAGGACGAAGCAGTGGCACAGCCTGGCGCTGCATGTTAGAGCCCATCAATGCACGGTTGGCATCGTCGTTCTCAAGGAAAGGAATCATCGAAGCAGATACCCCTACAATCTGGTTAGGGGCAACGTCCATATATTCAAGTTCCTGTGGCTCTAGTACGGGGAAATCACCGTGATCACGTGCCTTAACCCGGTCACTTACAAAGGCACCCTTCTCATCAATGGGAGAGTTAGCCTGAGCGATCTTCTTGAAATCTTCGCCTTCTGCACTGAGGTAGATGGGGTCACCGTCCATAACCACTTTGCTATCCTCTACCGCGCGGTACGGTGTTTCGAGGAAGCCCATCTTGTTTACCTTGGCGTGTACACAGAGGGTGGAGATCAGACCAATGTTAGGTCCCTCCGGCGTCTCAATGGTACAAAGGCGTCCGTAGTGACTGTAGTGAACGTCACGTACCTCAAAGCCTGCACGCTCCCGGCTCAGACCGCCAGGTCCGAGGGCTGAAATCCGCCGCTTATGCGTAATTTCAGAAAGTGGGTTCGTCTGGTCGAGGAACTGGCTCAACTGGCTCGTTCCGAAGAATGAGTTGATGACACTTGAAAGTGTGCGGGCGTTGATCAGATCGATTGGCGTAAAGACCTCATTGTCCCGAACATTCATCCGTTCACGGATGGTACGCGCCATCCGCGCGAGACCTACACCGAACTGAGCGTAGAGCTGCTCTCCTACCGTACGTACCCGACGGTTAGACAGGTGATCGATATCGTCGATCTCTGCGCGCTGGTTCATCAGCGCAACGAGGTACTTAACGATCGCGATGATGTCTTCTTTGGTGAGGACGAGTGTTTCATCATCCGTACCTGCATTAAGCTTGCGGTTAATCTTGTAACGACCAACCTCTCCGAGATTATAGCGCTTATCGCTAAAGAAGAGCTTGTCGATGATACCACGTGCCGTTTCTTCGTCTGGTGGATCACTGCCGCGAAGTTGGCGGTAGATGTACTGTACCGCTTCAATTTCAGAACTGGAAGGATCCTTCTGCAGGGTGTTGTAGATGATACCGTAGTCCATTCCTACGTCTTCCTTCTGCAGGATAACGTTTTCGATGCCATCGGCACCAAGAATTTCTTCGATATTCTCCTCAGTCAGTACCGTGTCACGCTCGAGAATAATCTCATTACGCTCAAGGATAACCAACTCACCGGTATCTTCATCTACGAAGTCTTCCGTCCACGCACGCAGTACACGGGCAGCCAGCTTACGGCCGATAGAGCCAGAGAGCGCTTCCCGGGTGTTTGGCACTTCATCGGCGAGGCCGAAGAGGTCAAGAATTGACTTATCACTGTCGTAGCCAATTGCACGGAGCAGCGTCGTTACCGGGAACTTCTTCTTACGGTCAATGTACGCGTACATTACGGTATTGATATCCGTAGCAAACTCCATCCAGGCTCCTTTGAAAGGAATTACCCGGGCAGAGTAGATTGCTGTGCCGTTAGGGTGGAAGTTCTGACCGAAGAATACACCCGGACTACGGTGCAGCTGGGAGACGATAACACGCTCCGCACCGTTGATCACGAAAGTACCCTTTGGGGTCATGTAGGGAATGTTCCCGAGGAACACATCCTGTTCGATGGTTTTGAAATCTACGTGCTCTTCATCGTTACAAGACAAACGCAGTTTGGCCTTCAGTGGAACACTGTAGGTCAATCCGCGCTGCATACACTCAGGAATGGTGTAACGAGGAGGGTCGACGAAGTAGTCGAGGAACTCGAGATTAAAGATGTTCCGGGTATCGGAGATAGGGAAGTTCTCCTGGAAAACCCGGTAAAGACCCTCCAGTCCCCGATTTTCGGGAGTTGTCTCCAATTGGAAGAACTCCTGGAAGGATTTTAATTGAATTTCAAGTAGATCGGGAGAAAGTTCCGTTAGCTTAATCTTTCCGAAGCTTACCCGTTGCTCTTCAGCATTAAGGATCTGGCCGTTTGACGTCATTAGCAGTTTTCCTTTATATTGTGCCCGGTCGATAGCCTTCCGCGGTGACCATTATCCGGGGTGATTTACAGGGGGCCGGGCGCGTTTGCCCGGGCGGGAATAGGGAGTGCGAATAAAGAAGACAAAATTCCCTATCAAAAGTTTTGTCTCGTACGTAATTCTTTATACGCAAATAGCTTAGCCAGACAAATCGTCCGCTAAGCCGCAAAAAGCAAGGTTGCTTTTCAGAAGAAGAACTAGAGGGGGCAAAACCCGAGAGTTTTGCCCCCAGCTATTTCTTAACAGGGAACTGAATTACTTCAGCTCAACCGTAGCACCAGCTGCTTCGAGAGCCTCCTTGATGCTATCAGCTTCGGCTTTCTCAACGCCTTCCTTGATCGTAGTAGGAGCGCCGTCAACAAGCTCTTTGGCTTCTTTGAGGCCAAGACCGAGAAGGGTCTTAACTTCTTTTACAACCTTAAGCTTGCTACCACCAGCAGATTCGAGTACGATGTCGAAGTCGGTCTTAGCAGCTGCAGCTTCTTCGCCGCCGCCACCGCCACCAGCAACTGCAACAGCAGCAGCAGCAGGCTCGATGCCGTATTCTTCTTTCATGATGGTTACGAGCTCGGAAACTTCCTTAATGGTAAGTCCTACGAGTGATTCGGCAATTGATTTTACGTCTGCCATAATATAAAAGTATTTAATAGTGATGTACGATAAGACCGCGTATCAGCTGGGAAGCCAAAAAATTAGTGTGTGTTAGTCTTTAGTGTGTTAGTCTTTCAGTCTGGGAGCTTTGGCTATGCCTAAAGCCAGTCAGACTAAAGGACTAACAGACTAACGGGATGAGGCTAGGCCTCACGCTCTTCGAGCGTCTTGAGAATACCAGCAATCTTGCTGCCGCCGCTGTTGAGGCCGCTGAGCAGGTTTTGCATTGGGCTCTGGAGAAGTGTAAGTACATCTCCGATGAGTTCCTCGCGGGATTTGAGCTTGCTCAAAGCATCGAGCTGCTCGTCACCGGTGTAAACAGCACTTGCAATGTAAGCTGCTTTCAGGATCGGACGTTCTCCGTCTTCTCCACGGAACTCTTTGATCACTTTTGCGGGAGCGTTAGCAACCTCAGTGAACATGAGCGCCGTTGGGCCTTTGAGGGCATCGAATACAGCAGCGTAGTTGTTCTCTTCAGGGAACTGCTCCAGCGCCTTACGCGCCAGGGTATTCTTTACTACCTGCATAGAGATGCCTTTCTCGAAAAGCATTCCACGAAGCTCAGTAGTTTTCTCAGCGGAGAGGGTTGAAGCATCAGCGATGTAGAAGAACTCATTGTTCTCGAAACGCTCCTTAAGCGCTTCAATTGCCGCGCCTTTTTCTGTCTTAGTCATGGTAAGTTAGTTTGAGGGACGGTTAAGCAATGGTTTTCGGATCGATCTTGATACCTGGGCTCATGGTAGAGGCTACGGTAACAGACTTCATGTATTGTCCTTTGGCACTTGAAGGCTTCATCCGTACGAGGGTACCGAGAAGTTCATTTGCGTTGTCAAGGAGCTGCTCGGGGGTAAAGCCTACCCGACCGATGCTGCTGTGGATGATACCAAATTTGTCCACCCGGAAAGCAATCTTACCACCTTTCACGTCAGAGATAGCCTGGGCTACGTCCATCGTTACGGTACCCGTCTTGGGGTTAGGCATAAGACCACGTGGGCCAAGAACACGACCGAGACGACCAACTTTGGCCATTGTCTGCGGCATAGCCACAACAACGTCGAAATCAGTCCAGCCGTCGCTTACTTTAGCTACCATGTCGTCCAGTCCAACAAAGTCAGCTCCGGCGTCAAGGGCAGCTTGCTCCTTGTCTGGGGTTACAAATGCCAGTACGCGCTTGGTCTTACCAGTACCGTGAGGTAGGGTAACTGTTCCACGCAGTGCCTGGTCAGCTTTACGGGGGTCGATTCCGAGACGTACGTGTACGTCAACTGATGCGTCGAATTTAGCAGTATTGACTTCTTTAACGAGCGCCATGGCGTCGCTGAGAGCGTACTGCTTATCGGCATCAATCTTTTCGGCAGCGGCTTTCCGTGCTTTACTAAGTTTTGCCATAATAAATGAAATTTGAGGTAAATGACGCGCAACTCAAAGTTGCGCTCCCTTCTGCCGAATGATGAAAAACGGCGTTATGATTTTTGGTTTCGAGCCTGTGTTACCACAGGGAGAATAGGTTGCTTAAGCTTCCCAAGGTGGGGTGCCATCAACAGTAATACCCATTGAGCGAGCAGTACCGGCAACCATTTTCATGCCACTCTCTACGGTGAAGCAGTTGAGGTCAGGCATTTTGTCCTCAGCGATTGCACGCACCTGCTCCCAGGTTACTTTAGCAACTTTGTCGCGGTTAGGGACCTTAGAACCACTCTTGAGCTTAGCCGCTTCAAGCAACTGAACTGCTGCTGGTGGAGTTTTGATTACAAAGTCAAACGACTTGTCTTTGTAAACGGAGATAACAACCGGGAGGACTTTGCCCTGCTTATCCTGCGTAGCAGCGTTGAAACGCTTACAGAATTCCATGATGTTAACACCTTTTGCACCGAGTGCGGGACCTACGGGAGGAGCTGGGTTAGCACCACCACCGCGGACCTGAAGTTTAATTTGAACGTCTACTTCCTTAGCCATTGTAGCTTATTTGTGTCGTGCAAGCGAGTGGCAAAGGCCACTCTCCGACGTTTGGAATTGATTTCTTGGGAAAGATTATTGTTTTTCGACCTGCATGAAGTTGAGCTCAACTTCCGTGCCACGACCGAATATCTTAACGATCACTTTCAGTTTCTTCTTCTCTTCGTTGACCTCCTGGATATCTCCAACAAACTCGTTGAATGGTCCGTCAATGATCTTTACCGTTTCTCCTTCGATGAACGGCTCAATCATTGTGTCAGCAGCCTCCAGGTTTTCATCCACTTTACCGAGCAGACGGTTAGCCTCTGAATCCCGCATTGGAATTGGCTCACTGCGCCCCAGGAAGTGAATTACATTTGGCAGACTGGTAATGGAATCAACCAACTCCGCATTGAGTGCGTACGGATCAGCCTCAACAAGAATGTAACCAGGTAGGATGTTACGGTCTGAGATGACCTTCTTACCAGCACGAATTTTGTAGACCTTTTCCGTAGGTACTACAATCTTCATCACGTGGTTTTCCCACCCGTTTCGAGAAATCTCTTTCTCGATACGCTCCTTGATCTTCTTTTCCTTGCCGCTAATTACGCGCAGCGAGTACCATTTCGTTACTGCCATTACTGAATCGAATTAACCTGGCATGCTGTAGATAGCATCCGTAACGAACTTCCAAATTACATCCATGAAGAAGATGAGCAATGAGAAGATCGCGGAACCTACCAGGACGAGGATGGTGTTAGTCTGCAGCGTAGAAAAACTTGGCCAGCTCACATTGTGTACCAGCTCATTGTAGCTTTCCCGCAGATAAAGTCCGAATTTGTCCATCGTTAAATGTTTGGTTGAAGACCTGACTACAATAAGCATGCCAGATAGGAAGGCATGACTTAAAGTCAAATCTTGCTTTTTGCACGGGCGGAGAGACTCGAACTCCCAGCCGCTGGTTTTGGAGACCAGTGCTCTACCAATTGAGCTACGCCCGTAGTTAGTTGATTTAACCCTGCATTCAAGGTTGGGACTCAGCTGCTGGTTGCACTTCGTGGCTTCCTGCGGAGGTTGGAGACCAGGCTCTACCACCACGAAATAGTCACAAAGCGCATTGAGCTACGCCCGTAGTTAGTTGATTTAACCTTGCATTCAAGGCTAAGAACCCCGCTAAGGGGCTGCAAAAGTAAACATTATTCCTAACAAAATGAAAGTTAAGTAATCCCGAAGGACTACTTAACTTTCAATTATTGTTCGGAACTAACCGAAAGCGATGCTTTCGGAGAGCTGATTACTCAATGATTTCGGTAACCTGACCTGCACCTACGGTACGGCCACCTTCGCGGATAGCGAAGCGGAGACCTTTCTCCATCGCGATCTCAGAGAGAAGGGATACTTCCAGGGTAACGTTGTCACCTGGCATTACCATCTCTACGTTTTCTGGCAGCTTCACGTCACCAGTTACGTCCGTGGTACGGAAGTAGAACTGAGGGCGGTAGCCGTTGAAGAATGGCGTGTGACGGCCACCTTCGTCTTTAGAAAGTACGTATACCTCACACTTGAACTGTGTGTGTGGCTTTACGGAACCTGGCTTACAGATTACCATTCCACGCTTGATGTCTTCCTTAGCGATACCACGGAGGAGGAGACCAGCGTTGTCACCAGCTTCACCACGGTCAAGGATCTTACGGAACATCTCGATACCAGTGATGGTAGAAGTGAGCTTCTCACCGTCCTTCATCATACCGAGGATCTCTACTGGGTCACCAGAGTTGATAACACCACGCTCGATACGACCGGTAGCAACGGTACCACGACCAGTGATAGAGAATACATCCTCTACAGGCATCAGGAAGTCAAGGTCAACAAGACGCTCTGGCTCAGGAATCTCTGCGTCAACAGCGGCCATGAGGTCAAGGATCTGCTGCTCACCGTCAGCGTTTCCTTCGAGCGCTTTGAGGGCAGAACCGATAATGATGCTGGCGTTGTCGCCATCGTAGTCGTAAGAAGAAAGAAGTTCACGAACTTCCATTTCTACGAGCTCAAGCATCTCTTCGTCATCAACAAGGTCAGCCTTGTTCATGAATACTACGATGTTAGGTACACCTACCTGACGTGCAAGCAGGATGTGCTCACGAGTCTGTGGCATAGGGCCGTCAGTCGCAGCTACTACAAGGATAGCACCGTCCATCTGGGCAGCACCAGTAACCATGTTCTTTACGTAGTCAGCGTGGCCGGGGCAGTCAACGTGAGCGTAGTGACGGTTCTCCGTTTCGTACTCAACGTGTGCAGTGTTAATGGTGATACCACGCTCTTTTTCCTCTGGAGCAGAGTCGATAGAGTCGTAAGACTTTACTTCACCGCCAGTGGCCTCAGCCAGTACGGTGGTGATGGCAGCCGTCAGGGTCGTCTTACCGTGGTCTACGTGACCAATGGTACCGATGTTAACGTGCGGCTTACTTCTGTCAAATGTTTCCTTAGCCATAGCAGCTTAAAGCATTTAGGGGGTTAATAAAAGTTTGGTCAGGGTGCGAACCGCACCCCGGCCGCCCCTTCCCCGGTAGATACCCGGAGAGAATTATTCGTTATCACCAACAAGTCTAGCAGGGACAACAATGAGCCAACGGTGAGATTTGAACTCACGACCCCTTCCTTACCATGGAAGTGCTCTACCCCTGAGCTACGTCGGCAAATATGTTAGTAATAATGAAGTACTACCATCGTAGTACTCCTGGAGCGGAAGACGAGACTCGAACCCGCGACCCTCAGCTTGGAAGGCTGATGCTCTACCAACTGAGCTACTTCCGCAATGGATTCACCAGTTACAATTGAAGATTTAGTATTCAGGATATAGCGTGCATGCTAGCCGTAAATCTTGAATTTTAAATTTTCAACCGTAAATTGTAAATCG
>CAZTTF010000238.1:0-4424 GCA_964616365.1 uncultured Lewinella sp. | reverse complement strand
GTATTGATAGCCTTCCTGACGGTAAACAAAGTCTATGGAATACTCCTGGTCGTGTGATTCAATTTTGACCAGCATCCACGTAGACCGGTTGGGGGTCGTAGTAAGACCAGCCTGCATCGTTTCGTAGCTTTCATTTGTGCCACTCTTACCAAAAATATACCGTACTCCATTAGGAGCAGTTACCACAAATGACTCGTACTGATTTCCTGCTGAAGTATAATTGTGTTCGATGTGCACATCCGTATGACCATCAATAAGCCGTACCGTGTCAGTGTGATCAATGAAAAACTTCCCCGAAACCGTACCGGTATTAAAATTAAAGATGTCGGGTTCAGAATCATACAGTCCGGATTGAACATCATTGATGTAGTTGGTGTAGCTGATCGTTGTTTGGTCTTGCATTGTTCGATAGCCCTCTGTTTTGAAGCCATTACTACCTTCATCCGGCAAACCTTGTACTGTCCGGCTAATTATTCCCGCTCCTTGTAGCGACCAGCCAAGTCCAACCCAACTCGCCGGCTGACCAAGGCGGATCCCGCTACTATGGTAACTAAGACTAATGCTGTGCGTTATGGGCCCTTCTTGAATGGTGTAAATAGGGACACCTATTTGGGGTAGACCATTAGCAAGGTCAACCGGCACATCACTATACATACCTAGAGCAGCTGCATTAGGCGGAGGCATAACGATGTCGTTCACCAACTTATTGGGTGGTTGAGCGATGACCAGGAGCGGCAAAAACATTGCGATCAAAAACACAATTGTTGTTACACGAAAATACTTCAGGAACATGGTAGGCAGGTTCAAGGTTAAAGGAGGTAAATGGGGGCTAAAACGAATCCTATGATTACTTCATAATCACAACTTTAACCCTATCGGCGATTTCGCCCTTTTGTGTCACCACTTCAAATAGATAGGTTCCTGATGCCCACTCAGAAGTGTTGACGGTAATAACCCTGCTTGCGTACTTATTGGCCATCAACAAGCGACCATCTGCCGTGAGTACTTTGACCTCATACTCACCCTCTAATTTGGTATTGATGGTAACCTGAGAATTTGCTGGATTGGGGTAAATTGAAACGAGAACCTCAATTACCCCCATATCGACTGCGTCACGATTACCGTAGCAATCAGTGCATTCTTTCAGATCCGCAATCTCTGTCTTTAAATCATTGACAATACTTGATAATGCTAAGAGATCAGCTTTAAGCTGTACGTTTTCCTGGGCGAGTGCTTGTATCTTTTGAGTTACTTGTGAGCCACCATTAACGGATCTTCCGAATGGATTTTCTAGCGCTTCCCGTAAATTTTCGATCTCAGACTGTTGTTCCTTCATAGCCTGAACCAAAATTGGAATAAAATCAATGTACTTAACGGCCTTATAACTCCTAGCGGGATAAAGCATAGCTTCTTCTTCGCTCATCTCTTCTCCATCAGGACCCTTAACACCCTTGATATACCCAGGCTGATAAACAGGTGCGTGGTATACATCTTTAACTAAGGAGGGCAAGATTTCTTCAACCTCCTGAGCCAGGAAACCATACTGTTTTTCTTCGGGGTCAAAATTAAATCGCGTATCTCCCCGGAATGCGTAAGTCTTGGGGGATAGGCGAGTAATAATGCTCATCGCTTCTCGAATTTCAACGATGTTCTCTTTAAGCTCACGATCCGAGGTCAATACCAAAGAGCCGTTGACTGTGACTGGTCCGGTAAACTGAGCAGCATAATTGTTCGCTCCCGATGGCACCGATACCTTCAACCCAATCGACTTAGCTATACCAGTCCCAGTGATACTAATCTGCTGACCAAATACTTCATCCGCAGCAGATTGATTGATATTATTAATGGAAATCTTACTTCCCCATGCCTTGGGGTAATATTTGTGCGTCAGTGTGACATCTATTCCGTTCATCCAGTTAGCGGAGTTCCAGGCACTGCCTGAATCATCACTCACAATATTCCTGAAACCAATTTTTGAACCCGATCCACCTGCCTGGAGATCGTTGAAAATACCAAAGACATAGTTGGTGGAGTTGTTTGAAACTAAGTTATATACACCATGTAGCGGAATATTGGAGGTAGAGGTCGTAGCCTCATTATAGATGCCAGCATTATTAGAAGTAGAGATAGTAAAATTGGAACTCAAGAATAAATTATGCCGTGGGTTGGCGCTCTTGAGCAGTCGCAAGTGGCTGGTGAATGCCGGATCAACACCTATTCCTACGTTTCCAGTACTGTTGATTTTCAACTGTCCGAAAGCCGTGCTTGCGAGGAACAGACAACAAATAAGGGTTAGGTTCAATTTAGCCACGACAAGTGTATTTAAGGGGTGAGAAAACGGTGCTAGTAGTTTAAGCACCTAAGATGTGTGAACAACCCTTCCAAAAAGCGTGCCAAAAGTTAAAAACCTAGCTTGCAATTCATTAGAAATATAAATAATTTTATATGTGTTGACATATCAACACTTGTGTTGACATATCAACACTTCTTTAAGCCCCACAAAGAAAATACGGTGAAGGATAATCAGCTTGATTCCATTTGTTTTTCGTTCGGTAAGCATGTAAATTTGAAGCATGTACTAATGTTATACAGTCCTTACTAAACACCTAATGAACAAACATATATTTAGCACTAAATGGGCCCAATTGGCCCATTTCAGTATGGAGCATTCCCATGAAATGATTTTCTGGGTAAGGAGTGACAGTTCCTTCTACTACGTAAACCCTGCAGTTTGCAAAGCACTGGGGTATACTCCTTTAGAATTATCAAACCTTAAAGCCGCTGACATTCTCACGGATTATGACGATGGAGAGACCCATGTTCTAAGAGAAAAGATTGAGCAGCGGGGGCAATACTTAATCCGAGCTTCACTAACCAGAAAAGACGGTACGACCTTTCCCGTAGAGTCACTTAACAACTCTATTCATATCGATGGCGATGTGATCAACTGTGCTTTTGCACGTGATATCAGTGACCAGGTCTCTATTGAAAAAGCGCTACTACGCAATCAAAAAAAGCTTCAGCTAGAAAACGAGTTACTACGATCTACATACGAGCTCAGTGATAGCCTCAACATCATCGGTACATCCAAGGCCTTAGTAGATACCTTAGAGTTGGGTAAAGGCTATGCTCAAAATGACATCACCATCTTGATCAGAGGAGAATCCGGGGTAGGTAAAGAGGATATGGCAAAGTTTATTCACTTTAACAGTAAGCGCCGGAAACTTCCTATGATCAGCGTAAATTGTGCAACGCTGACTACGAATGATGTAATCAGTCACCTATTCGGCCATGTCAAAGGAGCCTTTACCGGAGCATACCAAGACAGGGTGGGACTGTTTGAGCTAGCAAATGATAGCACCTTATTTTTAGATGAGGTAGGTGAGCTTTCTTTGGAGGTACAAGCAATGTTACTGCGTGTTATTCAGACCAAGACTTTTACTCGTATGGGGGATAAGAAGGTGATGCGTACCAATACCAGGATAATTGCTGCTACAAACCGAAATCTCGAGGATATGGTAGCTCAAAAGACTTTTCGTGACGATTTGTTCTTCCGGCTCAACGTATTGACGCTAACCATTCCACCTTTGAGAAATCGCCTGTCAGATTTGGAACAGTTGATCAACTTTAAGCTCAAGACGCTTAATCAAAAGTATGGTCTTAAGCGCGAGGTAGCGGCAAAGGAAAACTTCAATGAACTCAGAGCTTATCCTTTTCCTGGAAACATTCGCGAACTGTTCAACTTGATTGAGCGTGCCTACTTTTCTGATTTCAGCGGCCCTCTTCGAATCACGGTCCCTCAAGAGAATCAGGCAATGACTTCGCAGCTAAGAGAAGCTAATATCGTATCACTCGAAGAAAACGAGCGCCGCCACATTATTCTGGCGCTCTCGCAGTGTAATGGCCAGGTAGGAGGAAAGGATGGTGCTGCCGCACTCTTAGGCGTTAATCGGAATACACTGAACAGTAAGATCAAAGCACTTGGAATCACTATAACGATTTAGCCTATAGTTGTTATTATGTTAAGTAAAGTCTTGCCCACACTCGAAGGACTCTTTATTGTCAAGGAGACGATAGCAAACTATTTAAGGAAATACTTAAATAGTCTTACCTTTACATCGTGAAATCACTAACCAATTCAAAAGCCTGCATACGCGCCCTGCGCGATGCAGAGCAAATTCGCCGTTGCAAAGATCTCATGCTCCAGCAGAACGAGGCAATCACTAATTCCGCCGCTACTTTCAACCTCTGCGCCAGTCCGGTACGCTTGTTTATTTTAAGATTATTGGAGGAAGAACAAGAACTATGTGTTTGCGACCTGGCGGAAATACTGGACCTAAGCGTTCCTGCCGTGTCTCAGCACTTGCGTAAACTAAAGCAGGCCGAAGCAGTAACCTCCCGCAGATCGGGTAACACGATCTATC
>CAZTTF010000237.1:0-7348 GCA_964616365.1 uncultured Lewinella sp. | reverse complement strand
AGTACCATGTCCTCACACATGGGGTCGTTGGCGTCGGTAGCAAAGCTTTCCGTTACGCATACTTCCAGCTGCTCAGCACAACCGTCAGTGAAGGTTGGTACCAGGGCAGTACAGGAGTTGTTCTCAGGAGTGACGTCCAGTGCACAAGCCAGCGCAGGAGACATAGAACCGGGAACCGTAGCACCAGTGCTACCGAAGACGCGGTAACAACGGCTGATGTTGTTAGCCAGTTCTTCAACGCGACGGCCGTCAACGTCGACACAAAGCAGGTCAACGGGAGCAACCTGGTTGACAACTACCGGAGCAGTCTTGTCTTCAGCAGTTACCGTACCCCAGCAGTTCTCAAAGGCGAACTCGCTCAGGTCAACATCGCTTACCGTTGGGGCAAAAACGAAGTTGGTGATCTCCATTACTGATGGCTCATCAGTGTTAGGAGCAAATGGCTGGAAACCGTCGTCAAAAACGCGGAAGTATACAACGTCACCTGGGCTTACTGCTGCAGTGACAGTACCTGCGTTGGGGCCACCAAACTCGAGTAAGTTGATCGCCTGGTTGTTGAAGTCGCCTTCGAAGTTGGTGAAAACAACACCAGCGTCAAAACCGGGATCAACACCGTTCCAGTCGTAGTCGAAAGTAATCTCACCGTCAATAGCGAAAGTGTAGTTTGCCTGGGCTACGAAAGCGCCTCCGTCGTTGTTACCAGCGAAAGTAGTCAGCGTCATCGTAGAAGCAGTGAACTCAGTAGTGTTCACGTCATCACCGTCAGTTACAGAGAAGGCATCGTTGTCAGTGTCCCAGTTACCTGGGGCAAAATCACCGGTGAAACCGATGGTTGGCTGCGCTACGTCTTCGCCCTCAAGCTCTACAGTGTAGTTGAACGTACCACAACCGTCAATGATAGGACCGTTAGATGGGTCGCTGTCCATTACCGTAATTACCAGATCAGCTGGCGTGATACAGCCGTAGTCACCAGAAACTACCATCTCAGGAATCAAAAGCGCCTCACAGTTGTCGTTCAACGTCAGGTTTACGTTACCGATACAAGCGAGGTTCGTCTCGAGGTCACAAGGAGGCTCTACGAATACGCCAACACCAGAAATGACAAAAGACTCTACCAAGCCGCTAATGTTACCAGTGTCACCACCAGCTTCATCACCAACCCAGAGGGTCCATTCGCCGTTGAGTGCATCACCAGAAAGGCCAAGCTCTTCAAGCGTCGTAACAAGTGCACCGGTACCACCAGCAGGTACAGAAGTGATCGCTCCGGAGTTAACCGTGAAAGAACATATACCGTCACCAGCACAAACAGTTCCTACACCAGCACCCATGCTTTCTGCAGAGACATCTCCGTTATCAGAAAATGAAATAGGGAAATCCTCATCAAGATCAGCAGGGCTTCCAAAAGTGCTCGGAGGCGTTCCGGGGCGGTTCATCAGCGTGATAAAGTCACCAGTAGGAGCTTCTACCATAACCGTGAGGTCGCCAACCCAAGTGTGGTTGATCTTAACTGAAATCTCGAGTTCAGTTACAGTGTTACCAGCGTCAATGCCAGAAACAGTAACACTTTTGGACACCATGTCCGCAAGGTCAGGAGCAGCAGTGCTAAAAGTGTTATCAGGAATAGCTACAGGCGTGCCTGCGGCAGTAGCCGCAGAAAAAGCCTGCGCCGAGAGCGCCGCGCTGAAAAGACAGCAGAACGCAAACGAAAGCAAAAGTCTTGCTTGTTTCATAAGATTACGATTAAAAGAGATTAATAAAATGACTTCAAAAAAGAAGTCTAAAACAATATGGTTATTCTTCGTCCGGGTACAAATCGGACTTCTTGTTGGTCGCTTTACCGCGTAAAATTACTACGATTCTCGTGCAGGACAAACTAAAACGGACATTTTCTAGTGTTAAAACGAAAAAAAAGCCACCTACGAGTGCACAAAAGCAAGCTTTTGGGGTTGGCGGGCATCTGTCTCTTGTACGCTACATGGCACCTGCGGCCGCGCCCTGCCCCAGATAGATCGAGACATAAAAAATGGCCCATCCGCTGATTCAGCAGATGGGCCAAGAAAGACCTTATATATATGTCCTATTATTTTGGTTAAAACCGCAGGCGAACGGTCTCTCCGATACCGCAACCTACTTTGATTTTGTCACCCTCTTTTTTACCGCGCGAGAAAGCATCTGCTTTGATTGGCATAGAACCGCGGTAGTTATTGATTCGGGAATTGGCTTCGCCCGCAGACTCAGCGTCAATGCTCTTTGCGTAGTTGTACTTGTCAATGGCAGCAAGAACGGCAAGGCGCTGATCCCAGGCATCACCACAATTACGGCTCATTTTACCGTAAATATCTCCAATAAGGATGTATGGCTTACCCCAGTTCTTACGTGCCTTGGCTGCTTTGTTGGCATTTTGACGCGCTGCGCCCGTCTGTCCAAGCTTGGCATTCTGGATTTGAGCCATCTGGTAGTAGTACAAGCCCTCCTTGTCTTTATCCTCAGTTTCCTCAGCAGCTTTCTGGTAAAGCTCGATAGCCTTAGCGAAATCACCGGCCTCATATGCCTTTTGGGCACCGTAAGCGGGGTTCTTGGCAATTCTCTCCGCCTCGATTTCCGCTGCTTTCTCTGCATAAACGATGTCGTACTGCTTCTGAACTTCCATTACAGCCTCGTCAGCATCTTCACAGCCTTGCTGCTTGAGACGCGTCAGGACAAACTTGAGCACTTCAAGATCTTCCTTGTTCTCGCGGAACTTAGGCATGAGGTCTGCCTTAAAGTATTCGCAGTCGAAGATTTCATCTTCAAACTCGGCGATACTCGCCACGAGGTTAGCCTTAGCATCAGCGTAGTACTGCTGGTAGGTGCCGCCTTTAGCAACATTAGCATCAGCAATCGCAACGCCTTTTTCGTAGAGTTCCCGTACACGGACATTATCAATCTTCTCCGTCTTGTAGAAGTATCCCAATAATTGGCCAAGCGGCGGGAGTACGATGTACTCAGATGCCTCACCACCTACATCCATGGCTTTTTCAAGCACCTCAATGGCTTTCATATCATAGCCAACCAGGTAAAACATATCGTACCCTTTACGGCCGAGCAGGTAAGCCTCACCATCAGGGTAACACTCAAGTTCTTCGTCGTAGAGCGCCAGGAGTTTCTCGGTGAACTCTTTTTTCATTGCCGCATCAGAGGTCTTGGACATCTTAGCCCGGTACAACTCCCGACCGTCACGGTAGTGAGAAGCACGCTTACCATCAGCTGCAGGAGCGAGGGTATAGGCTTTGTTCCAAAGGTTAAAGGCAGTGTTCAAGTCTTCTTCTGACATGTTTGCCAGATCTGCGGGAAGCTTACCTTTAATCAGGTTACGGTAAGATACGTGGGCATTTTCAGCCTCTTCTTTGTCGGGGGAATCAATCCAGTTCTTACACTGAGCATCCAGTGTAGAGAAAGCAGTTGAGCACACCAGCAGCAGGGCCAGAAGACGGCCGTTGTAGGCCGTAGCGAAGCTAAGGATAGTTTGCATGTTGGTTTAGTTGAGTTTACGTTTGAAGAACCAGGAGTTGTCGTTCAGCGAGAACCCCATAGTGAATTGTATATAATTTTCGTCAAGTATGTCCGGAACCCCAAACTTACCAATTTCCACGGCAAGATCAAGGAAGGAAATTTGTTGTCTTGGCAACCTAATGGGCATGCCCATTCCCAGCGTAACCGCATTACGGCGCGCCTGCACTCCATCAATAGAGCGCCCATCCCCTTCCAGCCGGACACCTGCACGATAGCGGACTCGCTGCCAGAAGCGATTGTAAGAGTTAGCATTCGGGATGAATTGAATGCCGACGGCCACGCGGTTTGCATCCAGCAGTTCGTCCGGCTGCGACTCGTTCCTGAACTCGCCAAAGTTCCGTATGCCATATTCGGCACCGATGTACAAGCGGTTAACTTCTTCGTAGGCGATACCGGCGCTGATCGAGCTGGGCAGGGATAGTACTCCAACCTGATTCTCTACAAAACGTAAGGTATCCGAAACGAACAAGTTGCCATCAGGGCTAAAGCGGCGGAACAGCAGTGTGGCGTCCGTATCAATATCTCTGCCCAACTGGCCGTTAACACCAAGGATGATCCGTTTTCCACTAGGGATAAGCTCTCCCTCCTCATTGGCCTTCTTGAAGTTGAAGACATATTGAGCACCGTAACCAATATTCAATCCTCCGATGGAGAAATCTTCCAGAAATTCACTGGCCAGTGCCTCGTCGATGCTATCGAAGGTCAAAATTCGGCTATTGGTGATCTTGCCGAAATTGTAGTTCATGTTGAGACCAAAAGAGAGGTAGCGGTAACGAAAAGCAGTAGACCAGGTAAACCGGTAAGCGCCACCGTTTCCTTTGAGGGTATTGGAGGTCATTCCGAAATCAGGATCTTCCGTTACGAGGGCAAGGTCGTAACCAACAACTGAAGTCGGCGCCAGCGAGAAGGCCATCCCTCCGTTCCAGGAATTCTGCTGGCGTTCAAGGTTGAGGTTAATTGGATTACGCAGCGGGAAACCAAGCGCCAGGTAGCGCAGGTTACCTTGCCAGGCAGATGCACTGCCTTTAGCATCCGTGATGGAGGAATTACGTGCGTAGGTCCCCACCTCAAAGCTGGTTGACTGAAGGCTGGCCAGGCTGGCAGGGTTCAGCAGGTTAAGGTGAAACGGATTCTGGTAAGTGGTTTCTATTGCCCCCATACCCGCCGCAGCGGCGTGCACCTGATCGAGTGGATTCCCTAAACCAAACCGGCTTAGTGGACTGTTCAGCTTCGGCCGAATGTCAACAAAGTCTGATACGACTACCTGAGCAGTGAGTCCGGAGCTGCCAGCACAAAGGAGGGCCAGCAAAAGGAGCAGACTTGGTTTACGATTCGTTTTGAACATAGTTTGACAGTATTTGATTGAGTCCTAACAGGACCAGATTGGGGTTAAAACAAAAGGGAACAGATAAATGCGTCGCTATCCAGGCTCCGTCTCCTCCGGTAAGGAAAAGTTCCAAAGCAGGGTATGCGTCCTGCAGGCGATGGTAAAGACCTTCGATTTCGTAGACCAGACCTAACTGGCCTCCGTGTCTGAGTGCACTTGTTGTAGACAGTCCCACACTCCCACTCACCTCATCAACTTCCACCAAAGGAAGCTTAGCGGTGAACGCATGCATGGCCTGAAGTCGCATGTGTAATCCGGGGCTGATATTCCCCCCCCGATAAACACCATCGGCATCTATCAGATCAAGCGTTACACACGTTCCGGCATCAACAATGAGCTTTGCGGCCATTTCCCGAGCAGCTTCATCAGCATTTTGCGCGGACGCAGGTGCAGCGGAAGCAGCAAGAGCAATGCTGCCAGCAACTACCGCGATGCGGTCGAGGCCAAGCGTATCCATTGTCTTGTACACAGACTCGAAGGGCAGTGGAAGTGTAGCAGAAAGTGCCAACACTAACCGTCCTTCAGATTCCCAGATATCTATCCACTTTTGTGGTGGCACGTTTGCCACCGTGGAATAGATGATGTTTTTAACTCCATGGTTGGTCACCAACTCGTTCGCTTTGTTCCATTGCTGGTCCGAAAAGCGAACAACCTGACCGACTATCTCCCCGTCTCGGAAGACCGCAGCTTTCGCTCCGGAGTTGCCAATATCAATGGCGAGGTGATAATCAGATGTTGTACCCATCGTTTTAAAGTCGCCTGTAAGACGCAAATCCGACTGGTTTTGGTTCTTAAGCTGGCGTTAAAAATTTGGATTAATGCTTAAAGTGGCGAATACCAGTGGTGACCATTGCCATTCCTCTTTCGTTACATGCGGCAATTGAGTCCTTATCCCGAATCGATCCTCCGGGCTGCACTACTGCGGTAACGCCCGCTTCGTGGGCGATCTCTACACAGTCGCTGAAGGGGAAGAAAGCATCGGATGCCATGACGGCGCCCTTTACGTCGAAGCCAAAAGCGCCTGCTTTTGTGATCGCTTGCTTGAGGGCATCAACCCTGCTCGTCTGACCACAACCCATGGAAATCATCTGGCCATCTTTCACCAGAGCAATCGTGTTGGATTTGAGGTGCTTGGCACATTTGTTCGCAAACTCCAGGTCAGCAACCTCTTCGGGAGTAGGTTGACGGTCAGTAACGACGGTGAAATCAGCACGTCCTTCCATTTTCAGGTCGGTATCCTGGGCGATAACGCCATTTAGTAAGGTCTTGATGCTTCGCGTCTGCTGGTCCAGGTGATGGTACTGGAGCAGAATACGCTTCTTGCGTGAAGACAGCAGTTCGAGTGCCGCGTCCGTGAAGTCAGGCGCAATCAACACCTCGTAAAAGAGCTTATCGATCTCCTGAGCCGTTCCCAACTCAACCGGTTTGTTGGTAATCAGAATACCACCAAAAGCAGAAACATTGTCAGAGGCTAAAGCAGCATTCCAGGCATCCAGCTGGTTGGGGCGTACTGCCATACCACAAGCATTAGTATGCTTGAGGATAGCAAAAGCCGGATCCCCCTCCTCGAATTCGCGCATGATGCCAATTGCGGCATCAATATCTACGAGGTTGTTGTAGCTGAGGTCTTTGCCGTTAAGCTTGGTGAACATTCCTTCGAGGCGGCCGTAAAAGGTTGCCTTCTGGTGTGGATTCTCTCCGTAGCGCAGTGGCGTAGCCCGCATTTCACTCACTTTGAGTGCATCCAGTCCACCATCCTCGTTGAAGTAGTTAAAGATAGCGGTATCGTAATGGCTGCTGACCGCGAAGGCCCTTCGCGCCAGATTGCGGCGATCCTCCAGCTCCGTTACCCCAGCGTTCTCCGTCAGGAGGCTCAAAAGGGTACCGTAGTCGTTACGGCTGGGCACGATTACCACATCCTGGTAATTCTTAGCTGCCGCACGAATAAGAGCAATACCCCCAATGTCGATTTTCTCGATGATCAGGTCTTCCTCTTCAGTATTAGCTACTGTTTCCTCAAAGGGATAAAGGTCTACGATGATCAGATCGATCTCTGGGATATCGTACTTAGCCAATTGGCCCCGGTGATCCGGCTCCCGACGCGCCAGGATTCCGCCGTGAACTTTCGGGTGGAGTGTTTTCACCCGTCCGTCCAGAATTGACGGGTAACCCGTCAAATCCTCTACCGGTACTACCGGAATATTGCGTTCACGGATGAAGGTTTCTGTTCCACCTGTACTGTAAATGGTTACACCCAATTGATGAAGTGCGTCTACGATTGGCCCCAGCCCGTCTTTGTGATAGACTGAAACCAGTGCCGATTTGATTTTCCTCTCGGTCATGAAGCCTTGCGGTTTTAAGGGCGCAAAGGTAATCAATTAGTCTGGGAGTAAGCCTTATTCAACGCCC
>CAZTTF010000236.1:0-9385 GCA_964616365.1 uncultured Lewinella sp. | reverse complement strand
CGTCGTCTGCTCATAAGGCTGCAACATAGTAATGTTGGCGTAGACCGTAGGTACCATCCGTTCATCCGCCTTGAAGGTGATTTCGGTCTCCCCCTGCTCTGCTGCGACCCAGAATTGCTCCTGCGTCCCCGCCCCTGTCTCGAGGCTCACGAGTAGGTTGCCGCCCGCACTGGAAGGTATCCTAACTGAAATGTTGTCTCCCACATTTACGCTCTCCCGGTCTGCAACAGGCCGTAGCAAAGAGGCCGATTCCCGGTCCGATTCTTCCTGGTTATAGCCAGCATAAAAGTATTGTCCGGAACAGTGCCCGCCCTCGTCACAGACCCTTAGCAGGTAACGCCCCCAGCTAGCTACGTCCACGCGGACATTAGCGCGGCCGTCGTTCCCAGTGCGGACCTTCCAGGCCTTAACGGCTTCCGTATGCTTGCTGCTCGAGAAGCGAGCTACATTATCGTAGTTGTCTTGCCACCAATAACTCCAGCTAACCCGGTAGAGTCCAATTTCGAGATTCCTGCCAGCTACCGGTTCTCCCGAGGGGTTGACGGTACCTACGGCCACATTTCCTCCCCCTTCAAGCGGGACACGACGGCTACCCCAGTTATCTTTGGGAACATTCACCCCTGCGTAGGTCGTGTAAGGATCATAAGGAATACGTTGGTTATCAATACTGAAGTTACCTCCCGGTTCGTAGACCGTAGTGGAGAAGCCCAGTGAAACCGGTCCGGGCAAAGCGCCTCCATAAACGGAGACGGGGAAAGTCGCTTTTCCTTCTTCGTTTAGGGTGCCGCTGTATATTTCACCGAGGTAACTATCATCCATTTTTCGGGCAGGGTCCTGGAAGGAGTAATCAGTCCAGCCATCTAACGATGGATTCCGGGCGAAAGCGCTTAACTCCACATTTGCTTTGAGGTTACTTCCCGGAGCGCCGTAGAGCCATTTACTCTCAAGAGTTACCTGGTTATTAGCGGCGGTCAATCCGCTACTGGGCAAGCCCAGATCGATCGACAAGCGGTTCGGCTTAACGGTTTCAATCATCAGCGGGAAGCTATACGTGCTGCCTCCGGCAGCCACCTCGGCCCGCCATGAGCCGGTTAGATCTTCTTTTTTGGTTTGGAAAGTAAGTGGGTAAAGCCCACTGTTTAAAGCGGGGCGTACACTTCGACGCTCAACGACACGTGACTGGGGGTCGTAGAGTACAAACTCAACGGGGTAGTTTGCCGGCAAACGTTGCTGGCGATCTTCGAGCACGAAATTAAGGAAGACACTGTCTCCAGGTCGCCATACTCCCCTCTCGGCGTAAAAGGCGCCTTTGATCCCACCTTCACCGGCAGTGCCACCAATGGCAAAGCGGCTAAGCGGTAAACTCGGCTGATCAAAAACATCAAGGTAGGCTACGTCGTCGCCGGCAATTGCCATAATGACTTCTGGAGCACGCTCAGTGGTCATCTCAACCCGACCGTCACCGTCTGTAGTGCCACTAAATAACTCTTGTCGTTGCCGATCAAATGCTTTGACTGTCACCCCGGAGCGGGGCTGTGCTGCGATCAAATCGGTAGCAAAGACAAGCGTGCGCCGATCAGGGTTGCGTTTAGCAATCAGACCAAGGTTAGAGCTGATCACATTTTGACTGATGAAGCGGTCATAGTTGTAGTAGGCCGGTGTACAGGGATCGTCACGGTCTTCCCAGCTCCGGTCAGCATAATCGCCGTGAACACCGTAGTAATCGCGCAGCTTACTCTGCACCTCCTTGAAGCCAAGGGTAAAATCACTACCCGTTTCAAAGGAGAAAGGCGCAACGCCAAAATCCTCTGGTCCCACGCCACAATTGGTTACAGCATCTTCCATGGAAAAGCCCATGCGTACCTGATAGATGGCAGAACTGTTACCCGAGATATACTTACCTAAGTCAAGGGCATAACGACTCCACCTGCTGGTATTCACCGCAGCACTGAGGCTGCTGAGTTCGATCCGTTCCTGGGCGATCACTCGCCCTACGCGGCTGATTTGCCAGCTATCATAGGCGTTTCCTAGATCTCCGTCCTGAAGGTACTGGGTTACGTTGTTTTCGTAGATCCGTACAACCTCAAGCTGTACTGCAGAAACGCCAACAGCTTCGAAGGGGAACAACCGCTTTCCCTGATGTGGAAGAATAGCACCATCACTTACTGTCCGCAGGGCAGGCTCCGTACGACCAAGGCCTACCTCCCAGTCGCTGGAGATACCCAGCCGTTTGCCACGCTGATTCAGGATGCCATCGTTTACACTCAGCGAGACGGTGCCAAGGTTGCTTCCCTGAGGGAATACCGATAATAAGTTGCCGTCGACAGAAGTCGTATAATTTGTAGGCAGCCCATCACCACCTTGCACAGTCGTGAAGCCAAGGTGGCCGCGGAAGTCCTGAGATGCTTCCAGCACATCGGAGAAACGCAGGAGAAGACTGCCGTCATCCTGTACGGTTACGTCCGTTAGCCGGAAATCGTCGTCTGCGGGAATGTCTACTTTCACTTCACCGACCAGGCCTTTGAAACCCGCTGATTCTCCGTTATAACTCAACGTAACGGGAGCAGGATCACTACCCCGGTCAGGTCCGATGATCTCGTATTCAAACACCTGGTTTCCGGGGAGTGCTTCTACCACTACATCCAGGGAGCTTCCCCCCTGGCTTGCGGTAAGCATTTTTGACACCTCTTCTACCGAAGCTATATCATTAGTCAACACCTTACCCGTAACGACAAGCGGGTGATCAGCACTACTTTTCTGGTAGATCCCCTCGGCCACTACTTCTGCTTTGCGCTCAGGCGTGGAGAAAGAGAAGGAAAAGTCGTCTCCCAAAGGCAAGTCAACGGTGACGGAGTAGCTGGTTCCGGGCGACCAGCCTTCTTCCGGGCTAAAGCGCAAGGTATTGCCCTGCAAACTGGCGGTTCCGTTTACCGATGGGCTAAATGCCAGCATCTGATCGGCTGCTGCTGCCGGCTTTTCGGTAAATTGGACGAAAACGTCCTCCTGTCGCCCAATTACTCCGGAGGTGTAAGCCTGGATTTCCTCAGGGATTGAAATATTCGCTTCGGCGACAATTGCTTCGCTCTGTCCATCCTTACATTGGTATAAAAGGAGAGATACTGGTACAAAAAGGAGAATTAAACGGGTAAAAAGGGGGGCATGTCTCATAAAAGGTGGTTTCGTAGGAACAAAATAGGCTTATTACGCTTACCTACCCAACCCAAACGTTGGAGCAACCACTGTTATGACGCAAAAGTTAGCCTTATTTCCGTTGCAGCTAGTGGTTTATCCCGGCGAAACACTAAACCTGCACATCTTTGAACCCCGTTATCAACAACTCATAGAAGATGCTGAGCAGGACGGGCTCACTTTTGCCGTACCCACCGTCATCGACGGAGGATTGCGCCCAGTTGCCACCGAGGTCAGTCTGATTGAGGTAGCAAAGCGTTATCCCAGCGGAGAAAGTGACATCAGGGCAAAGGGCAGGCGCGTTTTTTTTCTGGAAGACTTCTGGAAAATTATGCCAGGTAAACTTTACCCTGGCAGCTCAGCGCGCGAACTAAACGTAAACCTTGAGGAAGACCCCAGCCTCAATGAGGAAATTATCGTGCTGACCCGGAAAATCTACGAAGCCCTTGGCATTGATAAAGTAGTCAAGAATGTAGACGAAGGATTCCTGACTTACGACATCGCCCATTACGTTGGTATGCAGCTCACCCAGGAATATGAACTGCTTACGCTGCGCGATGCGCGCAGCCGCCAGGAATTCCTCCTGGAGCACCTCAAGAACATCCAGCCCGAGGTAGAACAGAATGTATCGATCCGCCAGCGGGCGCAGCTTAACGGGCATTTCCAGGAGCTAATGCCGCCGAACTGGTAGGTCTGAAAACAGAAAAGCCCTGAACCCGCCTGTTGGCGAGCTCAGGGCCCTGGATAATTTATCTATTCGTTTATCCGAAAGCCCGGGCAATCTGCTCGGCCAATTCCTGCATCCGCTCAGGGGATACCTCCTTGGATTTACCCAGGCGGAAATCACCTTCATTGTTGATCGGAACGAGGTGTACGTGTGCGTGCGGTACTTCCAGCCCCAGTACGCCCACTGCTACCCGATTACAAGGAACAACGGCTTCAATCGCTTTCGCCACTTGTTGGGAGAATACCGTAAGCCCGGAGAGCTCTTCCGGTGTGAGGTCAAAGTAATAATCTACCTCTCGTTTGGGCACACAGAGGGTGTGCCCTTCCATCATGGGACGGATGTCCAGAAAAGCAAAGTATGCTTCTGTTTCGGCGATCTTGTAGCAGGGAATCTCTCCCTGAATGATTCGGGTAAAAATGGAAGCCACAGAAAGGGATTAAACGGTGATGTTCATAATTTCAAACTCAATAACGCCGTTTGGTGTCTCCACCTGGGCGATCTCGCCCACTGCTTTACCAAGCAGTCCTTTGCCCATCGGGCTATTCACGGATATCTTCTTGGCCTTGAGGTCCGCCTCCGTTTCAGAAACCAACATGTAAGTCAGCTCTTTGCCACGGGCAACATTCTTAATGGTAACCTTGCTCATTACCGTAACCTGGCTAGTGTCCAGCGTACTCGCATCCAGTACGCGGGCGTTGGCCATAACTTTCTCCAGCTCGTTGATTTTCATTTCAAGCAGCCCCTGAGCATCTTTTGCTGCGTCATACTCGGCATTTTCGGATAAGTCCCCTTTCTCGCGGGCTTCGGCTATGGCCGCTGCGACTTCGGACCTACCAGTCGTTTTAAGTTCGTTAAGCTCCGCTTTCAGATTGTCGAAACCTTCCTGAGACATGTAATGAATTCGAGACATTCTAGGGTGATTTTGTAGGCAAGAGTGAAAGTTCTTCCTCCTTCCCCGAAAGGAAGTAGCAAAAACCTGACTTGCCGTTGATTCATCAGATGCGTCCGGTAGATGCTGTCAGTGGCATTTTGCCAAATCCAACATCATTCACCAACGCAGATTAGGGTAAAAACAGAAACGTCCCTACCGTGAGGTAAGAACGTTTCTGACTTAAGTTGGTTGCAAGGTACGGATTTTTTGCCTTTTGGGGCAAATGCTACCTTAGCTTAGGCTGGAAAATTACAGCGCAAGGCTGATGCCAAAGTTATGCGTGCCGTTAAATACGCGCGTGTTTCTCCAGGCGTAGTCGATCGCAAACGATCGGGAGCGGTCTCCCTTTTTCAGGGGAACACGGATAGATGCGCCAGCACTGAGGCCATCGTAGAGCGGCACCTCGGTATCTTCAGAGGTCTCAAAATCAGACCGGTAGCCAACGCGGGCAAAAAACTGCTCCTTGAAAGCGTATTCCAGGGCCGCACCTAGTTGATCCCGGCTAAAAGAGTTCGCGGTGAAGTTACCCATAAAGGTAACCCGCTGGTCCTCAACTCCTGAGAGGAAGTCGTAGGAGGCTCCAATGTTCAGCACCGAAGGCATTTCGAAACCGGCAGGACGCTGATTGAAGGTCAGTTCGAAGGGGACGTCAGAATCAGGGTTAGGGCCCTGAGTAGCAAGTCCCTGGCCGCTGTAAGTCATCCGTGAGCCGACGTTACGCAGGCTGATTCCAAACTTAAACTCATCGTTTTCACCGGTCACATACTGCACACCTGCATCAACGGCGAAGCCAAAGGCGCTTACTTCGGCAGTACCTTCCGATACACCTCTGATGGTTACCCCCACAGATACGGCTTCGTCGAAGGTGTAAGCGTAGGTTAGTCCGATGTTAATGAAGTTCAGGGCCAGGTTTGCGCCAGTTCCTTCGGGCTGGAATTCAGTAGTTACGGGTACATCACCGAAACCGAGGCTGTGAAGGCTCAGTCCGAGTGCGCCGCCTTTGCCACTGGCAATGCCAACACCAAGTGCTTGCTGAGAGATGTCTGCGCCCTGCAGGTAGTTAGCATACCCCATCATCACCTGGGTTCCACTCATGCGGGAAAGACCAGCGGGATTAATCCGCATGGCCTCTACACCCATGACGTTGGCAGTATTGAGCGAGTGAAGACCTGCACTTGGTGCCCATGGATTCATGAGCAGCTGAGCAGCCCCTGCTTCTCCCTGACGATCCGGGTTACCGGCGAAGACCGAAGCTGTGGCCAGGCAGAATATGAGCGTTAAAAGGTAGATTTTTTTCATTCTACTAGTGAGTTATACCTCCAGAGAGGCTAATTTTTGTCGTTGATCGTAATGATCAGCAGACCTGATTTGTGGTGAGGGCGAGTCCGCAGGTGCGATGGGTAGGATAAGAAGCAGGGGAGGTTTTCCCGTGGGGTGTCCTCCCCTGCTTTCTTACTTATACTTTGCACCGGCGACCGCGCAAAAGGTTGAACCTAGAGTCCGGTTGGGTCGAATTGGCGTTGTACACCGAAGAACTTCAGTGTGCGTTCACCCAGGCCAGGTGCCGATACGTGGATGAGGTAAACCCCACTCGCTACCGGAATCTGGCGGAAGTTACGCAAGTCCCATTCCAGTGCAGGCGAGACCTGACGGGAAGCAATTGGCAAGTTAGAACCGCGTAGCATTGCTGGCGCTTCGTCCCGCTCATACTTACGAATGAACTTACCATCAAGGCTGTAGATCGTCACCGTAGCCCGTGCAGGCAGGTTAGTGATCTTGACGTTCGTTTCAAAGCGCGTGTCTTCGTACGAGCTGTAAGCGTAGTACGGGTTAGGTACAACGTTGATCATTTGCAGCGCGCGGTTTACACCCGCCTCAGAAAGGTTCTCTTCAGCTTGCTTACCGTCAATGGTAAAGCGGTAGGTTGGGTAACCGTTGGCATCAGCTGTTCCTTCAGCGAAACCGTACTTGTTGTTTACCCGAAGCTTGATGGTTACATCGTTAGGAATGATACCATCTTCGTAGCTGAGCAGCTCAGATCCTGGCGTCAGTACCGGGAAACCTGCCCAGATAATGTCACGGATACCGTTAACCTTACGGCTACCAGTTGAGCGTGGCTCAAAGCGGCTTTCCAGGAAGTCACCCGCGTCGTAAGGACGGCTGGTAACGTAGAAGAAGTGCTGACCACCGCCAACGAAATCGTAGAGGCTGAGTCCCGGACCAGGAATCGGATCAATGATCACGTCTGATGGGTTCCAGATCATATCGTTACCGTTACTCTGAGCGGTAAATCCATTGTCACCAATTTCACGGCCGTCGTAAAGACTGTTCTCACCCCAGAAGATTTCCAGGCGTTGACCAGTTTCCACGTCATACGCATAACCAGGGAACCATCCCATACCGCGATCCTGATCAGGATCAACGTTGGTGTCAATGGCTGGCATGCCATCAGCGTCAGCTTCCTTGGTC
Organism: uncultured Lewinella sp.; assembly: GCA_964616365.1. Lineage (GTDB taxonomy): Bacteria > Bacteroidota > Bacteroidia > Chitinophagales > Saprospiraceae > Neolewinella. Next base: position 2,069 of record CAZTTF010000236.1, on the reverse strand, counting down.
ACACTCGGTGCTTCCCGGGTGTCGAACATGTTAGCGTAATCGTCTGGCTTGAACGGATCAGTTGTTCCAGGAATGAAGTCATTTTCGTAGAAGCTGTTAGACGTTTCTACTACCGGACAGCGAGACCACAAATCCTTGTTAGAGGTAAGTACCACGTTGACGTTCTTCAGATCAGCAAGATCGAAGAAGCGCGCCGCGCTACTCATGGTATTGTTGACCCACACAGGAGAGATAAATGGCACACCATTTTCCTTAGGTACCCAGTTCATCAGCTGCATCGGGTAAACACCGGGGAGCAGGCTGTTAAAGAACTGTTCGGGATCAAGCTCTTCGAATGAATCGAATGATTCAGTATCAACGTAATCGAAAATGGTATTATCCAGAGCAGTTACGCCAGTACCAGGGTTGAAATTATCGTTGATGAAGGTCAGCCATTCCTGTCCTGCAGGATCAGCGTAAGTTACTGCACCACCGATCACTCCGTTGCCGTCTTCTACTTCTTCACCCGGCTCGGGTACGTCAAAAATTTGCACAGAGAAGCCAAATTCAGCAATGATCTGCTCATTGTCCTGGTCGATCGGACGCTCACTCAAAATGGTTGGAACACCACAGTCTTCCACACAACGGAGCATCCAGCGAACTGGTGCGTCAAGATCATCATCAGACATATCTTCGTCGAAGAAGGTCACCTCGAATTCACCGTCTACTACCTCGAGAGGATTGGCAACAAATACGTTGATTGGTCCGGCACCTTGTTCGTAAGTGATCTCACCATCAAATGGCGTTTCAATCGCACCACTGGCTACGTAGGCTTCAATTGCCTCAGCTGATTCAGCATTAATATCCAGGAAGTTACCGTTGTTACCCTCACCCGACAGGCGAGTGATCGGCGCACCTTCACCGTAGGTTGCGACTAGTTCCTGGTCAAGAATTGGACGAGGAATAGCCACGTAGTAAGGGTTACCCGTAAGTGCATCACCAACGTTTCGGCTCGAAGCCTTGTACTGCTGGGTCTGTCCAGGGTTGTCTTCGTCACTTGGATCGAATTCCTTGTAGTTGTTGTAACCGTAAGCTACCGCGGTAAAGTAATAACGACGGTGATTGATGATCCGCGTATCTCCACCACTGGCGAAGGCGTCATTGGTAATTCTCAGACTGTGACGGATGCCGTTGTCACTACCTAACGCCTGCAGTGATGGCGCGAGGAAAGGTTGTTCGCCGGGGTTATCAGCGTCTGGAATTGCATTCCAGTCAAATACTTCGGTAATACCATTCTTAAGGTCGAACTGTGCGATCTCACGAACACGCTCCGGATCATCGATGTCAGCCAGGCTAACGTTAGGACCAGAGAGTTGGAAAATACGGTAACCTTCGAAACGGTAGAGACTATCGAAACCATCAGGAATACCAAGGCCTTCTTCCGCGTAGTCTTCGTTTTCGTTGTTGCTTGACTGTCCGTTGCTGAGCAGCAGGATGATCTCACGATCAAGCTCAACGAGGCTTACATCTGGTGCGTCAGGGCCATCACAGATATCGAAACATCCGTCAAAAAGGTCCTGCGCGAGGTCATCAGCAGTCTGCAGACGTTGCAAAGAAGGTGCTGGGTAAGTTTGGTCTGGAACCCAGACAACACCAACAATAAGCTCATTTACCGCTCCTGGCTGGAGGGTAAAGGGACCAGAAGCCTGGAGGGTACGACGGTCACCGAAAGGAAGATCGTTTTCCACCATGGAGAATCCACCGTTTTGGTTTGGCGGATCGAAGAATACGTAGCGTGTTTCTTCTGCGCCAGCCTCATCATAACCGTCACCGGCAGCATAGAGTGGCGAACCGTCCAGCCAGCGTCCCTGAAGGTAGTTGTAGTACTGATCAGCAACACCTGGGTCAGTTGTACCCGGAGCGGGGTTACCGATGCCGGCATTGTTGATGTAGATGAATGAGCTCATGCCCAGTTCTTCTTCACCAATTACGTTGCCGTCAGCGTCAAAAATCGGTGCCCGTGGGCCCCGGAAGTAGTCAACAACAAGAATCGGCACTTCATCACAGTAAGTCTCGACACCACCATCACA
>CAZTTF010000235.1:0-6564 GCA_964616365.1 uncultured Lewinella sp. | reverse complement strand
AAAAGGGAGGCTGACCGTATCCGTAGAGGTAGTGGTAAACAAATCAAAAATGGCTGAAATAGCCTTTAGTTGGAGTGCGATGTAAGGCACCACACCAATGACAAAAAATAAAGCGGCGAGCAGACCAAGTGACCGGCTACGGCCAAAACGACTGCTGATCAGATCTGGCACGGAGGTAATCCGTTCTTCTTTACAGATACCGACCATCTTACGGATCAGTGAGGGCCAGAGCGGAGCCAGCATGAGCGGTCCAAGATAGATCGGGAGGAAGGATAAGCCTTCCGTTGCGGCACGGCCTACGGATCCGAAGTAGGTCCAGGCGGTACAATAGACCGTTAGCGAAAGTGCGTAGTTGAACGGGGTGCGAAACAGGCGGTCAAGGGTGCCTCCGCGGTTTTCTACGGTATAAGCAATGCCGAAAAGTACCAGCAGGTAGCCCAGGAACAAAGTGACTAACCCCAATCCGCTCATACGCGCTTTTGCTTGTTGCTCGTGAGCACGGCGATACAGATGATAATGCTAACCCAAACCACCACCAGGTAAACCAATAGCCAGGGAAATTGACCGTCACCTAACCGTTCCGGCAGGAACAGCAACGGGTAGTTCAACAAAAGAACCGCAGCGACAAAAACAGCTACGGTGGCCTGGCGCTTTCTGGTGGGCATAGTGGATGGTTCTTAGCGGTAAGATAAGGGCGCGGCCGCGGGTGCAAAGAATGTTAGGGGGCAAGATTCACTGCTGCTAACAATTTATTTCCGCACCTGCGTCCGCACCTGCGTCCGCACCTGCGTCCGCGCCTGCTTATCTGCTCTTATTAGTGCACGTGGGCTTCACCTGCACCCTGAGGAATGCGGATATCTTCCACGATGTCCTGTACTTCCTGCGGTGGGGGAGGTGTCATCCGACTTACCACCAGGGAAACAATCAGGTTGACGACCATGGCCACTGTGCCGAATCCTTCGGGAGAGATGCCAAACCACCAGCTTGATTTAGGCGGGACTTCATCCACGAACCATCCGAGCTTAAATACTGCCATGTAGCCAAACATGAGCAGGATACCGACAATCATACCCGCCACAGCGCCTTGTCGGTTCATGCGCTTGTCGAAAATACCAAGGGTAATGGCGGGGAAGAAACTTGCTGCCGCCAGGCCAAAGGCCAGAGCAACCGTCGCGGCAACAAATCCGGGAGGGTTGATGCCGAAGTAAGCGGCGATCAGTACTGCTACTGCAGCACCACCACGGGCCCACCACAATTCCTCTTTCTCGCTCATGTTAGGCTTGAGCTGCATCTTCATCAGGTCCCGGGAAACGGCCGTCGAGATGACCAACAGCAGGCCGGCAGCCGTACTCAATGCTGCTGCCAATCCACCGGCAGCAACCAGGGCGATCACCCAGTCAGGAAGCTGTGCAATCTCCGGGTTGGCGAGTACCATAATGTCCCGGTCAATTTTAACTTCGTTCGCTACGGCAGGGTCGGTAATGGCACCGGGGCCATAGGTGATGATGCCATCGGAGTTTTTATCAGTCCATTCAATCAGTCCGGTAGCCTCCCACTTGGTAAACCACTCGGGCATTTCAGCGTAGGGCTGGTTATGCATGGTGTCGATAAGGTTGGTGCGGGCGAAAGCGGCGATAGCTGGAGCCGTCGTGTAAAGAATCGCAATCAGGAGAAGTGCCCAACCGGCAGATACCCGGGCATCTTTTACCTTAGGAACGGTAAAAAAGCGGACGATTACGTGCGGTAAGCCTGCCGTACCGACCATGAGGGCGAAGGTGATGGCAAATACATCAATCATTGATTTACTGCCATCGGTATATTCTGAGAAGCCAAGATCCCGGTGGAGCCCATCCAGTTTGTCGAGCAGTGAAAGACCGCTGCCGTCGTTCATCTCTCCGATGAAGCCTAGCTGAGGGATAATGTTGCCGGTCATGTTCATCGAGATAAAGAAGGCGGGAACCATGAAGGCAAAAATCAGTACACAGTACTGAGCTACCTGCGTGTAGGTAATTCCCTTCATACCGCCGATGATAGCGTAGAAGAAAACAATAGCGGTGCCGATAAATACCCCCGTATTGATATCTACTTCCAGGAACCGACTGAATACGAGGCCTACGCCGCGCATCTGTCCGGCTACATAAGTGAAGCTCACGATGATCGCACAGATGACGGCCACCGTACGGGCAGTGTTACTGTAGTAGCGATCTCCGATGAAGTCAGGAACGGTGAACTTACCGAATTTTCGTAGATAAGGGGCCAGCAGGAGGGCCAGGAGAACGTAGCCGCCCGTCCAACCCATCAGGTAAACGGAGCCGTCATAGCCGGCAAAGCTAATGATGCCAGCCATGGAGATGAAGGAGGCGGCAGACATCCAGTCGGCAGCCGTAGCCATCCCGTTGGCAAAAGGGTGTACTCCACCACCAGCAACGTAAAATTCTTTAGTGGAGCCGGCTCTCGCCCAGATGGCGATGCCGATGTAGAGCGCGAAGGTGAGCCCTACGATGAGGAAAGTCCAGGATTGTACATCCATGAGAACAGTATTTTTTGTAGAAAGTGTGTAAGAAAGGTGGTAGTGGAGTGCTTAATCTTCGGAGAAGCCATACTTCTTGTCCAGCTTGTTCATCAGGTAGACATAGACGAAGATCAGGATGCAGAAGACGTAAATGGAGCCCTGTTGAGCGAACCAGAAGCCAAGCTTGGCTCCGCCAATCCGAAAGTTGTTCATCTGGTCGACAAAGAGGATGCCGAAACCATAGCTGACAATAAACCAGACGGAAAGCAGGCCGATGAGGTAGGTCAGGTTCTCCTTCCAATAGGCCATCCGGTTGGATTGGTCATTAGTCGGAGGCGTTTGCTCATTATTATTCATAAGTAAGAATCGTAGTGATGGTGAATAGATTGATGCCTGAAATGGGCTGAAGGCTACAGGAAGATGTGGGCCTGCATCCGAATTTGACTTACATCGCCTCTGGTGGCGGTTAAGTCGCGGTTAATGCGGTGGTATTCCAGGGTAAGTTTTGCGTTATGGCCGTTGATAAAGTAGTTGACACCTGCATTGAGCGAGGTCATGTTTTCGGTGAAGCCCTCGTAGTCGCCAACCTGGTAAGCAAGGTAAGGCATGAGTTTCGAGGATTTGAAGTAAGTGCCTACCTGGCTGTAGATGGCTGTCCCTGTGCCGGCCCAGCGGCCCACGTAGTTTTCTCCGAAGTTGAAATTCATCAGGGAGGCGTAGGCATTCAGACAGCCGAACCTGGTGGGTAAGTCCAGAAAGGCATCTACGGCGAAGTGACCGACATTGACGTGCTCCTCGTTACCTTCTTCGTTGTTGTAGGCCCCGTTAGGATGGAGGTAAAAGCCGGTACCTAGCGCAAAAACTTTTTTCTTGCCGAGATAGGTACCTACGTTGTAAGGGAGTTTGGTGCTTTCTGCATCCCAGAGGTTGTAGCGGAAATAGCCCTGATAGACCCCGTTTCCGGTTGGCTGGTTCTCTTCGTCATCAATGCCGACACCATTGTAGGAGATCGAGCTGCTGGTGGCGTAAGAGGCTCCTGCGTTGAGGGCACTTCTGCTTGGGGAGTTAATGGATACCCGGTAGTCGAGCTTGCCCAGTTGGCCCTTGGCGTAGACACCAAGGTGGCGGGCAAATTGGTCGCCGTAGCCAAGGCTGTGCCAGGGGGCGAAGGGACGCGGCTGATCGAGCGTCATGAAGTTTAGCGTACTGGCGCTACTCAGACGGGTAAGCCCGTTCCAGTAGTGTAGTCCGGCTCCCATGTAGAGACTATTGCCTTTACTCACCTTGAACTCTGTCCACGCACCATGCAAAAAGAATTGTGGCGCATCTCCATTGTTACCCAGGGTGGTAAGGTTGCCTGGTGTAAGTCCGTTCAACCCGAAGTGCGTGAGGATGAGGAAGCGCGGGGAAACCTGTGCAAATGCCAGTACCCGCGAGCGACGAATGGAAGGCGTTACCTGAAGCTTCGCCCCTTCGTTGGCAAGGTTATTGGTGGTCGCCCACATCTGGTGCCATAAAATGAAGCGTACGTATTTAGAACCGCTTTCGTCCAGGTTGACTTTGAGCGGCTTGTATTTATGAGTCTCCGGGTTAGACTCCTGAGCCTGCAAGCCCAGCGGGCATAGTAAGCCCAGTAGTAGCACACCCCACAGGGTGGCCCGATTGAGAAAAACTAACATGATCTGAAGCTTAAATTAAGGTGGTGTAGTGCAAAAGAAACGGTCGGTACCCAAGGCAGGGTAGCCGATTTGTTTCACTAAGTTATTTAGATATTTAAATATATTCAAGAGTAAACATAAAAATATTCACGCTTTGCGATGATTCGGAATATTATTTCGTCATAGCGCCTTTTAACATGTGTATTATTTTGAAAAAATCGGGATGATTGAGCTTGTAAAGAGAATTTTGTCCGCGACGAACACTACTAACTACGCCTCGATCTTTGAGAATACGCAGGTGGTTTGAGATGACAGGTTGTGGTACGACCAGGGCTTCGTGTATTTCTGTAACGCTTAATTCCTGCTCATTAAAAAGGAGCTCCAGGATTTTGAGGCGAATGGGGTGACCGATAGCGCGCAGGGTTACTGTTGCCTGGTCTAAAAAAATGTCACTGAGCTTGGTGGGCATATCCGGAGGGCTGGGAGGTGAGGGGAGTCTGTGATCAAGGGATGTTTCCTGCCCTGTAGGCAAGGGGACGACAATCGGTCACTAATTTGACCGATACCTGCAGATATTTAAATAATTAAATGTCGATAAGGTTGAGTCAGGCGCCCGGATTGTGGTCCACATAGCGGGATTTACAGCCTTGCCGGCATCCGTACTTATTGACTACCTCTTTTCCTGGTACCGTAAGGGGCTGATCCCAAAATGTTTTTTAAACATCCGGGTAAAGTAATTAGGGCTGTTGAAACCGCAGCGCAGGGCAATTTGCCGGATGCTGAGTTCTTTGTGCTGGAGCAGGTGCTGCGCTAGCTTAATCCGTTCTCCGTTGACGTATTCAACCGGTGAAATACCCATTTCATTTCTGAAAGCGCGGAAGAAACTGGATTCACTCATGCAGGCCAGTTTACTAAGTCGGGCCACCGTTAGCTTTTCGTCGAGGTGTTTGAGGATGTAGGCCACTGCAGCCGTAATGGGCTGGCTGGTAGCCAGCTTGGTCGTATTGTTGAGGTGATGTTGTCGGGATTCCAGTTCGAGTAGCCGGATGAGTAACTCTTTGAGCGACATGTCAACGAAGAGGTCTTTGGCTGGATGGTCTTCGGCACACAGATAAACAAGTCGTTGGATCAGCTGGGTGATACCGGGGTCGTTTTTGAAGTGGAGATTATACTGCCCGCGTTCCCAGGTGAAATCGCCGGACTGCGGCCGGCGTTCATTCATGCTATCAATGACCTTATTAATAACGTCCGGAGCAATTTCTAAAGCCAGACATTTTGTTGGCCGTCCCTCCCGGGCATCCGGAAAGTCAATTACCATCAGTTCTTCCGGAGGAAGAATGACGGATTCACCCGGCAAAAAATTAAACCCAGGGCGCTCCCGCAGGTGCATCACTTTTCTCCCTTCGATCATACTGGCCAGTACCGGTTGATCAAACCGTAAGTTCACGGCAGCAGCTTCCTGATGGGTTTCAAAGAGGTTGAGGGCTGCGGTGTCCAGCGTAAAGGTGGTACGGTTCTCCACCAGGGTTTGGAGTGGTCGTCCGGAAAGACGATCAGCGTTTAGGCTCAGCATTTAAAGGTAAGTTTCGATAGGTAACTTAAATATAGGGTCTGGAACCGTAATTATGTTTTGCCAGGGTGTTATTTGACGGTATTATGGTAGGATAGTGTAGGTCTTTGGTGGAATTGTGCAAGTGTATTGTTAGCAAGAGAAATAGTTTTGGAGCGTATTAAAGGCCATGTCTTTTTATTGAGGCAGGTCACCTATCAAAACTTAACTGAATCGATCATGAGTACTACTGCAACCATTACTGCAGACGCCCTGGCGCGTCCTAAATTCAAAGACCAATACGAGAACTTCATCGGAGGCGAGTGGGTGGCTCCCACTAACGGAGAATACTTCGAGAATACCTCTCCCGTAGATGGTAACTCCTTCACCCGCATTCCGCGTTCCACAAAGGAGGACGTTGACAAGGCCGTTGCGGCCGCCTGGAAGGCGGCACCAGCGTGGAACAACTCTTCCGCCACCGAGCGTAGCAATCTCCTCCTTAAGATCGCTGACGTGATGGAGGCAAACCTGGAAGTGCTGGCGCGTGCCGAAACCTGGGATAACGGTAAATCAATCCGGGAAACCCGTGCGGCAGACATGCCACTCGCTATCGACCATTTCCGCTACTTTGCCGGCGTCATCCGCGCCGAGGAAGGTGGTGTAGCTGAGTTGAACAGCAGTACCGTATCTATGAACGTCTGGGAGCCACTTGGTGTGGTTGGCCAGATAATCCCCTGGAATTTCCCCATCCTGATGGCCGCCTGGAAGGTGGCTCCGGCCCTCGCCGCAGGTAACTGCGTCGTGCTGAAGCCCGCCGAGCAAACTCCAGTTGGCATCCTGATCCT
>CAZTTF010000234.1:0-19402 GCA_964616365.1 uncultured Lewinella sp. | reverse complement strand
AGGGCAGGGGAGACAGGCAGTAAACAAGCGGCGCTCCGCGCCGCCCTGCGGGCTAGCGATAGTTCAGCAAGGCGGTACCAGGGCCAGTCTTCGAGAAACCGATGACTATGTTCTGTTACCAAAAAAGGGACAGATAATCTACCTGCCAGCTGCTGAGCAACTATGCCTCCGTCTATCATTACGTGCGCGTGGATGAGGTCTGGTTTGAGCCGCTGTTGTTGTATGGCAGCCTTCCAGGCTGCTCTCCGGCGTATCAAGCGCTGAATCTTGTTGCCTTTGCTGGCGTAGTGGGATCGGATCACCCTCACCTGGCCTTCCTCGGTGTCAATCAGCACCTGCGGCCCCGCCTGTTTTAACCAGGGATCTGCGACCACACAGAGTAACTCCACTTCGTTGGTTCGGGCGGCCGCTATTGCTTGCGACCGGATAAAGTTGCCATCCTGTGGGTGCACACGATTGGGATACCAGGGAGTAATGATCAGGATTTTCAATGTGGCTCGATGAGAGGGTCCAGCAGAATAATCAAGTGGCTGCTGCCGACCAATTTAGCCACTTTTCCTCTTTTTTATCCCACTTTGCAGCGGTAAGTGAAAATCAAGATAGTCGCTATCCAGAATAAAAAGGGAATTCTGCTTAATCTGAATTCGCTATCCCCCTGCTTAGCCAAAATGCGCATTACCTTTGTCCTCCCAATTTAATTACGAAGAATGAAAGCATTTACCTTCTTTTTCCTCCTTTGTTGTTTAACCCTAACGTCATGTCAGGATGATGGCCCCGCTGAAGCTGGAGATGTCATTTCAACTACGGGTGCTAAGTCTTCTGCTGCGACGAGGGCTAATGCTCCCTCCCTTCCCGCTGGCGAAGAAAGTGGATTTGTGCCAGACGGGTATAGCCTAGTCTGGTCCGATGAATTCAACTACAATGGTTTGCCGGATTCCACCAAATGGGGATACCAGACAGGAGGCTATGGCTGGACAGCTAAAGAAGTTCAGAATTATTTGCTGGCAGACCCGGATAACGTCGGCGTTGAGAATGGGACACTTCGGATAACCGCCATTGAAGAGCGAGCTGATAGAAATCCTTACTCTTCCACTAGGTTAGTGACTAAAAAGAAGGCCGATTTTACCCGTGGATATTTTGAAGTGCGTGCCCAGGTACCGTCTGGGCCAGGGCTTCGGTCTTCCTTTTGGATGGTTGGAGATACCGTTACTGATATTGGCTGGCCTTATGCAGGAGAGATTGACATCTTTGAGCATTACGGGAAATTCCCAACTGTTATGAATGCAGCCATACAGACACCGGACAATTATTGGTCTAAAGGCGATCAACTTGGAGGCTCAGTTGTCGTAAAGACTGCTGAGACAGCAATGCATGTTTACAGTGTAGAATGGACAGAACAGAAGCTTGACTTTGCCGTTGACGGAGAAATCTACTGGACTTACGAAGCGCCTGCTGGTCGAGGTAAAGCGGGATATCCCTTTCAGTGGCCATTTTATATGGTAGCAACCGTGGCTGTTGGTGGAATTCGTGGCCCTCAAACGCGACCTGTCTCAGAAGCCTTCCCTGCGAGTATGTACATCGACTACGTGCGGGTATACCAACAATAAGCAGCCGAAGGCTGCATCACCAGCATAATTCTTGCCATGAAGTTTACTGATTATCCCCTTGCTCCAGAAATTAAACGAGCCATCGGTAAATTAGGGTGGAAGCGGCCGACTGATATTCAGTATAAAGCAATTCGTCATATCCTCAAGGGAGAAGATGTGATGGCTATTGCCCAGACGGGCACCGGAAAGACGGCTGCTTTTGCTATTCCTGTACTGCAGAGTATCCACACGGGAAAGGAAAATCAACGACGCAAAGATGGTATCAAGTGCCTCGTGATGGTCCCGACCAGAGAACTAGCCATGCAACTGGATGCTGTATTCGCAGACTTGGCAAAAGGAACCCGAGTGAATGTATTCGCCCTTACCGGTGGGGTAGAACAAGATCCACAGATTGCCAGGCTGCAGGATGGGGTAGACATTTTGATTGCTACTCCAGGGCGGATGTTTGACTTACTTAACCAAGGCGTTTTACGCCTTGAGCGGGTGAATATTCTTGTTCTTGATGAGGCCGACCTGATGTTGGATCTTGGTTTTATTGAAGACATACGGGGCATCCTGGGGCACTTGAAGATGCGCAGGCAAACATTGTTCTTTTCAGCAACGATCAACGAGCAGATTAAGAAGCTTGCCTACTCGTTGGTGAAAAAGCCTATCCGTATTCAGATTTCCCCTAAAGATCCCATTTCGCGTAATGTCGACCACTCGGTGGTCTTTATAGAAATGGATGATAAAAGATTCTTCCTGGAGCGCTTTATCAAAGAAAATCCGGAGGCTAAAATACTTGCTTTTGTGCGTACCAGGGTGCGTGCAGAGCGGGTGCATAAGGCAATGGCCCGGGTAGGTGTTGAAAGCCTTTTTATTCATGGAGACCTCAGCCAGGAGGCACGGAATGCGGCACTACAAGGATTTCGGGATGGGACCCAACGCCTGATGATTGCTACCGATGTCAGTGCTCGGGGAATTGACATTCCAGATGTCACCCACGTTATCAACTATGATCTGCCGGATCAGGTAGATAATTATGTTCACCGCGTTGGTAGAACCGGTCGGGGTGATCGCCGGGGAATTGCGTACACTTTTTGTGCTCCAAAGGAGCACGATCAGCTACGTGCTATCGAAGCTTACACCGGAACCGAGATCAGAATTGTTGAACTCGACCGGCAGCAATACAAAGAAACGCTGAACTTCCACAGGACGGATAACATGTCCCTGGAGGAATTGCTGGAACAGGCTGAAGCCTGGGAGAAAAAAGGGAAAAAGAAAAAGCGCAAGAAATAAGGCCGGTCTTGAAGCGAGGTAATCGTAAAGCCTGCTCCTATCCAGTACGTTGAATAGGCAGGCGAAGCTTTTACCGGCTACGCGAGGTTTAAACCATCTGTAAGACAACCTTCCTGTGGAAGACGGTCTGCTTCAAAGTCGTTGCCACAATCAGTCTTTAGTTATCCCCTTGCTCTTCAAAGACACTCACCCACTCAATTGCTTGGTAGACGTCTTGCCTTTGCGCTTCAAGCTCCTCTGCAGAATAGTCGAAGGATTCGGCAAAAACGGCGAGCACGTCATCCAATACTGGTTCGATACTTGGCATGTCGAAGTAGAGCCGTCCGCTACGGCGTTCTATCCAGTCAATGGGGTAAAGGGCTGACTCGTGTTCAATGCACCAGGCTGCTTCAGCGGCGGCGAGACGGCCAACATCCGTTCCTTCCTTGCGCTCAAGAGCGGCTGCAATGATTTCAGGCGATTGTTTTCCGTAGTTACTTACCAGGTAGGCCGCCCGGTCAGGTGCCAGGCTGGCTGCTTCAAGCTGTCGGGCAATTTCCTTTTCGTAGGCCAGCACTTCGGCGAAGTCAGCAAAGGGACCTCCCGAAAGCGTAATATCTTTGGTAGTGGTTTTGTCTAGTTCGTTGCCGTCATCCTTCAATTGCTTACCGAGCCGGTCAACAACCCGTTCAGCCATCTTTCGGTATCCGGTAAGTTTTCCACCTGCGATAGAGAGTAATCCGGACTCAGATTCGAAAATCTCATCTTTACGGCTCATCTCGCCGGCCGACTTCCCTTCCTCAAAAATGAGGGGCCGTACACCCGCCCAGCTTGATTCGACGTCGTCAATCTTGAGGTCAACCGTAGGGAAAATTGCATTGACGCCGTTTAGTAAGTACTCAACATCCTCTTTGTAAGTCGGAATAGCATTTGGATCTCCCTTATATGGCGTATCGGTAGTTCCGATATAAGTGCAGCGCAGTCGGGGAATAGCAAACAGCATCCGGCCGTCTGCTACGTCGAAGTAGCATGCATGCTGGAGCGGAAGTCGCTGCCGAGAGACTACGATGTGTACTCCTTTCGAGAGAAACACACCTCGATTGGTCATTGACTTATCTTTTTTGCGCAGATCATCTACCCAGGGGCCGGTGGAGCTGATAACGTGCCTGGTTTTGATGGTTAGCGGACTATTGGCAAACCGGTCAGTACATACGACAGCGTTGATCTTGTTGTTTTCATCGTACTCGAAGTCTACGGCCTCCACGTAGTTGAGGGCGGTGGCGCCGTGCTTCTCAGCGGTCTTGATATTCTCAATGGTCAACCTGGCGTCGTCAGTGCGGTATTCTGCATAGAAGCCTCCTCCCTTGAGAATGTCAGTTCGAACGAGTGGTTCGTGCTCAATGGTTTCTTCTTTGGTAAGCATAACCCGCTTGTCTTCCCCTTCGACGTCTGCCAGGAAGTCATAGACCCAAAGTGCCATGCTGGTGGAGAGCTTCCCTAAGGACCCTCCTTCAACGAGTGGGAGTAACATTTTCTCGGGGCGCACAAGGTGCGGCGCCAACTCATGCACAACGGCTCTTTCCTGACCAACTTCACGGACGAGACCGATCTCCAGGTTTTTCAGGTACCGCAGTCCTCCGTGAATCAGCTTGGTTGATTTAGAGCTGGTCCCGGAAGCAAAGTCGTAACGCTCAATCAGCGCGACCTTTAATCCCCTGCTGGCAGCATCGAGGGCTACCCCGGCACCGGTAATTCCTCCACCGATAACAACGAGGTCAAACGTACTGGTACTTAAATTATCGACTTGTTGTTTTCTACGGGTAGACGGTTGCATAACGAAAGTTTATCTGTTTAAAAGGGGAGGGTAGCAGTCTTGAAATGTAAGCACTTGATGGGCACTGATGTTCATCAGTCAGAGAAGCTGATTTCTCCCCGGAAGACGAAGGCAGTAGGACCAACCAACCAAAGCTGGCGAAAGGACGTGCCGTCATAGAATCCATCAACCCGGAGTTGGCCGCCTTTGGCGGCCACGGGGATACTGAACGCCCCGACGGAAGGCTTGATACGCTGAACTGCGGCAATGGCTGCCGCGGTGACGCCCGTGCCGCAGGCGAGGGTTTCGTCTTCCACACCCCGCTCGTAGGTTGCAATGGAGAGGCCATTGGTATTTCCACTAACGAAGTTGACGTTGATGCCCTGCGCCGCGTAGGGCGGCGCCTGACGGATGGCTCTGCCTTGCTTGACAACATCCACGGCACCGGCGTCCGCGACAAATGCAACGTAGTGTGGGCTCCCCGTATCGAGCACAAATGCCTCTGGCTTAGGGCATGCTACATTTTCTACGTCGAGCATTTCAAGGGCAACAATACCATCTGCTTCACGTCGGGCCCGGTGAGGACCGTCGACAGCAAGGAAATGATAGTCCGTCAGCTCGAGGCCGATATCGTACGCGAACCGCACGATGCAACGGCCACCGTTGCCACACATTGAGCTGGGAGCACCATCGGAATTATAGTACACCATTTCAAAGTCGTAGTCAGGATGGCTGCGGAGCAGCATCAGACCATCTGCGCCAATACCGAAGCGACGGCTACACCATTTAGCAATTACCGCCTGGTTTAACCTTGGTAGTAAGTCTCCAGCTCGGTCGTCAAGCAGGATAAAGTCGTTGCCCGCACCATGGTATTTGTAGAATGTGAACATGCCTGATAGTTGGGTGATTGGTGCCCTCTTCAATAATGCTTGCGTGCGGTATGAAGTTCAACTATTCCTCCAGCCGAAGTGAATCTCTCTCAGCTTTGCTCTGAGGAGCAAATTTTGCCTTCTCAGCTTCCTGCTCCAGAGGGTCGTCAATACCAAATGGTACGTCGAGTGAATAGTGTCGGTAAACGATCAGGGCGGTAAATAAGACGATGACAACTGCCCCGACCAGAGAGAGCTTCCAGCCAAAAATGTTGCCGATGTATTCGCCGTCGTACGGATCTTTATCTTCTGCCATGTGGCGAAGGTACTGCATACGTGCTATCTATCTCTTACCTGAAGCGCTGAGATTATGCAGGCAGAAGGTTAAACGTAAAGGATGCGAATGTCGTGACCATCGGATTACCAATTTGACGGGGTAACGCTTTACCTTACCGCCATGGAATTGCAACTTAAGCATAAGACTTTCGCTGTCGGTGGTGCCACCAGCGGACTGGGCCGGGCGATCGCAGAAAGATTGATTGAGGAAGGTGCCCGGGTAATTGGTATTGCGCGGGGGCAGGATAAGCTGAACGCTATGGCAAAAGCCGAGGGCGACCTTTTCGTGCCGTATAAGGCTGACCTGACGGATGCCTCCTCTGTCGCAAGTTTGAGTAAGTTTCTGATTGAACAGGAAATTACCGGGGCCGTCATTAATGCCGGAGGACCACCTACTGGCAGGGTAGAGAGCCTGAGTATGGAAGACTGGGATGCTGCCTATGCCAGCACCTTCCGGTGGAAGGTCCAGCTCACAAAGGCCTTGTTACCCAGCTTAAAGAGTAAAGAGCATGGCCGTTTACTTTTCGTGGAAAGCGTATCGATTAAGCAGCCGATCGATAACCTGGTGCTTTCTAACGCAATGCGCGCAGCCATTGCGGGTTTTGTTAAAACCCTTAGCCGGGAAGTAGGAGATAGTGGACTTACCGTAAACATTCTTGCACCGGGCTACCATGCTACCCCAAGAATTACTACGGTACTACAAACATCTGCAGAACAACTTGGGGCAAATCTGGAAGAAGTAGAAGCCTCTTTTACGGCAGAGACCTCCCTGCGCCGACTTGGAGAGCCAGATGATTTCGCCGCTATGGCACTGCTCTTGTTATCTCCACTCGGAGGCTACATGACTGGACAGACAATTACTGTTGATGGTGGCCTGGTACGTCACATAACCGGATAAGATGAGTTACTTCGTAGATAAAAGTAAGGACCTGCCACTACTGGAAGTATGGCCGGGAATTAATGGACACCTGATTCATACCAAGCACTGCACCATCGCGGACTTTCGAATTGCGGCTGGTACAAAATTGCCAGAGCACCAACATCCGCACGAGCAAACCTCCACGGTGCTAGAGGGGACGTTCCGTTTCAGCGTTGGCGGCGAAGAGCGAACACTTGGACCAGGAGAGGTCGCGGTTATTCCTGGTAAAGTTCCTCATTCGGGAACAGCCCTTACGGATTGCCGGATAATGGATGTATTCTCTCCGGTACGGGAAGACTACCGGGCACTTGGTGACAAGTCAGATGGGTAGCCGGGCCTTGGAGCCGGGATGACGCTGGATGTCCTGGTCTCTTTAATCGCTGCGCAACCTAAGTGGGGAGGCAATAGTTGTTATGCTGTAAATACATCAGCATGGAGCTTTTTTCTTTAGGGGCAGTCATCGAGGGTATCCCCGAGCTTTCAGCCTTGACACCTCCCTTTGCCGTAGATGCGATTATTGTTGACGATGAGCTTTCACTAAGCCGTGAAGATGCAGAAATCCTGGCAATATACCGACGTTACGGACGCCCGGTGATTACCTCGAAAACGGCTGAGGTGATCGGCCCGCGCACGAATTACAGCCCCATCAATTGCAGCTTCTATGATAATTTCGAAGCGGCTATTGTACAGCGGCGTCCGGTAGCATTAGCGTTTTTGCTTGCGGATGATAATACGGTTACAATTTCAACTCGGTTGATTGACCTAAAAACAGATCGTACTGAGGAGTACGTCCAATTAGCGGATAAACGCTGGATTAGACTGGATCGAATTGTTAGCGTTGACGGCGAGCTGGCCGGGGCCAGCTGCAGTTTTTGATCAGACGAAGGCTACTGCCTCCAATTCGATCAGGCAGTCATAGTGCAGCTCCCTGCTTGGGACAATACAGCGCGCCGGACGGTGCTCTCCGAAAAATGCAGCATAAATCTCATTTACTGCAGACCAATAGGCAACGTTAGGAATATAAATTCTTACCTGAAGCACTTGATTGCGGTTACTCCCTGCCATGGTCAGCAGCTTGTCCAGCTTATCCAGAACTACTTCCGTCTGGGCTTCAATCCCCTTAGGCAGGCTTCCATCCGCTAGTTTTGGTAGTTGTCCAGAGATGTAAAGTGTGCCATTGTGTTCCACCACAGGGCTGTAATGACCCTTTGGTTTGGGTAGTTGCTCGTTGCTTATGATGTTCATGATGACAAGTTAACAAGGCGCGCCCGCAGGTGCAAGGAGAGGTTGGGGAAAGTTGGTGAACATGCTTAAGTGATGACTTTTATCCATGTCAACCTAATGTCCCTTAGCGTATGAATAATAAATCAGGTCCCAATAAAAACGGGTCGGCTACTACTGTAACCGACCCGTTTTTGATGGTAAGGGTAGGGGAGGTCCTACATTCCTTTTTCTGCGAAGTAAGACTTCTCATTCTTAATGCCACTCTGGACATTCTCGAGGCGAGTCTTGAATTCGTTTGAAATCTCGATCATATCCTTACGAGCGTACATAGCCTTGAGGGCCTGCAGGGTGCTGATGTCGTTAGGATTTGCCATTTCTGACTGCTGGAAGTAAGGCAGCGCCTTTTCAAACTGTGCATCAACCTTAACAAGCATCGCGTCGTACTTCTTCTGACCGGCTTTGCTGAGGTCGTCTGCAAGCTTCTGCAACTCCTGAGACATGGTCGCACCACGGTTAAACTGAAGCAGACCGATAGCGTAAGTAAGCTTAGCGTCTCCCGGAACCTTAGTAAGGCCTGACTCGAGGGTACCTACTGCCTGGTTGAACTTCTCATCGTCTGGTGTACCTGCTTCGAGGCTCTGGTTGTAAAGCGTCTCGTAAGTCTGTGCTTTTACGAGGTAGAGAGAAGCATTGTCAGGGTCAGCTGCGATACCTTCGTCCAGGCTTGACATCAATACATCAAGCTTGCCTTCCTGTAGGTAAAGGTTGATCTGGCTGAAGAGAAGACCTTTGTCTTCGGGGAATGCAGTGCGACCTTCAGAAAGGTACTTTTCCGCAGACGCCATGTCTTTCTCTTGCATGGATACTTTTGCGAGGCCATCATAAATGGACGCGTCAGCATATCCTTCGAGCTTGTATAGCTCCATGTAGTACTTCTTAGCAGTCGCGTAATCCTCACTCAGAAGAGCGGTCAGACCGGCAAAATACTTCTCGTCATTGAGTGCATCTCCAAGCATCAGAGAAGTCCCTCCGTTAGCTTCCAGGAAGTCGTGGAGTTCGACACCTTTAATAAAAGCAGCGTTAGCTTTAACGTACTCTTTGCTTTGGTACGCAACTTTACCTTGATTAGAAAGATTCGTCTGCAGAAGCGAAAGCCCTTTGAGGGCTGCCTTCTTAGCTCCTTTCTTTTCAGCTTTATCGAAAGCCATCATGAAAGCATCAACGGCTTTGGTCATGGCGTTTTCAATAACGGGCTGCTCATTGCCTTCGGGGGTACGTTGAGCGAGGTAATGAGAGTAGTAACCAGCAAAAATTGGACCGGCAGTGTTGAGTGCCTTGGGGTCATTTCTAACTTCGTCACTCATGAAGGCTTTGTCAACGAGGGTTGCCGCTTCAACAACAGCCTCTTTATCTTGAGAAAGGGTGAACTTGTCAAATGCCTTCTTTGCTTTTTTGAGCGCATCCAAACCTTCCTGGGCCGTAAGGGCAGAAGCAGAAAGGACAAGAAGAAGTGCGCTGAGTAGTAATTTACGCATGATGGTATTGTGTTGGTTTTTGTAATCGGATTACACCCTAAAGACGTATCAACGGACGCTTGGGTAATGCGGAAACGTTAATTTCAGTCGCAAAAGTCGTTAATACAATCCTAAAACAGAAGGATTCTGTGGTATGGAGGCAGATTTCTGGGCGTTTTAACCCGCTTTTTTACTTCTGATCCATTCTTTTTTCTGCAATCGGGCCAAATTAAATGGCCCCAAAAGATGATTGCTACATCAATTGGGGCCATCTCTTTTTTCTACATTCAGATTGAAGTCAGCAGCTTCCGGAATTATTCTTCCTCACCACTTTCCTCTTCGTCGTCAATGGAAACTACCGCTACGTCAGCGATGGAGTCTCCTTTTTCAACTTTAATCAGCTTGACTCCCTGGGTAGAGCGTCCCATAACGCGGAGCTCATCCATTGAAGTCCGGATAACAATGCCCGAACGATTCGTAATCATCAGGTCATCTTCTTCCGTGACAGCTTTGAGGGCTACGAGATCACCGGTTTTATCCGTGATATTCATCGTTTTGACTCCCTTGCCACCCCGGTTGGTGACCCGGTATTCCTGCCAGTTGGTGCGCTTACCCATTCCCTGTTTACTAACAACAAGGATGGTCTTGTCGGCGTCTGCCTCGCGGTCAAGGGTGACCATTCCGACCACCTCATCATTTTCACCATCAAGGCTTATGCCCCGGACACCAGCCGCGGTGCGGCCCATGTTACGGACTTTGGCCTCATCGAAGTGAATCGCCTGCCCGCGTTTGGTCGCCAGGAATACTGCGCTACTGCCGTTGGTGAGTTTTACTTCAAGCAGTTGGTCACCGTCATTAATAGTAATGGCATTGATGCCATTAGTACGCGGGCGGCTGTACGCTTCCAGACTGGTCTTTTTGACTTGTCCTTTCTTGGTAGCAAAAATGATGGAGTGACTATTGAGGAACTCCTGATCAGTCAGGTCTGCCACATTGATGTAGGCCTTCACTGTATCATCCTTCGGCATCGCCAGAATGTTCTGAATCACCCGACCTGCACTTTGCTTACTAGCTTCCGGAATTTCATAGACACGCAGCCAGAAACAGCGCCCCTGTTCGGTAAAGAGCAGGAGGTAGTTATGGTTACTGGCGATGAACAGGTGCTCTACGAAGTCTTTATCGCGGGTCTTCGAGCCTCGGCTGCCGCGGCCACCGCGGCTTTGTGCCCGGTATTCGGCTACCGGCGTTCTTTTGATGTAGCCAAGCTTGGAGATGGTTACCACCACGTCTTCGTCGGCAATCATATCCGTGATGGAGATGTCAGCAGTATCCAGGCTGATTTCGCTGCGGCGCTCATCACCAAAGCGGGTCTTTACGTCCGTAAGTTCCTCTTTGATGATCTCACGCTGACGTGCCTCACTCTCTAGAATATCCCGTAA
Source organism: uncultured Lewinella sp. (assembly GCA_964616365.1). GTDB lineage: Bacteria > Bacteroidota > Bacteroidia > Chitinophagales > Saprospiraceae > Neolewinella. The sequence continues at coordinate 8,424 of CAZTTF010000234.1, read as the reverse complement.
ATCATCAATAAGTACCCGAATCTCATCGTACTCTGCCCGAATCTTATCCAACTCGAGTCCGGTAAGCTTCTGGAGACGCATGTCGAGAATGGCCTTGGCCTGCTGCTCACTCAAAACGTCACCGTCAAGGGTAACGAGTTCACCGGTTTGCACTTCGTCGACCAGCCCCCGGAACTTCGCCCAGAAAGCATTCTTGTCGTCGATGAAATCTCCCCGCATGAGGCCCAGACGCGCTTCTTCCGGCGTTTTGCTGGCCCGGATCAGGGCGATTACCTCATCGAGGTAATCAAGTGCAATGAGGAGTCCGATCAGGATGTGCGCCCGCGCGAGGGCTTTGTTCAGCTCAAACTGGGTCCGCCGCTGAATTACCTCAAAGCGGAACGAGATGAACTCTTCGACCATGTCCTTGAGGTTCAAGGTCATGGGGCGCCCACCGACGAGTGCCACATTGTTTACACCATAGCTGCTTTGCAGTGCAGTGTATTTGTAGAGGTAGCTAAGAACAATGGAGGCCATGGCGTCACGCTTGACCTCGATTGAAATACGCAGGCCATCACGATCGGAGAGATCCTGAACATTGCTCACACCAGTGATCTTGCCTTCATTGACCAACTCAGCGATCTTGGCGACTAGGACGGCTTTGTTTACCTGGTAGGGGATCTCGGTAATGATGATCGTTTCCCGATCATTGTCATCTACCTGAATTTCTGCCCGGCCACGAAGCACAACCCGACCTCTGCCCGTACGGAAAGCTTCCCGAACACCGTCCACACCGTAAATAATTCCACCTGTGGGGAAATCTGGTGCTTTAATGTGTTCCATCAACTCATCGATGGTAATTTCTGGGTTGTCAACGGTTGCCACGATGCCGTCCACAACTTCATTGAGGTTGTGTGGCATCATATTGGTGGCCATACCAACGGCGATACCGGAAGCACCATTAACCAGAAGATTGGGAATCTTCGTGGGCATTACGGTTGGCTCCTTGAGCGTATCATCGAAGTTCAACTGATGGTCTACGGTGTCTTTGTCAAGATCTCCGAGAATGCTATCGGTAATACGTCGCATTCTGGCCTCGGTGTAACGCATAGCTGCCGGAGAATCTCCGTCCATTGAACCAAAGTTTCCCTGACCGTCAACGAGGGGGTAGCGCAGGCTCCAATCCTGAGCCATCCGAACCATGGTGTCGTATACGGAAGAGTCACCGTGTGGGTGGTATTTACCGAGTACCTCACCGACAATACGGGCGGATTTTTTATGGGAGTTACGGAAACTCAAACCGAGCTCGTTCATCCCGAAGAGAACCCTGCGATGGACCGGCTTGAGTCCATCTCGTACGTCAGGCAGTGCCCGGCTTACGATTACCGACATCGAATAATCGATGTAGGCGGATTTCATCTGGTCTTCAATATTGACCGGAATGATCCTTTGATCTGGCATAATCTGTTATCTGGTAAAAAGTAAGTCAGGAAGAAGCTCATTTTCGGCGCGTGCGCAGGTGCCTGGTTGAGGCCAGAAAAGACCAATGATTGTCACCCCTTTTACGGTGGGTTTTATCGGCTGGAATTCTTTGCCTGTTAAGCAAACATTGCTCCTGCGTCCGCGCCCCGAAAGATTACTTCCCGGTCCGCTCTGGACTGTTCGCGAAGGTACAAAAAAGGCTAGGTTTTACCTAAGGAAAACCCGGTAAATTCACCTCTGGAATAGGTAGGGTAATTTGAGCGAATAGACGGGGTGAAACCCAAGCACAATCACTACTGTTTTTGTTGGGAAAGTGGCAGCCTAAACCAGATCTTCCGGGCTGATAGTTAGGGGGTAAGTTGGCTATTTGCCCTTACGTTTCTTCCACCTTTTGATATCGCGTTTGCGCATCTCCTGAATGATAATCGCTTCCGGATGTTCTGCTTCCACGGTGACACCGTTTGTAAGTTCCTCAATGCCGTGAAAATCGGCATTTACGTACTCGCGACTGTAGGTCTTCGCGCGATCTTTGTACTTTTCAATGAGTCCCTTCCTGCTAACTCCGGTATAGTAAACCGCCAGTCGAACCTGGGTATCATTGGCCAACGCCTTGCCATCCATCACTGTTCCCAGAGGGTCTCCTGCTTCCACGTGTTGCCCAAGACCAACTTCAATGCCATCTTCGGCAAAGTAAGCGTACTTCCCGCGGGTGCAATCATCGTGTTCGAGGATAACATAGTTGTATCGTTCGAAATATCCGAGGTTGGGCCCCTTCGGCTCAGGTCGGTTCTCTACGATTTCAATTACGGTGCCTCTACGAGCAGCATGGACCTGATCACCAACGGACATGCTAAAAGCATAAGAAACACGTTTAGCGGGCTCTGTCGGCTTTTCTCCTTGCTTTTCTTTAAGCCAGTCTGCCGTTTTCTGTAACGGGTAAATTGTCGTGGTTTTACCCGACGCAACGGGGGGCAGGTAGGTTACAGCTTCCGGCTTGGTATCCACACATCCGGCAATCCACATGTAGCCATAGCGCGGAAAAGCACTGATGTTGGTAAGTTGAATCAGGCGATTTGGCCCGGGCAGTAGTTCTTTTACAACCGGAAGAGAGCCATCAGCCCGCTCGAAACTACGGCCCTCGACGCTCAGGATGATGGTTTGCTTGCCAACGGTATTGTTGGTAGCGGTGTAGACAAGGTTTGTCTCCTGATCACGTTTCGACTGGTCAACCTTCACGACCACGTCTTTACTGACGGTGTGTTGAGCCGATATTGAAAGAGAAAGGATGCTGCCAAGGCAGAGTAAATAGAATGATCGCATAGGTGTTTATGTTGATTACCAGAGGGTAAGCCTCTGCATGCTGAAATACAAGAATATGAATGCGTAAAAATAATGTTATTTCGCGTCCTGTAGGAAGTCGGCCGTCAAAACACCGGTCGGTGAGTCAGATGAATTTGTTCGCTTAAAACTTCCTCCTCTTTGCGTAATCTTTAGCCGGAATACCAAAACCTTCTAATGGTACATCCGTTTCCAGCCTTATGAACCACGAGCACGATACCGTAAAGCCCTATGGCGCGGCTGATTCTAAGAAAAAGGAGGTTGGTGAGATGTTTGACAGCATCGCCCCAACGTATGACCTGCTGAATCGGGGAACTTCTCTTGGCGTTGACACGCTTTGGCGAGCCAAGATGATCAAGCAGCTGGATGCTACTCAGCATAAAAAGATTCTTGACGTTGCCACTGGCACTGCTGACGTTGCCATCCAAACCGTCAAGCGGGCCGATGTGGACCACGTTACCGGGCTGGACCTTTCCGAAGGAATGTTATCCTACGGCCGGAAAAAGGTTACTGCCGCAGGCTTGGATAGCCGTATTGAGCTCGTACAAGGCGATAGTGAAAACCTCCCTTACGAAGACGGGACGTTCGACGCAGTGACCGTTTCTTTTGGGGTACGCAACTTTGAAAACCTCGAAAAAGGCCTTTCTGAGATGCGGCGCGTACTACGTCCTGGGGGGAAAATAGTCATCCTGGAGTTTAGTCGTATTACCTTTGCGCCCATTCGCTGGGGGTTTAATTTCTACTTCGGTAAAATTATGCCGCTAATTGGACGTTTACAGTCCAAAGATCCCCGAGCATATGCTTACCTCTTCGAAAGTGTGCAAGCTTTTCCGAGCGGAAAAGCCTTCACCGAGATTATGGATCAGGTAGGTTACAAACAGACTAAATGCAAAGCTTTAACCTTCGGAATCGCCTCCATTTATACTGCCGTCAAGTAACGGCAGCGCTGGTATTGACGCTCCTCCTGGTATTGTTCTCAGGACCAACAGCACAAGCTCAGTTTACCGGTGGCCGTAATTATAACTTTCAGGACTTTCAGGCAAAGCCTTTTTATTTCGGATTGACCCTGGGTTTTAACTCAAGCCGCTACACGCCATTTCGCAGTGAAGAATTTCTCTTTTCTGATACAATTGTGTCGGTGACTAGCCTGAACGGTCCTGGCTTTAACCTCAATATGATTGCCAACCTGAAGATTGGCCGTTACTTTGATTTTCGGTTTTTGCCCGGTTTTAGTTTCGCAGAGCGTCGGCTAAATTATACCAAAGAGAGCAGGGTGACCAGCGAGACGCAAGAGTCTGTGCAGTCAGTTTTTGTCGAACTGCCCTTTCATTTTCGGTATAAATCTGCACCTTACCGGGACAAGCGTGTCTTTCTGGTGGGCGGAGTTAAGTACAGTTTTGACGTTGCCAGTGAGAGTAGGTCGAGGCAAGCCATGGACCTCGTGAGGATATCACCTCACGATTTTCACGTAGAATATGGAGCAGGTATTCAGTTCTTCTTTCCCTACTTCATTTTCTCCCCGGAATTCAAGATCAGCCATGGAATCGGTAATACTTTACTGTTTAACCCTAATCTCCCGGAGAGCAGGGTCTTGGATAAAGTGTTGAGCAGAACCTTTACCCTGAGTTTCCACATCGAAGGGTAGTGGCCGTCTTTAGCGGATTGAATTACTTCGACTTAGACGTCTAAGCTCCGTACTTGAGTTCGCCTTTCCAGCGGCTGCTTTATGTAAATAAGAACGGGCCTTGCAAACTACTTGCAAGGCCCGTTCTCGTTTACGCAATTTGTTATCCGAGTAGAGATTACCGTGCCGCAATGATTGGGGCAAAATTGTCGACTGATAAGCTGGCGCCTCCCACGAGGCCACCATCAACGTCTTTCATGCCGAAAAGCTCATCTGCATTAGCGGGCTTGACGGACCCTCCGTAAAGAATAGTTGTGTTCTGTGCGATGGTATCACCAAACTGATTAGCGATCATGTGGCGGATATGCGCGTGCATATCCTGGGCCTGCTCAGGACTGGCAGTTACGCCGGTACCGATCGCCCAAACGGGTTCGTAGGCAATTACTACCTGAGACATCTGGTCTGGCATCAGACTGAATAGTGCTTCTTCAATTTGCTTACTGACCACAACTTCGTGATTGCCCGCTTCGCGAATATCCAGTTTCTCCCCACAGCAGTAGATTGGCTTAATGCCAGCTTCCAGGGCTTTGATGATCTTGTCGTGGATGAGGGTGTCGTCCTCATTAAAGTAATCACGCCGCTCACTGTGGCCGAGAATAACGTAGTCAATACCTGCATCAGCGAGCATGGCTGCACTTAATTCACCGGTGTAAGCACCTCCGTCTTCCTGATGCATGTTTTGGGCGGCTACGTAGTATCCTTCAGCATTTGCTGTGATGGCCTTGATCTGCATCAGTTGAATGGCTGGGACTCCGAATACAACTTTGGTGTGCGGCGTGCCGGCCGCGGCGATAATACCTTCTGCCAGTGCTTTGCCTTCGGTTGGCGTGGTGTTCATTTTCCAGTTGCCGGCAACCATCGTTCTGTTTGACATATTATTTGGGGTTGACACCGGTTACAACCGGCGAAGATTATCGTGATAAGTGGAGGTAAGGCTACCGCACTACTACGGGATGATAAGAGAATGCTTTTAGTATCGGCGAGGTTGATTTCTGCAACCTATGAAGTTGAACCAGACTACAGTGTATTATTTCCGCTTAGCCTCGTTCCGCTCGATTTTGTGTCCGGGACGACTCCATTTAATGCGAGTCTTGTCCGAAGGCGCACCGGGGTCTGCAATTACTTCCGGCTTTTGACCTTTGGCGTAGGGAGCCGTAGGACGGAGCCCGAGCGCATTGAACATTTCCAGATCTTCAAAGGCCTCTGGGTTGGGCGTTGTCAGCAGCTTGTCTCCGGCAAAAATAGAACCAGCACCGGCGAGGAAACAGAGTGCCTGTCCTTCGGGGGTCATGCTTGTTCTACCGGCTGAAAGGCGGACTGTCGTTCCAGGCATTACAATTCTGGTTACAGCAATCATCCGCACCATTTCAAAAATGGGGACGGGGCGCTGATCTTCCAGTGGGGTGCCCTCAACAGCAACTAGCGCATTGATGGGGACTGATTCAGGCTGTGGAGAGAGGCTGGACAGGGTCATCAGCATTTTCAGTCTATCGTCGATGGATTCTCCCATTCCAATGATGCCGCCAGAGCACACCGTTAGGCCTGCTTTGCGTGCATTGTCGATCGTATCGAGACGATCCTGGTACCCACGAGTTGAAATGACTTCTTTATAATAATCCTCAGAAGAATCAAGGTTGTGGTTGTAGGCGTACAGACCGGCAGCAGCAAGTCTTTCTGCTTGGTTTGGGGTTAACATGCCTAATGTGGCACATACCTCCATGTCCAGACCATTGACGGTGCGGACCAATTCCAGGACCTGATCAAATTCTTCGTCATCGCGAACGTTTCGCCAGGCTGCACCCATACACAGACGACTAGAGCCGAGGCCTTTAGCACGTTCTGCGGCAGTTTTGACCTGATCTACGGTCATCAGGGCATTTTCCTCAATGTCCGTATGGTAACGAGCTGCCTGCGGGCAGTAACCACAATCTTCCGGACAGCCACCGGTCTTGATGCTCAGCAAGCTGCTCATCTGCACCTCATTAGGGTCATGGTGCTGGCGGTGAACTGATGCTGCGCGGAAAACCAGGTCCATCAAGGGTGCGTCGTGTAATTCCCGGAGTGTTTCCAGGGTCCAGCCTTTAGTGATGGTATCGGTCTTTGCGGTCATATTCAAAGTATTTGGTGGGGGCAAATATAGTCAGGCAGATTGGGAGTAGGGTAGTAGTCGGGCAATTGATCTTGTCAGGGCTTTACAGGCGTATGACCCCCAAGTAGTTGAGGGCGCTGACGTAGATGCCAGGTTGTAGTATATAGCTGTGTAAGCACCTGCTGCTATGCCCTAAAGGGAATGCCATCGTACCCCAGTTTAGTGGCTTGTCTCCAAGCAGACTACTTCCTAGAACACTACCCCGATAAATCAGCCTTACTCGTGGGTACGACCCTTTATTTTACCATTTTTAACGGCCCGGTCAAGGGTGTCTGATTTGGCGTAGATATCAGGGGTTTGGATCAACTTTGTCAGGTCTGGCTGTCCAGCGTCCACCCAGCAGGTATACCAGACACTACCGATGGCCTTAATGGTTGCCCGGAAACGTTCTTCGACCATCCCCTGCATTTCATTATCCCAGGCTGCAGCAAACTCTGCCGACTGGGTTTTGATCGTCCGACCTAAACGCTCGTCGAACACCATTTGCTGGTCTTCCGGAAAAGCAAGGCGAAGCCTTGCCTCAGTACGCAGCACACTATCCACTAAGCTGTGACTTTTCAGGATAATGTCCCAGTAGTACTCCCTGGGGTTCTCTATGTACTCTGCTTTTCCTACGAGATAGTCATATTGCTGGTCAGCAAATAATTCAGGAATCCTGCTTTCCCAGAATGCATGAATACCGGTTTGTCCCGTAAGCTGTCCATTGTAGTTTTCGGTCGTGTGTAGTGGCACGTGTGCATCTCCTACATAATGTCCCATTTCAGCACAAAGCCGCAAAATTTTGCCGCTATCTTCTGCTTCGAAAGCCCTCGTTATCCGCCGGTGCATTTGCTCAAGGTGGTACGGTAAAATACCATAACCAGAGAAGACTTCCCGGATGCGAATCATTTTAGCTTCCGGCGGTAGCGGGAAGCCGATATTCCGCAAGCTGAGGGCCGGGACTACCATTTCATCCTCGTAGTACATCGGGAGGATGTTCTGAATCCAGTATTCCCGATAAGCTCCCAGCTGTAATTCTAAAGATTGCCCCTGATTACTCCGCAATAACACGCGACTGTCCCGGTCGAATTTGAAATCCGAAGGTGCTTCAATAATTGTGTCGACAGACCATATAACCGTGTCACCTGGTATTTCAACTATCAACTCGGCTTGCCAGAGGAGAGCGTCTGTCCAATTTCGGGGAACATAGTCGTAGGTCTCACTTTCTCCCCAGTGATCAAGGTCAATGTAATGCCTGACGGCTTCGTGCCGGGTGGCATATCTGCGCTTATCAGGATCAACGGCATGTTCCGTTATCCATTCGATATTGGCCCGGAAAAAGGGCATCATGTCCTGATCAAGGGTGAAAACTGCAAGTTGGTTAAGGCGGCGATGTCCAAAAAAGCCCCATTGAGGATCCTCGTTCTGAAAGGTCAGTGCACCTAAACTGATAAAGGCAATGAAGGCAATTGCTAATGCTTTTTGAAGTCGGATATGACGCATCAGTAGCTGGAGGATTTTGTGGTTGATAGGACAGTGGAAAGCTTAAAGTGCCGCAATTGCGAATGAGAGTTGTAAACAACATCGAGGCATAAAGTCACCGTAAATCAGCTACTGGAATTACTGTTACAGCATACCAGTCTAGCGCTGAGTCCTTGAAGCATAGGTGCCGTCGTTATTTCTTCAAAGGTACACCAGACGATTAATTCCTATACGCCTTATCTTTAACGGGCTGCTAATAATTCCCAAACAAGCGCTTAAATCAAGGAAGTCATGGATAAGGAGTTAAAAGGAAGTCTGCTGAGCTTGCTGG
>CAZTTF010000233.1:0-18565 GCA_964616365.1 uncultured Lewinella sp. | reverse complement strand
AGGCTGTTTACAAAACGGGGAAACCGGACCAGCTGGTCCGGTTTCCCCGTTCTTTTTTTGCGATATTTTGTGCCGCACATCAAATAGGAACTCACTCGATTTTACCGAGACCAGCGCAAATTAATTCTACCTGATTGTTTTCAATCAACTCCAGGTTGCGGACCTGTTCATCTGTCGTATGTTTTAACTGCACTTTGGAGCAAGGGCTTGTACTGAGAACAGCCATCAACTCTCCGTCGACCTCAAGGGCGTACTGACCGATAAAGGGGCAGCGCTTGCTTGTTTCAGTGGCAAAATTGGTGGTGTCGGTAATGGCTTGATAAAGGGCTTCAGCTTCTTCAGAGCGTAATTCAACGGGGTCCAGAACGGCAAAATCCAGGATATAAGTTGCCTCAGGAATTTGCTTGTCCGGATGGGTGGGAGACCGTTCAATGGTATACAGTTGTAACATGTCTGTATTAGCTTTTTTTCTCCAGGGCCAGATGCTCTGGCAGCTGGATAAGACCAGCCCCAGCAAAATTATGGTCAGGCTGCGCATGTGGTTATTTGATGGTGGAGTAGTAAATGCCATTTTGCTGAGAGCAACCACGGAGGTTGGCCGTTTTGTAGTTTGCCGTGCTGATGGTGTGTTGGATAATATCGTCCCAGTCAGCAGTATCAGTGTTAAGAACGCTCGTTTCGCGGCTGATGGCCGCAAAGAAACTACTAATGAAGTAGCCACCGTCGCGGGTACTACCACAAGAGGTTTCATTGGGCCGCGCAGCGGCCCCGATCATATTACCTTTGGAAAACAGGAACAGCTTCCGGAGCTTATCCAGTTTTCCCTGTGCCTGCCGGCGAGAGGCCAGCGAGGGTTGCCCCCCACGGCCGGTAACGCCAATGTCGGAGTTGCAGCAGTCGCCAAGAACGAGGTTGAGGCGGGCACCTTTATTGACAATCGTATTGTAGACGTCCCCGAGGTTCATCGAGTTAGCGTGGCCAACTTGCTGGTAGTTGGAGTACCGCAAATCGAAAGTCGGGTATTTAGAGGTTTGGTCAGACCAGCGGAACCCGTGGCCTGAATAGACAAAGACTACAATATCGTTGGAGCCAGGATTGAGGTTGTTTAATGCATTCTGGAGGTTGGCCTTGGTGAAGTCGCGCTCAGAAAGCACGGTTTTTTTCAGCGGAATGTTCAGCTCCGAGGCGATCACTTCCAGTTCACGGGTCGTGGTGTTCTTATCGATTTCACAGCTGGCGCCAATGTCAGGAATCATGGAGTTAGCCACCAGGATGAGGTGCATTTTAGTGCCAAATAAGGTAGCTGGAGGTTCCAGCGCTGGTTGGGTCACGGGAACAGTACTGGGCTGACTACCTCCGTTGTTCTCGCCCCGCCATTTTTCTGAGATCCAGGAGGCAGGGTATCCATCAATGACCTTCCAGGTTTGGCGCGTGAAGTCAGATCCGGTATTCATCACAACCGTCCATTCACCCTGGCCGTAGGCCAGGTTACTGATATAATAGTCTTCTCCCCATTTTTCTGAAATCCACTCTCTGGGGTAGGTGGCGGAGCGCTTCCAGGTCTGGACGTCATAGCCTGATTTTTTTGACATCACGACGGCCCATTTTGCGCCGCCATAGTCGGCTGCCGTAATCCGATAGCCTTCTCCCCATTTTTCCTTAATCCATTCACGGGGCCAATCATCGCTTGTCTTCCAGGTCTGTAACGTGAATCCACTATTCTTTGACATAACAACCGCCCACTCGTCACCGTAAGCTACTTCGGTGATGTGGTAGTCATCATTCCACTTTTCTTTAATCCACTCATTTGGCCAGGTATCATTGGTCTTCCAGGTCTGCATCGTGAGCCCGGTCTTTTCGCTTGCCGTGACGTTCCAGCGACCATCGCCATAGGCGATGTCAGTAATCCGTGCCTCTTCATTCCACCGTTCTTTTATCCAGTCGCGCGGCCAGGTGTAAGAGCGCGTGTATTGCTGCCGTGAGTAGGGTAGTCCTTTACTCATAATGACTCCCCATTCTCCGCCACCGCGTTCCATCTCTGAGATATAAAAGTTACCCCCGGAATTAGCTCCAGGTCGAGGCTCATTGTAGGAGAGCAAGGTGCGATACATGGGCTCGTCCTTGTCGTAAAAGTTGAATACGTACTGTTCCGTGAACTTGTCCGTAGAGACGCGCCGCCAGTATTCCACACTGATCAGGTGATCTTCCATTTCACCGGTAGCTACGCCATTGTCATCAATGTGCATTGGGGTCGCATTGTCACCGATACCGTCAAGAAAGATGAAGTTGTCGGCACTGTAACCAACGTTATCTCCGTCGCCGTACACTACTTTCGCATCCTGTCCGTCGATCAGGTAAAGGTTACCCTGCTCTGTGTCCAGGGTCTTACCAAAGCATTTGAATTCTGCTACCCGGTAATCACCATCAACGGAGTATTTAACCCGCATGCTGGCCGCATTATCGTCGTAGTAAATCATCAGCCCGGTGTAGGTGATGTCATTGTGTTCCCACTTGGTTTCGTAGTATATCTGAGCCTGAGTGAGTGAAGAGAAATAGCAGCAAAGTACCGCCAGGATAAGCAATCGTTGCATGGTGAGTATAACTGGGGATGAGGGATCGGTAACCGGGTGCAGCTTGTTACCTTGTCAGAAAGGTAGCAAATCATACAGTAATAAACTAACTGCCTGTTGTCTGATTTAGTGTCTCTATACAGGGAAAACCAACGGCTATAGGGGCAAAACGGCGTTAAGTTACCTTAGGTTATCCTACTCAAATACGTAGACCGTCTCCGTTCGGTAGGTGTCTCCTGCGCGCAGCAGCGGGGTTTTAAACGCCGGTTGATTGGGTGAGTCCGGGAAATGCTGCGTCTCGAGACAGATCCCTCCGTAGGTCGCCAAATCCTTCCCTCCACGGTCTTGAAATTGTCCGGCAGGAAAATTAGCCGTGAAAATCTGGACCCCAGGCTCCGTGGTGTAGCAGCGGAGCTTCCGGCCGCTGGCCGGATCGGTTAGCACCGCGAATTCCCGCAAACTGCCATCGTAATCGTTGAGTACCCAGTTATGGTCATACCCATTGGCCAAAGCCAGCTGGGGGTGGTCTGCCCGAATATCCTGACCGATCGGTTTGGCGGCTCTGAAATCAAAGGGAGTTCCGGAAACGGTGGCGTTCTCACCTAGCGGGATCAGCGCTTCGTCGACGGGCGTGTAGAAGTCCGCCTTCAACTCCAGTAGTTGTGCCGTCATGGTGTCAGCCGAACTGATGTTGAAGTAGGTATGGTTCGTCAGGTTGACGATCGTGTTTTTTGTGGTCGTGGCCGTGTAAGTCAGCTTGAGCTCGTTGTTGTTGGTCCAGGCATACTGACACTGCACCGTAAGTTCACCAGGGAAGCCCTGATCACCGTCCGGGCTCACGTGCGAGAGCGTTACCATGGCGGCCTCCGGCGTGGTTTCTGGCTCGGCTTTCCAGACATACTTGTCAAAACCCTTCGGGCCTCCGTACAATTGGTTGCCGTTGTTGTTGGCCGGGAGGCAAAAGGTCGCTCCGTCAAGGGAGAAAGCTGCATTCGCAATCCGGTTGCCATAGCGTCCGATCAGAGCGCCGTAATAGGGGTTTGGCGCCAGGTATGGGGCGAGCTCGTCAAACCCAACCACCATTTCCTCCCCATCAACTTTGATGGAGGTGATGATGCCACCGTAGTCTGTAAGCTGAAGGCTGTTGCCCTGACTGTTGGTCAGGGTGTAAAGGGTTGCCGCTCCTTCTGGTGTCTGGCCGAACGAGCGTTGTGAAATTGTTGGAGCTTGAGGCATAGCAGTTGCTGGTACTTGGGGCGATTGGTTTGACTGGCAGCTGGTGAACATCAGGGAGCCAAGAAGCAGGAGGGGAATTCCGAGAATAGTGCTTCGGGGTAGAATACTAAGAACTTGTTTGCGCATTCGGCTGCTGACCGAGAGCAAGCAATAGTCAGTTTGGTCAAGGTCAGCGAATGGATTCATAACGGGTTGCTAGTACGTTTTGGGAACGAAAAATCGGCAGATGTCCTGATGCGAAAGCATCATTAAAAATCGGCAGCTTCCATGAAGCCACCTTTATCCTGAATGGCCCGGTACCGGGCCCAGGTCGCCTTAACGAGTGCTTCGGAAAGTATAGCGACTGCCTCCTGGCTAGCCTCACTGAGTTGAGCGCCCTCCTGGCGTAGCTGATGCTGCAGGTTACGGGTGTTGATGCGTCCGGATGGGGTGGCAGACTGGTTATGGTCTGCTGCCGGTGCGAGGAACAAGAGGTCAGCGCCGCCGTGGGCGGCAGACTGGGCCTGGAGATACAATCCGTCAAGGTCTGCATCGGCATCTCCGGAGAGGGTTACGATGTCCGAGTGAACGGCAATTTGAGTGGGCTCGGGTTGTTCTACCCCAAAAGATTCAAGCACCTGTGCCCACAGCATACGGAGGGCGTGCAACTTAGCCACATCGCCGTGGAAAGATGTACCAACGGTAATGGCAAACTGAAGGTGACGGTTCGCTAGTGCTGGCGGGTAACCACGGTCCTGAAGCTCCTGGAGATATTGGGCTCCCTTCGCCAGGGCCAGGGCGAGTTCGAGGTCCGCACCCTCGAGACCATTGTTGAAGCCTGCAGCATTAACCTGCAGTACCTTAAATCCCGGCATCCACCGCGACACAAAAAACAGCAGCCTGATCAAAGGAGGGAAGGGTGGTTCCGACCAGTCTAGCAGCGGGTCAAAATCAACCGATCCGGTGGTTTTTGTCAGGTCGTAATCTGCTTTACGCAAAAAGCGAACGAGGTCGCGAAACAACTCTGCCGGGTCTTGCCCCGGGTACCGAAGTGTACAGTGCAACGACACCCGCTCGGCATCGATGCCACGTAGCAGGGCTTCGATGTCCTTAGTGAAAGGCTGTTGGTAGAGTCGGAACAGCAGGGCTTCTGCTCCTCCGGCAACTTCCTCGCGGGCATAGGCATTGGTTTGAGCATTGCTGCCCGTTTCAACGTACGCACCAAGCTGCCAACCGTTGCGGGCAGAAGTGGTAGCCAGCTCCTCGTTCTTTAACCTTGCACCTGCGTCCGCGCCCACGGCAGCATCAAGGGCCTCCACGGTTTGGTCGCCCAGGCGTTGCTGGACTTGCTCCAGCCAGTCGATGCTGGCAGGGGAGGGATTTGGAGATGCGTGTTCGGCAATGGGCATATGCAGGCGGTTTGGCTAGGGGAAAGTTACACGCTTTTTACCGCAAATAAGGTAAAATGCGGCGGTATTAGTCCACGGGGTGCGGGTACGTTAATCCCTACTTCAGTCGGCTATCATTCCGCTGGAGCAATAACTTGCCTTTTCCGGAACTGATCACTAGGGTTTTGCCGTCATTTGAGGAGGCACTCACCGTGCCGTTGAGCATGTCAAAAATCATGCGTTCCTGATCGGCCACGTCGTTACAAAACATTTTAGTGGACATGACACCGGGTACTTTCATTTTCTCGGGAGTGCCGGTCCATTCACCACCGAAAGCATTACAGCCGGAGTGGCCGCCGATTTCACCGTCTCTGATGGCGATGAAGGCTTTGTCGTTAACGGCCGGAATAGTTTTTCCGTCGATCACGCAGCTTACGAGTTCCCAGGCGGAGGGTATAGGTAGGTTAGCCATGGATGTATCTTTAAGTCCTGATGCTGACTTGGGTTGGCAAGCCAGGCAAAGCAGGGGGAAGAGCAAAATAATAATTCGCATAGGCTTAAGATAGGTGGGCGCGGCCGCAGGTGCAAAGTGAAGGGATGGAGGCGCAGGGTTTTTCGACGGACGGAAAACCCTACTTGGTGGCCAGCACCTGGCCATCCATTGCTGCCGGAGCCTCAAGACCCATGAAGTGCAGCAGGGTAGGGGCTACATCGCCCAATTTGCCGCCATCTTTTAGGGAGAGGTCCTTGTCTGGCCCAACGTAGATCACCGGAACGGGGTTCGTCGTGTGGGCAGTGTGGACACTGCCGTCTTCGTTGACCATGACGTCGGAGTTGCCGTGGTCGGCAATCACCAGTGCGTGATATCCGTGTTGGCTCGCAGCGTCCAGCACACGGCCGAGGCACTCGTCAACTACTTCGGCGGCTTTGACGGCCGCCTCCCAAACGCCGGTATGCCCTACCATATCGGTATTGGCGAAGTTCAGGCAGATGAAGTCAGGTTGGTTGGCATGGATGTCTTCCACGATGGCGTCGGCAATGCCGTAAGCGCCCATCTCGGGTTTCAGGTCGTAGGTCTCCACGTCGCGTGGAGAGTCGATCAGGATGCGCCGTTCGCCGGGGAACTCGTCTTCCTGACCTCCGCTGAAAAAGAAGGTAACGTGGGCGTACTTCTCCGTTTCAGCGATGCGGACCTGGGTTTTTCCGGCCGCACTAACGACTTCCCCCATTGTTTTGGTCAGGTCGTCTGGGGTGAAGAGGACTTCGACGCCAGTAAATTTTTCGTCGTACTGTGTCATGCAGAGATAGTGGAGGCCAGGGAGGCGCTGCATGTCCTGTTCGGGGAAATCTTCCTGCGTGAGGGCACGGGTAATTTGCCGGGGGCGATCGGTACGGAAGTTGAAGTTAATGACAACGTCGCCGTCGGCGATTGTGGCGACGGGATTACCCGCGGCATCAGCCATGATGATGGGTTTGATGAATTCGTCATATTCTCCGGCATCGTAGCGCTCCTGCATGGTTGCCAGTACGTCCGAGCTGGAGGCACCTTCGCCTTTTACCATTGCATCATAGGCTTGCTCAATGCGTTCCCAGCGGGTGTCGCGGTCCATGGCGTAAAACCGGCCGGTGATGGTGGCCAGCTTCACGGGTTGGTCGGCAATGTGCTCGGTTAGTGTTTTGAGAAAGCCCTTACCGGAGTCGGGAGCAACGTCACGGCCATCGGTGAACGCATGGATAAATACCTGTTTATTGCCAGCTTCGGTTGTGATGTCACAAAGCCGGAGGAGGTGATTAAGGTGGGAGTGGACGCCACCGTCGGAGACGAGTCCGATGAGGTGGACGGCTTTGTTGTTTTCCCTGGCGTAGGCCAGGGCGTTTTGTAGTTTCTCCAGCTTCGCGAGTTCGCCGTCGCGGATGGCTTTGTTGATCCGCGCAAAGCTTTGGTAGACCACCCGCCCAGCACCAATGTTGAGGTGCCCGACTTCGGAGTTGCCCATTTGCCCCTCCGGAAGGCCTACGTCTTCGCCGTAAGTGACCAACGTTGCGTGGGGGCAGTCGCGGTAAATACGGTCGTAAACGGGCGTGTTTGCCTGGGCAATGGCGTCGGCCTCCGGCCGCTGGCCGATGCCCCAGCCGTCGAGAATGACGAGTAACGCTTTTTGGGAAGTCATGGACAAAGTTTTAAATGCGGGCTAAAGGTAAAGTAGGGAGCGTTTACGGAGCTACGGCCAGGTCCCGTTTTTTCTTCCCGCCTCCGGACAAAATACGAGCGCCAAATCCACATTGGTTGCGCTGATAGCGCTCTGGCATCTTATCAATTGTTGTATATTTATCGTAAGTGTTTTGTGTGATTTTACCACGTATTTTTAAAACCACCACCCTATGCTTTACTGTCGCACCTTCTTACTTGCGCTGCTATTTATCCTTTCCCTTGCACCTGCGTCCGCGCAAAAAAGTGCCGAAGATATTGTCCGTGAAGGCATCGTCTTGCACGATGACGGACAGTTTACGGAGGCTATTGCAAAGTATCAGGAGGCGCTTAAACTCAAACCGAATTGGGGGCTTGCCTTATATGAGATCTCCTTGTCTTACGTTTCGCTGGAAGACCAGAAGCAAGCTTTGAAATACGCCAGCAAAGCAATGAAGGTTCCGGGAGATCATCTCATTTCTTCGGCAATGGTGAAGGCAAATGTGCTCGACGATATGGGGAAAGGTAAAAAGGCTATTAAGGTTTACAATGACGCACTGGCAACGCTGGGCGAGCACTATTTGCTTTACTACAATTTGGCGTTGACTCACTTTCGGAGAGAGGAACTGACGGAGGCAGAAGATAACTTGATCAAAGCGATTGAAATCAATTTCAATCACGCTTCCAGCCACCTGCTGTTGTCCAATCTCCATGCTAATAAAGGCAACCGGGCACAGACTGCTATGGCCGGCTTCTTTTTCCTCCTCCTGGAGCCGGAAAGCGGCCGGACGAGCGAGGGCGCACGCAACGTGGTGAATGCCATGTCAGGTGGTGTAAGTAAAAAGGAAGGGGGGAATATTCAGGTCAACTTAACCCTCGGACAGATCGGCGGAGAATTCGCCGCGTTAGACATGTTGATTGGCATGCGGCAGGCTCAGTTGATTGGCGAGAATAAAGATGAAGCATTGCAACCTATTGATCTCCTTGTCGCTAATTCCATTTGGCTCTTTGAGCACCTTGGAGAAAACCAAGAAGGTAATTCCGGCAGCCTTTGGTATGACTTTTATGCCCCTTTTTACGGAGCAGTTGCAGCTGCTGGTCACGGTGAAGCCTACGTTTATAATGCCCTGAGAAACGTCAATCAGCAGGCGGCAGACTGGGTGGAAGCGCATCCCGACGAAGTCCAGGCTTTCGCTGATTGGATGAGTGAGGAGTAGCTAAGCTTAAAGGTGATGTACGCCGAGAGATGTTCTATACCTTCACCCGGAACCTGAGCCCCCGCAAACCATTCACGCTCTGTAGTGGATCAAGCACCCAGTCTTCAATCTCTCCGTCGACGTACCCGGCATCTTGTAAGTAGTTGAGGTAGCCCATATACTCCTCTTTATCCCGCTCCTGGAGGTAGACAATACTGATTTGCCCGGCCAGCGTAAGGCGCTCTTGTCCCTTACGAATAGTAGCCTTGTCGATGCGCTTCTTCAGAATCTCATAACGGACGTTGTAGTCTCCATCAACGTCGAAACGCTTTTCGTCCATCCGGAATTTGATGTCCAGCGGATTGGTGTAGGCGAATACCAGCTGAGCGGTACGGAGGGGCATCGGTAAACCTTTACTGATCTGGTCGACCAGCCGAGTCGCTT
This sequence comes from uncultured Lewinella sp., assembly GCA_964616365.1. Taxonomy (GTDB): domain Bacteria; phylum Bacteroidota; class Bacteroidia; order Chitinophagales; family Saprospiraceae; genus Neolewinella. The sequence continues at coordinate 9,564 of CAZTTF010000233.1, read as the reverse complement.
CACACATGTCGATCAACTGAGACAGGCGAAGGTTGCGCAGGTGGACTTCGCTAAAAGTTTGGTGCTTCAGCATGCTTTGCCCTGCGTATATCTCATATTCCACCCCGTCTGTTTTGTACTTTTCGTAGTAATGGGGCAGGGTTTTCTGAGCGGCCAGGTCTCGTTCGGAGAAAAACATACTCAGCTCCCGGTTGAGTGTGGTAACGCTTTGCTCGTAGTCACGGCGAACCCGGTAAAAGAGTTTGAGGTCAGGGTCTAGTTTTTCGAAGTACTTTTTAGCACTTTCCCGAAGTTCGGGGCGTTGCTGACCCAACTCGCGGATGAGGGGCGTCAGGTGACGTTGGATAAATTCTCCGAAAATGATTTCATGACTGTTGTCAAACTCGTCGACCGAAACCTTCAGGTGGTTATCCATACGGAGAATGACCTGCTGAATCAGTGGGAAGTCAAGTAGGTTTTGCGCTTCGTTCAGGAAGAAGCGACCAGCGCGCATATTGTCGAAAAGATCCTGGTAAATGGCCGCATTTCTAAGGCGGCTGCTCCCCACAATGTCGGCCTGGCCATACAGGGGGTATACTTGTTTGAAGGCGATACTCTCCGGCTGGTCTGATTCTCCGGCTTCCTGTCGTTCCAGGATGTTGAAGGCCGCTTCGGTGAAGCGCCACTCAATACTGGAGTGCAGGCTGGTGTATTGCTCCCGCATGATCGCCTCGATCCGGTTGTCAATATACTCGCGGCTTCGTTCTACGGCGGTGCGGAATAAGTTCAGAATCTCCTGAAACTTGATCCCCATGAAGGCATTGATGCCGAAGGCTTCCGGAGATCCAAGTTCGACCATGCCGATGACATTGCGGGATTGATCCAGTAAGGGCGCTACCAGAATACTCTTAATGTCTTGTTTGATCAAGAGCTGTTCGAGCTCTGTTTTTAGCGGGAGCTCCGTCAGGTCATCGATAATTATCGTCTCTCTTCCCCGGAAAGCCTGGTCGTAGATACTTCCCTTATACTGCTCCGAAGTAAGTTTTCCGACAGTGTCGCGAAGGAAGTTAAAGCGGATACGGTACTCGTGGTCAACGGATCTGTCGGCAGGGAAATCCACGGCGGACAAACCTAACTGCAGGTCTGCATTGCCAAAATGCGTTCGTACAAGATCGGCCAGTTCTACTACACGGTCTACGTCAAGGATGGCATCACGGCTGATTAATCGGTGCTTAAGGCGGCTAAGTGCCTCTTCCTCCGTTACGTCAGACAGGCGGGCTAGGTGAATGCCCCGGAACTCAAACTTCTCCGGAGGTAAGAGTTGTAACCACAGGGCCGTATCGTCAATATTATGCAGTAGCAATTGAATCTGCTTCTGGCTAAGTTCGGGTAATTCCCCGATGGATACAACTTCAACGAAGGACTGGTCCATCGTTGGCTTGTAGTAGCGCCGTAAACCTGTTTTTTGGTCAGGCACATTAAGTAAGGCGCTGGGGGTAAGATTAATCTCTGTACCGTAGAATCCGTTGAGGATAGCACAGCCTACCGTCACCAGGTGGCGGTCGTGTACTTGTTTTAAGTCTTCACCAAAGCTGTAGCAGGCGTCCTGTTTATTGATCAGGGAACTCATCGCCGGGCTCACATAAATAGGTTCGAACTGAAATGGCCGGCCAATTTTGAAAAGTTCCGTCTCTCTGCCACCAACCGGAATGAGGAAGGTCATCAGCAAGTCCAGGGTGTCCTTGTGATCCGCGAGGATACTCAGGTCATGGATTGGTTGACGGATTTCCGGTGCGGCGGCTGCGCGCCGCAACAGCTCCTGTGCGAGGTAGCGCGTGCCAAAGTCATTCGACTCCAACAGGGCTTCCGCCCGCTGAAAAATGAGGTCGAGACAGAGCACACTTTTGTAGGGGATCCCGAAGGGGTCCGCAGTGATGTCTCGGGGAGCTTCTCCGGAGAAACTCAACGGAATTTCCGTGTTGCCTTCCGTCCGGCCAAGCGTAATCTCTAGTTCCATGCTCTGTAAACGCTTTTACGACCCAAAAGGCTGATTGAGGGTACGGCAATTATAGTCTGCGTAAAGGGATGAATGGCTTTTTAAGCGGACGCCTCCGGGCTACGCTTTAAAGCTAACAGAAAAAAAGCGCGCAAACGGAGGAGTTCCGTTTGCGCGCCAGTGGTCGAGCGTTGATACGCCGCAAGCCTGAGGGCTTATCCTTGAATCGCTGCGATTCCAGGTAATGTTTTGCCCTCGAGCAATTCCAGCATGGCTCCTCCTCCGGTGGAGACGAAGCTAACCTGGTCTGCCAGTCCTGCCTGGTTGATGGCGGATACAGAATCACCACCGCCAATCAGGCTGTAGGCATTGTTGTTTTGCGTGGCTTTTGCCACAGCTTCTGCGATGGCGTTGGTGCCAATCGCAAAGTTGGGCATCTCGAAAACGCCCATCGGGCCATTCCAAAGAATAGATTTACTGGCAGCAATTACAGCGGAGAATGCTTTGACAGACTCCGGGCCAATATCAAGGCCTTCCCATTCGTCACCAATTTCTCCGGCGGAGACGATAGCTCTCGGAGTATCGTTGTCAAAGTCTTTACCCACTGTAGTGTCTACCGGAAGGTAAATAGCCGTTCCGCTAGCCTTGGCCTTCTCCAGTAGTTCCAGCGCTTTCTCCGTTTTATCAGCTTCCACGAGAGATTTTCCAACTTTACCACCCTGAGCCAGGCTAAAAGTATAAGCCATGGCGCCGCCGATAATGATGTTATCAGCAAAGTCCAGCAGTTTCTCGAGGAGGAGAATCTTGTCAGAGACCTTAGCTCCACCTACGATGGCCGTCACTGGCTTTGCGGGATTATTAAGGAGCTTCTCGGCTCCGTCGAGTTCAGCCTGAATCAAAAAGCCGAAGGCTTTTGCATCATCGTTAAAGTAGCGCGCTACGGTCGCCGTTGAGGCGTGCTCACGGTGCGCAGTGCCGAAGGCGTCGTTGACAAAGATGTCGGCCAGACCTCCCAGCCCTTTAGCCAGGGCTTCGTCTCCTTTGGTTTCGCCAGGATGGAAGCGGGTGTTTTCCAGTAGCAGGATCTGCCCGGGTTCCAGGGCGGCAACAGCCTCCTGAGCGGCTTCGCCAATGGTATCCTCCACAAACTGAACCTGACAACCCACATACTCCACGAGAGTAGGTACGATTGGTGCCAGACTGAATTTATCCCGGTTCAGCGAGCCATCTTCGTTGAGCTTCTTCTGAGGGCGCCCCAGGTGACTCATCAGAATGACCGCAGCTCCCTGTTCCAGCAAGTACATGATGGTAGGCGTTGCTTTGGCGATACGGGTGTCGTCAGTGATGTTTTTATCGGCGTCGAGCGGTACATTGAAGTCTACACGCACCAGCACTTTTTTACCGGCAACGTCGAGGTCTTTGAGGGACATAAGGAGGAGTTAGGGGGAAGAAGCGAGGGGTTAGGGTAGGGGGTAGGAGCCAGGAGCTTGAAACTAGCTCCTGACTCCTAGCTCCTGATTACTACATTGCTGCGATACGCTCACAAAGGTCTGCGAGACGGGCAGAGTAGCCAGCTTCGTTATCATACCAGCTAACAACTTTCACGAGCTTGCCAATAACCTTGGTCTGGCCTTCGTCGTAGAGGCTGGAGTACTTGCTGCCTACGATATCAGAAGATACGTAAGGATCAGTAACGTAAGCGAGGATGCCCTTCATCGGTCCTTCAGCAGCTGCTTTGTAAGCGGCGTTGATTTCTTCTACGCTTGCTTCTTTTTTGAGGGTAACGGAAAGGTCCGTCAGGGAACCGGTTGGTACGGGAACGCGCATTGCGCCACCGTCAAGCTTACCGTTCAGGTGAGGAAGTACCAGACCTACTGCCTTAGCGGCACCAGTACTGGTTGGGATGATGTTCACGGCAGCGGCGCGGGCGCGACGCAGGTCTTTGTGCGGACCGTCCTGAATGTTCTGGTCAGCAGTGTAAGCGTGCACCGTAGTGATGAGGCCCTGCTCTACGCCAAAGGCGTCGTCAAGCACTTTTACGAGTGGTGCAAGACAGTTAGTGGTACAGCTGGCATTTGAGTAAACGTCAGTGTCAGCATTAAGCACTTCTTCGTTAACACCAAGAACAACAGTAGCGACATCACCTTTGCCAGCAGGCGCGGAGATGAGTACTTTCTTACAACCCGCTGCGATGTGCAGGCGTGCTTTGTCTTCGTCACGGAAACGGCCGGTACATTCGAGTACTACGTCAACGTCGAGGTCTCCCCATGGCAGTTTGCTTGGGTCTGGCTGGCTGAGTGCATCGATCTTCTTACCGTCGATGTAGATGAAGTCGTCGTCAGCGCTGACATCACCGGGGTAGTTGCCCTGTACACTGTCGTACTTGAACAGGTGCGCCAGGGTAGCGTTGTCGGTAAGGTCGTTAACGGCAACAACGTCAAGGCCTTTCTCGAGGAGGTTGCGAAGAGTGATACGTCCGATACGGCCAAAGCCGTTGATTGCAATTCTTGCCATAATTGGGAGGAATATTTTTTCTGAATAGAATGGTGTCAATCTGCGTTAGCCGTGAAGCTGGCCTCCATTGGGGCGCGATCGCAGGTGCAGTGCGAAGTTGTAAGAAGCGGTGAAAAAACCACAACTTCTGCCTAAGCGGCGGCAAAGATAAGGGTTTTCGCAGATGAGTTGAAACTGCTCAGGCGCTTTGACTGCTTCGCAAAAATAAGTACTTAGTGTAAATTTAACAATAATTACCCTGGCGAGTTGCTTGCTTTTCTTAAAAAGTAAGCAAAGCGCGGGTGTTTTGGCTTCGTTTTTCCTTGTTTAGCGGCGAAGAACAGTGATTGCAGCACCCATTAGCTGGCAAAGAACAATAAAAAAAGCCCCGCATTCCGGTGAGGAAGCGAGGCTTTTAATGTAGCCCGTAGGGGAATCGAACCCCTCTTACCAGGATGAAAACCTGGCGTCCTAGCCGATAGACGAACGGGCCAAGGAGATGTACAATTTACGATCGGGTATTGAGGATTCAGGATGTGGGACATTTTCAGACCATTCCTGAATTTGAGATTCTCAATCGTACACTATAAATCAGATGCATAATGCACTATTGCCACCAGCATTCTGGCGCTAAGCGACCGCAAAGATAGTATTATTGCGCATAATCTCGCAAGGGACTAACTTAACTTTTTTTCCTTCGGAAAAGTTTTAGCCCCTGTCCCCTTATTTGTCAGTTTGGATGCTCGTCCTGAGTTTTTCCAGGCGGGCCCTGAGTTCCTCTGCTTGCTCCGCCTTAAAACTAACTGCAATATCCTGACTCAGTTCCGTGATGGTATCGAGCTGAATGGTGTCCTGTTCAAGGTGGTAGCGGGTTTCTTCCATGCGGGCCTCATCATCGAAGTTGGTCTTGCGTAGCTCTTCGAGTTCACGCTTACGGGCGGCAATGCTTTCGTTCAACTGGTGCCGGGCGAGCAAGGCTTCGAGACGCTTAATGCAGTCGGCAAAGAATGATGCCTTTGCATGGCGCAGGTTGAACTCTGCTTCAAATTCCTTAATGAGCACCTGCGCCCGCGCCTTCTCCTTGTCGTCGGCCAGGGCGCTGCGTTCCAGGTCCTCGCGGAGTGCACGGATACGATCCCTGATAAATGCTGCTTCGTTCCGGAACTGGGCTTCTTTATTGGTACACTCGTCCAACCGCGCCTTTACCCTACCTGAAAAGGTGTTTTCCTCTTGGCGCTTTCTTATTCTCTCCTGCCATTTCTGTTTGCCAAAGTAAAGGAACCAGGCTAGCGCTGCCACGGCACCGAGCAGTAGTAACAGAAAAACAGCCTGAAGTGAAAAACGGAAAGAAAAGAAGATCAGGGCAAAGTATACACTGCCGACCAGCAGGTAGGTACTGAGTTCATTCTTCGGATCTCGCGGGGTGTTCATACCCTAATAACTTGATGGATCGCCTGATAGTTGCCTGTTGGACGTGTGATGTTAGATCTTAGGTTGGACTACCGGAGCCGGCAGGTTAGCGATCTTTCTTTTTGAAGTCGCCTCTTTTCCAGCCATCAAAGAATTGTTTCCAGGCGACGGGACTGAAGATGTTCATCGGCGGGCGTTGGCCGATGTAATAAGTCTTTTGGGCTTGTTGGCGGAGGTAGTAACTGGCATTTTCAGCTCCTGAGGCCGGCACGGTTTCCCGCAGCTTTTCCAGGTTATCGGCGCTCAGGTTACGTGAGGCGCGGTTTTGCAACTCTGAGGTAACGTCCATGGCCAGGAATTCAAGTTTGAAGTGTTCTCTGCTGGGCCAGGGGAAAACGACGGCTGTTGGCAGGTCGATGTCGTTTTTAGTCAGCAGCTGTACGATGCTGTATTTATCGTCCTGAAGGGTATCCGGAACTACATAAACGGCGTCGTCATAATTGAGCGCACTGAAGACAATGGTATCACCTTTATGGACGACGATGCTGAAGAAGCCCTCCAGGTTGGCATAGGTGCCACGACCATCATCCTTAACCAGCACCGTAGCGTAAGGGATGGGGAGCAGCTGATTGTCTCCACCATCGAGGACCATACCGGAAAACTGGACCAGGGCTTCACCGTTTTGATCAACCAGTTTTTGAGCCTGGAGGCTGGAGGCGGTAAGGAAAAGACAGAGTAAAAGGCCTAAATATTTCATAGCTCAGTAATTCATCCGGTAAGAGGACACCAAAGGTACGCCTCTGGTTGGGTAGATGGGTGCGTTATGAAATATTTAGGACAATACCAGCAGACATAAACCTTAGGTTTGGCCGTGAATTTACGTACGGGAGATTAAGTTTCCCGAGCAAACCCTGCAAGCCACTAGCTAAGCGAAAGCTTAAGGACCTCCTGCATGGTTTTTACGTAAACGATCTTCAGACCTTTGAGGTACCGCTCTTCGATCTCGCGGACATTCCTTTCGTTCTTGGCACTCAGGATCAGGGTTTTAATGCCTGCCCTGCGGGCAGCCAGCAGCTTTTCCTTAATTCCGCCAACCGGTAGTACACTTCCCCGCAACGTGATCTCGCCCGACATGGCCAGGTAGGGCTTTACCGGCCGGCCGGAATAGGCGCTGGCCATTGCGGTGATCATCGTGATGCCGGCACTGGGGCCATCTTTAGGCGTAGCTCCTGCCGGGACGTGAATGTGCAGGTCATTTTCCTTAATGATGGCGGGGTCGAGCTTGAGTGCTTTCGCGTTGGCTTTTAGCCAGGACCGTGCCGTGGTAGCACTTTCTTTCATGACATTGCCGAGGTTCCCCGTTTGGGTTAACCCGCCATTGCCCGGGCTCAGGCTTGCCTCGACGTAGAGAATTTCTCCACCAACCTGCGTCCAGGCCAAACCGACCGCAACACCAGGGAGTTTACCAACCTTGTAGTCTTCGCGCTCGAAAGTGACTGGCCCGAGAATTTCCTCTAGCAGGTCCGGCGTAACGGTTACTTTTTCCGCCCCCTCCATCGCAATCTGGCGGGCAGCGTAGCGCATTAATCCTCCGACCTTCCGGTTCAGGTTACGAACACCACTTTCGCGGGTGTACCCCGTGATGACGGCCTTTAGGGTAGCAACCGGGATGGTGATCTGCCTGGCCTTCAGGCCGTGCTCCGAGCGTTGCCGCGGCACGAGGTGCCGCTTGGCGATCTCGAGTTTTTCCTCTGCGGAGTAGCCACTAAGATTAATGATCTCCATCCGGTCCCGCAGTGCGGGTTGGATCGCACCGAAATTATTAGCCGTAGCGATGAACATGACTTTGCTCAGGTCAATGTCCAAGTCAAGGTAGTTATCGTGAAAGGTGGAGTTTTGCTCTGGGTCCAGGACTTCAAGCAAGGCGCTGGAGGGGTCTCCTCGGTGACTTTGCCCGACTTTGTCGATCTCATCGAGGATGAACACCGGGTTGGCTGAGCCCACCTTTTTGAGTGATTGTACGATCCGTCCGGGCATGGCGCCGATATAGGTCTTGCGGTGCCCCCGAATTTCACTCTCGTCGTGGAGGCCACCGAGACTCATGCGGACGTATTTCCGGCCCAGGGCTTCGGCGACACTTCTTCCGAGGCTTGTTTTACCTACTCCCGGAGGGCCGAGCAGCAACAGTATCGGCGCTTTCATGTCCCCTTTCAGCTTGAGCACCGAAAGATGGCTGAGGATGCGGTCTTTTACTTTTTCGAGGCCGTAGTGGTCATCGTCAAGCTGCTTCGCAACGGCCTTCAGGTCAAAGTTGTCTACGGTGTAGTCACTCCACGGTAAGTCGAGCAACATCTCCAGATAAGAGAGCTGAACGCTGTACTCGGCCACCTGAGGGTTCATGCGTTTGAGGCGGGCAATTTCCCGCTCGAAGGTATTGCCCACCTCTTCGGGCCATACTTTGTCTTTCGCTCGTTTTTCCAGTTGGTCAACAGCTTCCTTATTGGGGTTCTGGCCGAGTTCTTCCTGAATGGCTTTCATTTGCTGGTTCAGGAAATACTGGCGCTGTTGTTCTTCAATGTCTCCTCTGGTCTTGGTCTCAATCTGGTCGCGCAGTTCCAGCAGCCGCAGTTCCCGCTGCAGTTCGACGAGCACCCGCTCGGCTTTTTTGCCGAGGTCGTGGGTGGCGAGGAGGCTTTGTTTTTCTTTTACTTCATTATTGAGGTTGCTCGAGATGAAGTTCAGTAAGTGGCTGGGGGCATTGATGTTGTCGAGCATGACCTGGGCCTCCGTAGGGATGTTGGGGCTGAGTTCAACGGCGCGGCGCGCGTTGTCGCGCACGCTGTCTATCGTAGCTTTGAAGGCCAGTGCGTCAGCAGGAGGTACGTAGTCAAGCAGTGTTACTTCTCCTTCCAGATAGGGGGCGGACTGGCTGAGGCGTTTGCGGAGTACCCGTTGCCGGCCCCTGAGGACGGCCGTCAGGCTTCCATCGGGCATCCTGAGCATTTTCAGGATGCTCGCCAGGGTGCCGATTTCGTAAAGATCATCTCCCGTAGGTTCTTCTTCCTTTACCTCTTTCTGAGAGAACACGGCTACCATTTTGTGACTTTCTGCCGCCGCATTGATGGCTTTGATAGAGGCGTCACGACCGATGTTGATCGGAATCACGATGGTGGGGAACAGCACACTGTTCTTCAGGGCAAGCATCGGCACCAGGTCAGGTACTTCAGCTGCATTCATTTGCTCATCGCCTTCTTCGGTGCCGATGAAGGGGAAGAGGTCTTGTTCATCGTCAAATCCTCGGTTGTCCATTGGGATAGTAATCTTGGGTCGGCTCACGTTTGCTAATTCGTTGCTACGATGCGCTAATGGTTAACACCCGGTAACGGGCTAGTGTTGCGGGCAAAAACCATTCCCAACTGTGAAAGGGGAATTTCAGATGATATGTGTGACAATCTTGCAGTAGGTGCGCCTAAAGCGCGCCGTTTTGGCTGAAAGCAGGACAGACTGAAAGCAGAAGGGCGCAGACGCAGGTGCAAAGTTGGGGTCATGAGCATTGCTCTGCTAACCTAATCCTGCACCCGCGTCTGCGCCCGAACCGGTTACTTTTTACCAAATTCCTCCTCAGCTACACGACGGACTTCATCGGCTACCCGCCAGGCCACCTGCTCGTCCAAAGTAGGGGGAAT
>CAZTTF010000232.1:0-9135 GCA_964616365.1 uncultured Lewinella sp. | reverse complement strand
TGTCGGTTCAACGAATAACTTCAATAAAGCGGTAATCGCTAAAGCAGACCTCAACGGAGACTTGCTGTGGTTTGAGGAAATTGACGCCTCTGACTTTGACGACGAACTCAACGGCCTCATTGAGGAAGATAACGGAGAGAACTTAGTTGCGGTCGGACAAACGACTCCCTCAGCTGCCAACTTTGACGTATTAATGGTGAAAGTGAACGCTACGAGCGGTCAGCGGATCTGGGAACGCCGGTTAGGGGATGAAACCTCTACTGACATTGGCCAGGGACTTGCGACCACACTCGATGGCGGATACGCACTTGCTGCCTTCAGCAGTCGAATCTTCCTGGTGGAAGCCAACGACATGACGCTGTTCAAGACCGACAACTTCGGCGCCCACCAGACCAACTACCTCCAAGGTAAGGTCTACTACCCGGCCGCCAACGATTGCGGGCCTTACAGCGAAGGAGACCTTGGCCTTTCGGGCTGGCTCGTAAAAGCAGAAAGTGAAGCAGCTACCTTCTTCGGCAGCACTGACTCCCTTGGTAATTATAACCTCCAGGTAGAAAGTGACACCTACGAAGTGAGCCTCCTGCAAAAGAACGACCGGTGGAACATCTGCGACCCTGCTGCCTTTACGGTAGACCTCAGTGAAGCATACGACACCAGCTTTCATGACTTTGCCCTGCAGCCTGCAATTGACTGCCCGCTGCTGGAAGTGGCGCTCAGCGCCACCCCGGCAATTGAGTGTGACACTCAGCGGATCACAATCAATTACAGCAATTCAGGCACAGCAATAGCTACTGATGCTCAGGTAAGCCTGGTCCTCGACGACCACCTAACCTTCATCAATAGCAATGGAAGTGCCCCGACGCAGGATGGTCAAACATTCGTTTTCGACCTTGGAGACCTTACTCCGGGAGACGAAGGAACGATTGACCTTACCGCAAGAGTTGCCTGTGTTGACATTGTTGAAGGACAATCGATCAGCAGCCAGGCCACCATCTTCCCGATCCTTAACTGTGCTCCGGTAAGCGAGGACTGGGATGGTTCCAGCCTGGTAGTTACCAGCCGTTGTGACCTGGAAAATGGCATCAGTTTTACCATTACTAATGTTGGATTGAACCCAATGGGACAAACCAGCAACTATGTCATAGTGGAGGATATCATCATCATTCGTGAAGCGACTATCCCCCAACTTGAGCCTGATCAATCGATCGTGGTAGACCTGGACGAGCCAATGGGCGTTTCCGGAACTTATCGCATGATTGCTGAGCAAGTAGAAAACCACCCTGGCAGCCTTTTCCCCACAGCAGTGGTCGAAGGTTGTCAGACCGCCAACAGCACCGGTTTCACCACCGGTTTTGTGGCACAGTTCTCCGATAACGACGGAGACCTTAACGTTGACATTTTAACCCAAGAAGTTGTTGCGCTGGAAGAAGGCAATCCTGTTCAACTGAAAGCCTATCCCCGCGGCTATCAGGATTCTATCATTATCCCAAAGACTGACATTGAGTATACTGTATTCTTTGCCCTTCCAGACAACGACAACTCTTATGAACGCGTGGTCATTCGCGACACCTTACCCGAGGCATTGGACTTCAATAGTCTTGAAATGGGTGCAGCGAGTCATCCCTATGATTTCGTCCTCTACCAGGACGGCATCCTGAAGATCACGTTTGATTCAATCCGAAATTTTTCAGGCGGCGGCACGGGGGAAGCTGACGCGGTTACCCGAACGGGCTATGCTACATACCGGCTATCCCAAAAACCGAATACTACAACGGGTACCGTAATCAGAAATCGTGCTGCCGTTTATTTCGACTACGAATCACCAGTGTTCAGCCCTGAAGTGCGACATGTAGTTGGCTGCAACGATCTCTTTGAGAGTGACTGCCTGCTGACTTCTGACCGCAACTTGCCAACGGCAACAGGTGTTAACATAAACATAAATCCCAACCCTGTAAAAGATCGTACAACGGTACGCGTTAATGGCTGGGAAGAGACCAATACTGAATTCAGATTCAAACTCTACGACGCTTCCGGACGCAAAGTCTACCAGCAGTTATTCAGAGGCAACGGATTTGAGTTCATTCGCCCACAAATTGCTTCCGGCTCGTACTTCTACGAGGTAAGCGGCGGAGGCTTTCTGATCGGCAGCGGTCAAATCGTTTTACAATAAAATATCCAAACCGTATTGAACGTTAGGATGTTATAAAATATAAGAGTAGTATCTACACTACTAAAGTTCTTTTTTAGGTCGTCTTTTTTTTCATGAGATTATGATTGTTTGTGCCTGAGCGCTTTGCGCTCGGGCTTTTTTTTTGCCATAACCCAAGGGCCCTTTTCCGCTTAACCGGGACAATGCCTGCACCGGTTATACGTTTAGAATGGATCCTGCCTTATCCGCTTGCAGACACCAGACTTTTGACTTCCACAGTCTCCCTAAGCAAAAACAACAAGCAAGTACCCAGGCCACAATTATGGACAACCGGAGTATCTTCGCGGCACAAAGACTTCACATAAAGCCTGACGTAGCACATGCTGAAAAAACTAGACTGGCACATCATTGGAAAATTCCTCCGCACCTTCGGGTTCACGGTGCTGATATTTTCTATGGTCAGTCTAATCATTGACTTCAGTGAGAAGATCGAACGGTTTATCGAAAGCGACATTTCTAAGCTGGAGATCACTTTTGGCTACTTTCCTTCTTTTCTGCTTTTCATCCTGGGCTTCCTCTGGCCGATGCTTACGCTGATCTCTGTGATTTTCTTCACGGGACGCATGGCTAACAATTCCGAAATTATCAGCATTTTGAATGCGGGCGTCAGCTTCAGGAGACTGTTGCGTCCTTATCTGGTAACGGCAGGATTTTTATCGTTGATATATATAATAGGTCTCAACTTTGTCATTCCTCTGGGCAACGCCCACCGGGGGTACCTCGACCGTACCTACTTCAACCGCAGTCGTGACCAGGGCAAAACAGCTAACGTGCACATGTTCGTAGCACCGAACACGAAGGTGTTCATGACCCACTTTAGTAAGCGGGACAGCTCAGCACGAAATTTTCGGATTGAGTACATCGAGGATAATCAGCTTAAAAGCCTGACCAAAGCGCGTACCGCACGCTTTATACCGGGGGACAAGCCCGTCTGGAGACTAAAGAATTATGAGATCCGGACATTCGACGGACTCGACGAAACCATGGAATGGAACACCCGCGCCACACTTGACACGGTGCTGAACCTCGACCCAGCGGACTTCATAGACTATAAGGAGCAGCAATCGGCCATGAGTACCCCTGCCCTGATTGGCCACATCCGCAAGCAACGAGAGCGTGGCTCGGGCAACATCCGAAAATATGAGGTTGAACTGGCCAGGAGGACTGCTGAGCCATTCACGCTTTTTATTCTTACCCTGATCGGAGTTTCAGTCGCCGGACGTAAAACACGTGGCGGAATGGGGGTACAGCTGGCTATTGGCATATTTATCGGCGCCCTGTTTATTTTCCTGAGTCGCTTTGCCTCTACCATCAGCGCCAGCGCTAACCTCCCCGTGTATATCGGCATGTGGATGCCAAACATCGTGTTTGCCATCGCCGCATTCTACTTCGTAAGCAAGGCTCAACGATAAACAGCAGTACCGTTATGATCTGAGAAAGGCTCAGATTACCCCAGACGTACGCCATCATATGTGTAGCCTCTCCACCATTACTGTAACTAAGGTTAATAGATTACCCTCGCCCCCCAGGTGATCAAATCGGATGGGCGAAATCGCGCCTGCGCTTATCCATACAAATGTTCAACTCCTCAGACCCTTTTGTTGAACAGCCCTCCAGTATGAAAACAAGAAGATCATCAAATAGGTACAAAATCAGGCGTTACAGTCCATAAAAGGAGCAAAAGCTAGACAAAAGGTCCTTATTTTCATTATTTTTTGAAAGATTAGAATTAAGTAGTTTTTCGATAAGTTCGTAAAATTCACTGACTTACAGCTGTTTATGCACAAAATAGACGTATCTACACGAAAAACACACTCTTAACATTGCTTAGCCGGGGGGCCAAACTTGCAATTGAACAAACTTTTGTCTAACTTTGGAGCCGTAACCAGTTAAACAAAACTTTTCGCCATGTCTCAACTTGAATTTTTCACTGAGTTTAATCGACTTACTACGCTCCTAAATTCTTTCGCTTATAATCTGACGAAGAATTCAGAAGACGCTAAAGATCTCTACCAGGAAACTGCTTTCCGCGCGATGACTAACCGCGACAAGTTCCGTCCTGGCACCAACCTTAAGGCCTGGTTGTTCACAATCATGAAGAACATCTTCATCAACAACTACCGCAAAAAGGTCAAGGCTAACACTATCATGGACAATACCGACAACCTGTACTACCTCAATTCAGGTCGTCAGTCTATCGAAAACGCTGCTGACAGCAACATTCTCATTAAGGAGTTGACTAAGATGATCGACACCCTTGATGATAGTACACGCATTCCTTTCCTGATGCATTACCAAGGATTCAAATACCAGGAAATTGCGGATCATCTTGACCTTCCGCTAGGAACCGTTAAGAGCCGTATTTTCTTTGCCCGTAAGGACCTCAAGGCGCAGATTGCCCGTCAGTACGGCAAGCTCCGCGAAAAGCAGTAATACGCTTTGAGGTGAATTGTTTAAGTACTGGATTTTACAATCACAAAAACGCCATGACTGGTCTCCGGTCATGGCGTTTTTTTATGCACCTTTGCTTCATGGCACAAGTAAACTGGGATGACTTCGCCGACAACCTCTTGAGTTGGTACGAACCAGATCGGCGTCCAATGCCCTGGAAAGCGATTAACAACCCCTACCATATATGGCTAAGCGAAATCATACTTCAGCAAACCAGAGTTGAACAGGGACTTCCCTACTATGAGCGCTTCGTCTCTCACTACCCTACCGTACAGGACTTGGCGGCAGCACCAGACGATGCCGTAATGAAGCTTTGGGAAGGGCTGGGCTATTACTCTCGAGCACGCAACCTGCTAAAAGCAGCACGGATGGTTGCTTACGAGTTATCAGGTGAGTTTCCAGATACTTATGCCGGCTTGAGAACCTTACCTGGCGTAGGACCATATACTGCTGCGGCAATTGCTTCCTTTGCGTTTAACCGGCAGGTTGCCGTTTTAGATGGCAACGTGTACCGTATTCTATCGCGGTATGCCGGCGATGAAACACCGATTGACACCGGTAAAGGCAGGCAACACTTTCAGGCTATGGTAGATCAGGCGCTGGGCGAAGCCCCAGCACGGCGGTTCAACCAGGCCATCATGGATTTCGGAGCGCTTATTTGTACTCCAAAAAATGCTAAGTGCCCGGAGTGTTCTCTGGCGGCAAGTTGTAGGGCAAAGCATGCACAAAAGATCTATGACTACCCCGTGAAATCCAAAAAAATGAAAAAGCGCACCCGCTACTTTCATTTTCTGGTGATAGCGGACGAAGACGAAGCGCTCCTTATTGAGCAACGGGAAGAAAAGGATATCTGGCAGGGGCTCTATCAATTCCCACTCGTCGAAACAAGCCTGCCTGATCTGGAACTCACCGCCCTTGCAACCCATGAGAACTGGCCATCATGGATCCTCCCCGGCCACCTTCGCTTTGAGCGCTCCAGTCAGCCGTATAAACAGCAACTTACCCACCAGACAATCATAGCTACATTCCACCGATTCAAAGCCCTTAAAAAACCAACACACGAAGGAAAATTATTGTTTATTAAAAACAAAATGTTTAAAAATTTTGCCTTCCCCAGAGTGATTTCTAGGTTCCTTGCGGATAAAAGTTTACTTTTAGACCTGTTTTAGGGCAACTCTGAACTCAAGATCGCTCTCCGTTTGTTTTTTGTCTGGCAAGTCAATAGTATACGCCAGCACCTAGCACAGGAGCGCGGCTTTTAACCACAACATTCGCAGACAGTTATGATCAATAAAATCACCCTCGTAGGCCGCCTTGGCGGAGATCCTGAAGTACGTACGCTCGAAAGCGGCGCAATGGTTGCAAAATTTGGTGTTGCCACCTCCGAGAACTATCGGGACAAGAGTGGTGAATGGCAGGAACAAACGGAATGGCACGACGTCGTGGTTTGGCGAGGCCTTGCCGAGCGTGCGCAGGAATACCTCAAAAAAGGTACACTCGTATATCTTGAAGGGAAACTCACACACCGGAAGTGGCAGGACAAAGACGGCAACCCCCGAAAAACCACTGAGGTAGTAGCCAACTACTTCCGCATGCTGAGCAGCCGTAGTACCGGAGGTGGAGGCAACTCAGGCAATTACCTTCCGAGCGAAGAGCCCGCCCAAACCATGTCTGCTCCTCCTCCACGCGACGCTGCACCTGCGGCCGCGCCCAGTACACCTGCCGCGGATGACGAGGACCTGCCCTTTTAAGCGCGAGAAAAAGACTGGGCCAAGGCCTATCTTTGCCCTTAACCAGCCGCTTGTTTAAACTTTGGAATCCGCAGACATACTGGCATCTCTGACGCCTCAGCTTTTGCTGTTTAGCTACGGTATGCAACTAACACTCGGATTCACCGGAATAGCCCTGTTACTGATTGCCTCGGGATTGATCTCAGGAACGGAAGTAGCCTTCTTTTCCTTAACCGCTAACGACTACGAAGAAGTTGACCAGCTGGATAATCGTCCGGCCAAGGTTTTGTTAGCCCTGAAGGAAAAACCACGGCGCCTGCTCGCCACCATCCTGATCTCGAACAACTTCATTAACATCGCCATCATCCTGATCTCGGCCTGGTTGCTCGGCGCTATTTTCACGGACACTGTCTTCAATGGCTGGGCACAGGGGTTGACGGACACCCTTTCCTTCCTCACAGTTATCCCGCTCGAAGTGCTTGCTAAGAGCATTAAAGTTGCCATTACCGTTGTTGGTGTCACGTTCCTGTTGGTGCTATTTGGCGAAGTTGCGCCTAAAGTCTACGCGAGCTATAACAAAGTGAAACTCGCCCTTTTTATGGCACGGCCAATCAATACTCTGATGGCCCTTTTCAGTCCCTTCTCCTATTTGTTAGTACAGGGAGCTTCTATTGTTGAAAGACGACTGGAGAACCATAGTCAGGACACCGCCGCCGCAAGTCAGCAGGACATGGAAGACGCCATTGACCTGACGGTAATCAATGAGGAGGGAAATGAAAACAACACGTTACACGACGTAGGCATCCTGAAGCGGATCGTTCAGTTTGGCAATGTTACCGTCCGGCAAGTAATGCGCTCACGCGTCGATGTCGTTGCCGTAGATCAGGACACTGGCTATCATGAACTCCTGAAAGTCATTCAGGAGCACAACTATAGTAGGATCCCCGTCTTCAAAGAAGGCCTTGATCAAATGATTGGCCTGCTGTACGTAAAAGACCTGCTTGGGTATCGGCACGAGGCAGACGATTTCAACTGGCAACAGTTAATCCGCAAAGAGGTATTGTACGTACCAGAAAACAAGAAGGTGAGTGACCTTTTAAAGGAATTCCAGCTCGAAAAAATGCACCTGGCTATTGTGGTCGACGAATATGGAGGTACTGATGGCATCATCACCCTTGAAGACATTCTTGAGGAAGTCATTGGAGACATTCAGGACGAATTCGACGCAAATGATGAAATCATTTACGAGCAGCTGGACGACCTGAATTTCATCTTTGACGGCAAAACACTACTCAATGATGTTTGTCGGGTGATCAATGTTCCGACCAACACCTTTGATGACATCAAAGGGGAGGCAGAGTCCTTCGCCGGTCTACTACTTGAGCTACTGGGGCAGTTCCCGGAGGAAGAGCAGGAAATCATCTGTGGCGACTTTCGCCTGAAGGTGGTAGCAATGAATCCCCGCAGGGTGGAAGAAATTCTGATTACCCTGCCGGAGCTTGAGGAACAGGAAGCAGGTATCTAGTAGCGGGTAGTACTCACCACAAATATGATGCTAGTACTACCCGCTCTAAAGCTCCAAGTACCAATGCAAAAGAGGTACTAAAACAGCTATTCGTCAGAAGCCCGCTCAGCGAAACAGAAGGCAGGCACTTATGAATTCCTGCCTTGCTTGTAACGCCTCCTAGCTACTAGCTCTTATTTCATAGCTCCTAAGTAAGTCCTCCGTCCACACCAAGCACCTGACCATTCACGTAGGAGCTCAAGTCGGAAGCCAGGAAGACACAGGCCTTGGCAATCTCATCCGCATCACCGAGACGCTTCAGCGGGATATTAGAGAGGTAATTTGCCTTTAGGTCTTCGGGTAGTTCGTCGGTCATATCAGTCTGGATAAAACCGGGAGCGATAACATTACAGCGCAGGTTACGGGAGCCCATCTCCTTTGCCAGAGACTTACTAAAGCCAATGATGCCAGCTTTGGAAGCGGCGTAGTTTGCCTGGCCAGCCTGGCCGGTTACCCCAACGACGCTGGACATATTGATTACTGAACCTGCACCGGACTTCATTAACGGACGCAGCGAGTGCTTCGTCAGGTTGAAGATTGATTTCAGGTTATTATCCATCACACTATCCCACTGGTCCTCGCTCATGCGCAGCAGGAGGGTGTCGCGGGTAATTCCGGCGTTATTGATCAGGATACCGTAGTTGCCAAAGTCCTTCGTTACAGCCTTTACGAGTTCAGCGGCTGCGTTATGGTCAGCTGCGTCACTTTGGTAAGCCTTACAATTGTCTTCGCCCAGCTCAGCGACCAGAGCTTCAGCCGGTCCGGTTGAGCGAGCATAGGTGAAGGCTACCTTGGCGCCTTCCGCTACAAACATCCGTACGATTGCGGCACCGATGCCGCGGGAGCCGCCCGTGATGAGGGCAATTTTTCCATCTAATAATCCCATGGGGTGTGTTTTTGTGAGGGCGAAGATAGTAAGTAGTGAGGGAGTAGGTAGTGGAGAGTTAAATAGTGGGCCGTCGGAGCATATGCTAACGGACAATATGTAATAAGATAGTAATTGACTAGATAGTAGCCAATGTGAGAGAGTACCGCCGCCTTTTTGCCCAAACCCCCAATAAACGTTACTTTTGCAGCGAATTTCGGGTCAACGACCTTTTGAAGCGTAGGGGCCAAACACCCATTTGAGTTTTCTTACTCCCCCTGCGGCCATCTAGATCGCTTGTCATCGAAGACAGGAG
>CAZTTF010000231.1:0-3896 GCA_964616365.1 uncultured Lewinella sp. | reverse complement strand
CAGAACTTCCACGGCCGTACCACAACCATTATTTCCTTTAGTTCTGACCCCGATGCCAAGGGCAATTTTGGTCCCTATACGCCAGGCTTTGAGAGCGTACCTTACGGAGATGTGGCGGCTATGAAGGCTGCTCTGGCCAATGATCCGGCAACTATTGCCGGCGTCCTGGTGGAACCCATTCAAGGGGAGGCCGGTGTATTTGTACCAGAAGACGGCTACCTCGCTGCCGTAGCGGCAGCCTGTAAGCAACATAACGTACTATTTATCGCCGATGAGATTCAGACAGGTGTAGCCCGTACCGGCGCACTCCTCCGTATTTGTGGCGATTGTACTTGCCAAGGGCACTGCGAGCGGCAGTCTGCTACCTACCTCCGTCCTGATATCCTTATCCTTGGTAAGGCCATTTCCGGCGGCGCTTACCCGGTTTCTGCGGTATTGGCTGATAATGAGGTGATGAACGTCATTCAGCCCGGTCAGCATGGCTCCACCTTTGGTGGGAACCCCGTTGCTTGTGCCGTTGCCAAAGAAGCCCTGGAGGTAGTCCGCGATGAAAAACTAACGCAGAACGCGCGCGCGCTTGGAATCATCTTCCGGGCTGAGATGCAAAAGCTTGTTGATCAGTATCCTGCCTTGCTTTCCCTCGTGCGTGGTAAAGGATTGCTTAATGCCCTGGTCATTAACGATAGCCCGGATAGCAAGACTGCCTGGAATTTCTGCCTCGCCCTTGCGGAGGCGGGCCTTTTGGCAAAACCTACTCACGGTAACATCATCCGTTTTGCGCCACCACTGGTCATGACAGAAGATCAGCTCAGAGAAGCCTGCAGCATTATTGCCGGCGTGGTCGCTGACTTTAATAATAAATAAGGATTACCCTAAGGGGAGCTCAAGTAATTCCCAAGGAATTACAGCTGCCCCAGATTGGACATTGTAGGGCCAGGGCATGCCCTGGCCCTACAAGTTTGGCAGATCCGTGTTAGTTCCTTGCACGGTACCAGTCTTTATTCTCTTTACGAGAGGTTTGATAACGATGCTTGGTTTTTTCTTGTTGACCTGGGCCAAACACTTATGCTTGGTTTGTTTAGTCTGTTAGACGGTGATGACGGTCTAACAGACTAAAAGACCAAAGACTTGATGATCACGGGAGAGTAGAGCATGATAGTAAATAACTTGCACTATTGTCTCCGTCCAAACCTGACGTTACCCTACTGCTTATTCCAGTCTTCCTGTGACAGGTCGTTGAAGTTGAGGTTTGGGCGGACAGACTTAGGCTCAAACTCAAAGCGTTTGGAAACCACTACCCGATCCAGCGGACTGAAGAGGAAAACCATTGGCTGGTTTTCGTAGATGATTTCCTGGAAACGTTGGTAGAGCGGTGCCCTGTCCTCCGCATTGAGGGTGACCTTGATTTTTTTGATTAACCGATCGGCTTCTGCATTGCTGAATCCACTACGATTTGACCCATTTGGAGGAACGGACGTAGAGGCCCATACCTGGGTGAATTCATCGGGGGTAGGGTTGAAACCCTGGCCGAGGATGGACATCGCAAAGTTGCCCTGTCCGAGTTTTTCGCCGAGGGCCCTGCGATCTTGCTGAACGACTTCCATGTCGATGCCTACTTCCTGGAGCCAATCTTTCAGGTAGGTGGCAATAGCAATTGAGGTAGGAGAGGCTGGAACAAGAAACTCAAAGCTGAATTCTTTTCTGATACCGTTAATCTCCTTGTCAAGTGTACCATCGCCATTGGTGTCTTCCCAGCCAGCCTCGGCCAGTAGGGCAGCGGCCTCATCGGGAGCGTAGTCCAGCATGGGTAACGCATCGTTATAGTAGGTTTTGCTGGGCAAAACCGGTCCGGTCACTCTGGTAGCCAATCCGGGGAGAAGCTGTTCGATCAATGCATCTACATCAGTCAGGAGTGCGAGTGCGCGGCGGGTCTGAGCATCCTGGAATAAGGGGTTGTTCTGATTGAACAGCAGCCCGAAGTAAGCCAGGCTGGGGACGGTGGCAAACTCGAACCGCTCCTGCAGGAAGGGGTCTTCTTTGACGGTTTTAAACTGGTCTACGCTCATGCTCACAACGACGTCGACGAGCTCGTCCCGCATGGCATTAACCATGGTAGCATTATCGGCGATAATCTCGAACACCAATTTTTCGGGATTGTCAGCGAGCCAGGCGGTGCTTTTGTCTTTTCCCCAGTAATTGTCACGTCGGCTAAGGGTAACGCGCTGACCATCTTCCCAGCTTTCGAGCTGGTAGGGTCCGCTACCAACAATTTTTTCCGGATCACGAGCCAGACTGGGGTCATGAAAGGCGTCCGCAAAGGTTTTTAGTGCTCCACCTGCGTCAGCCAACTGCTGGGCAGTTGTAGGGTTGGTGAGGTCTTTCAGAGGGATGTCACGTAAAATGCCTTCCGGATCGTAGGCGTACTCAGGATAGACGATAATACTGGCCAGGCTTTCTTCGGCGAGTAAGTATGGCCGGTTGGTCATGATCTTGACGCGACGCTCGTCACTTGGCGTTGTGATGACACTTTCCACCATGTCGTAGTAAGACCGGTAGGCTCCGGCATCTACAAGTGGGTTAAGTACTACTTTGAGACTGAAGATGACATCAGCAGCCGTGACGGGCATCCCGTTAGGCCAGGATGCAGACTCGTCAATCTGAAAAGTGTAGGATGCGCCGCCTCCGGGCTCTTTCTGGATATCGGGTAGTCCTGCCAGCAGTGGAACGGAGGCCATTGTTTGCGGGTCCCGGCTATTGAGGGTCTGGAAAATCATTTCCCGGACGTAGCGGGTGTTGGCGTCGGTAGACAGGAGTGGGTTGAGGCCGGCTGGTTCCGCGCGAATGGCTATCCGGACAACGTTGTCGTTGTTTTTGAAGTCGACCTTCGGCTGCTCTTCAGTGGCTGTTCCAGTGGTGTCGGAAGGAGTATCCTGACGGCACGCAAATATGCTGACCGCCACTAACAGGCAGAGGAAAAAACGGAGTTTCATGGGAAAAGTATGTTAGTACGTAGATTAAGCTCGTCGGTAAAGATAGGGTACGGCTAGGAGTTTAGAAGAGTGGGGTAGGGAGCGTTGCTGGGCAATCGTGAAATCCGGACGCTATATGGAGTTCGATATTTACGCCTTTGGCGATATGGCTTCACACACGTGTAGGAGCTCCCTTCTCTCGCAACGACTAACAAAAGGTCCTTAGAGCATTCCTTGTTCGGAGTAAAACGTAGGGGACAATTTTCCTCCGAGCGTCTAGTCCATTGAACCACTAAGGTGGTAAGGAAGTAAGCACGTAAGGGACTGAGGCAGTGAAGGCGCTAGATTTGTTTACCTAGGTTCTGTTCATCCAGTTTATTGAACAACTAAGGAGGTAAGGAAGTAAGCATGTATTGGGCTTAGGCAGTGAAGGCGTTAGATTTGTTTACCGAGGTTCTGAGGATTCAGTTTATTGAACCACTAAGGAGGTTAGGAAGTAAGCAGGTAAGGGACTGAGGTAGTGAAGGCGCTAGATTTGTTTACCCAGGTTCTGAGGATTCAGTCCATTGAACCACTAAGGAGGTAAGGAAGTAAGCAGGTAAGGGACTGAGGCAGTGAAGGCGCTAGATTTGTTCACCCAGGTTCTGAGGGTCCGGTTTATTGAACCACTAAGGAGGTAAGGAAGTAAGGGGCTAAGGAAGTAAAAGCGCTAAATTTATGCACTTAAATTCTGAGCGTCTAGCCTCGACTTTGGGACTGTCTTGCCAGATCAATGCTGGATACCCCGTCGGCTAATTGAGATGACCGGTCATACTGACTGATTAATGTTTCTACAACTGTTTTTAGGCCAATTCCTAGGCCCGTTTGAACAAGATGGTGTTTATTTCGTAGCATATACCTACGTCAAAGTGGTTTGAGGCTTTGTCA
>CAZTTF010000230.1:0-9108 GCA_964616365.1 uncultured Lewinella sp. | reverse complement strand
CTTCATTTCCTCCACTAACAGGGCGATCCGGGAAACGATATGGGCATACCCTCCTTCACGCTCCGTCGCAATGCGCCGGCGGTCGATGACTTGCCCATTTTTGTCAAGAATAACGCCTTCAATTTTGGTGCCGCCGAGATCGATTCCCCAGTTCATAAGTGTATAGTGTGTAAATGAATGAGTTTGGAAGCAGCTAATTACCTCAATTTTACCAGCTTTCTCCTAAGTTTTGCAAAAACTAACATTGAGTAAGTATAAAACCTGCAATAAATGCAGTAGCTTCGGAATCATCTAAACTAAACCCTTTTACCATGAATACTAACTTTGAGGCGCTGGATAGTGGCGCTGTGACCAGTGACTTATCTCTCTCTTTAGAAAGTGTAAGACATTTGCGGACTGCTGGAAAATGGGGGCGCTTCATCTCTATAGTAGGTATCGTTCTTATTGCCATCGGCTTGTTCTTTATCCTTCTGGGCGCGGTGTTTTCCGGAGGGATGGGAATCGGTAGCCTCTTGGGAGATGCTGGAGGAATGAGTGCGGGGTTTGGTGCCGGCTTAATGGCTGTTTACTTTCTTATTTACGCTGCTTTGTTAGGAGTAGGGCTATACATGTATATCCTGTTGTACCGCTTTTCTACCAATGCTATTCGTGTGGCAGATGTTGGTGATCAGCAGGCTATTGCTCCGGCCTTTGCCGCGCTAGCCAAGATGATGACAATTGGGGGTGTCATCTTTGTGATCTACTTATCCTTCATTGGTCTATTTCTGATTTTTGGACTGATTGGTGGCGTGGCGTCCGCCTTTTAAATTGGCCCATAGAAAGTAGAGGTGACCATCTCGAATCAGCTTGGACCTCTCCATTTCAACTGTAGCGAGATACTACGGCTAGATAAGCGCGTTTACTAGCGAGAGATGTATGCTACCGGTACGCCATCCGTCAGCCAGACCCCGTTGGCTGATTGATAGAACTTTAACCCATCGGCATGCATCCTGGCGGCAGCTATATTGAGGACAACTGGCTTGCCGTGGCGTTTGCCGACGGCTACTGCTGTCTCCCGGTCGGCACTAAGGTGAACGTGCTGTCTCGAGCGGGCCTCCAGCCCGCTCTTGAAGATGGAATCTATCGCTGAAGTGGCCGTGCCGTGGAAAAGCGTTTCGGGGGGGACTACGGGGACCAACCCGAGGTCAACGTCAATACTATGGCCTTGGTTAGCACGAATTTTCGTGCCATCCTCATTGTAACTGAAGCGTTTTTTGTTGTTGTGCTCAACGATGTAATCGAGATCCTCTCGGGTAATGGGGAGACGGTGTTTTTCCAGACACTTTAACAGTTTGGATACATCTGCCCAGCCCTGGCGGTCCAGTTGCAGGCCAATGGCACCGGGATCATGGCGCAGTACCAGAGAAAGCTTGCGGCCGGCACGGCTTCGGATTTTTTCGGGTGTCATGGTGTTATGTGATATGAGGGAGGAACAGGGATGAGAAGGCTAGAAGTTGCAGGAGAGTAGAACACTCTTTTTTATGCAAATTTGGAATCTTGTTCCAAGTTTGCATGCGTAAGAATAGAGAGAAGTAAAAAATAAAGATGTTTTATGTAAATTTGGATTAATAATGCAAATTTACATAAAATGCTCTCGCGAAAATTATCTGATTATTTAGAAGAAATAAAAAAATTTTACCCTATCATCAGCGTAACGGGGCCACGACAAGCGGGTAAAACTACCCTGATAAAAAGCTTCTTCAGTAACTACCGGTACGTCAACTTTGAGCTGCCGAATACCCGTCTTGCTTTCACAGAAGATCCCGTAGGCTTCTTAAATGAATACGATGATTTTGTCATCTTTGATGAAGCGCAGCATGTACCCGAACTTTTTTCTTATTTGCAAGTCAATGTTGACGAAGATAGGAGGCCCGCTCGGTTTGTTATATCTGGGTCCCAGAATTTCTTGCTGCGCAAGAATATTGCGCAATCCCTTGCTGGCAGAGTTGGTGTCACACGCCTTTTTCCATTAGATATTGGTGAGTTGAGTCAGAATGATAAATTGCCTAACTCTCACTTCGACCTGATCTTCAATGGAAGTTATCCAGGTCAGTACAATGCGGCTTTGCCCGCAGAAATGTTTTATGGAAATTATCTCTTCAGCTACATCCAAAGAGACGTTGTTGGTCTTGTTTCACCAGCAAGTATGGGGTCGTTTGACCGTTTTTTGGAAGCACTAGCCGGAAATGCCGGACAGCTATTGAACTACTCTAACCTCGCTACTGTAGTCGGGGTTAGCGTCAAAACCATTCAGAATTGGATATCTATTCTTGAGCAAAGCTATATTGTCTTCCGGTTACAACCCTACTTCAAAAACGTCAATAGGAGGCTGGTAAAATCACCAAAATTATACTTTTATGATACCGGCCTACTCTGCCATTTACTCAAACTAACGAACCCTTCGCAAATTCGTTCCTACCACGATTACGGAAGCCTCTTTGAGAACCTGATTATCGCCGATGCTTACAAACGAACTTACCACTTAGGTAGCCGGCCACTATATAATTTTTTCCGCGATAGTAATGGCAAAGAAATTGACCTTGTTTTGGAAACACCGTCCAAAACCCAACTCTGGGAAATCAAAGCTACCGAGACCTTTCATCCCCGATTAATCAGGCCACTAAATAAGATAACCAAGAGCATTTTCTCTGAGGCGGAAAAAAACCTGGTGTTTGGCGGTATTGAGAAGCTTTCTTTAAATGAGGTTCAACTTCTTCCTTGGGATAACGTCAGCTGGTAAGCCTCTATACCGGGCGCACCGGAATCTGTTGCTCCGCTAAATAATCTTTCAACTCCTTGATGCCGACTTCCCCGAAGTGGAAAATGCTGGCCGCCAAACCAGCGTCGGCCTTGCCCGTCGTGAATACTTCGGCGAAGTGCTCCTTATTTCCGGCACCACCGGAAGCGATGATAGGAATGCTTAGCATGTCGCTCATCTTTGCCAGTGCGGTATTGGCGAAGCCCGCTTTGGTTCCGTCGTGGTCCATGCTGGTAAAGAGGATTTCCCCGGCACCGCGTTCCTGGGCCTCGCGGGCCCAGTCGTAAAGCTTGATGTCGGTCTTAATCCGACCACCATTGAGGTGAACGTACCACTCGCCGTCAACCTCCTTTGCGTCGATGGCAACCACCACAAACTGGTTTCCAAAAGCATAGGCCAGCTCATCAATGAGCTCAGGGCGACGAACGGCAGCGGAATTGATGCTGACTTTGTCAGCTCCCGCATTAAGCAGGACATCGACGTCGTCCAACTGCTTGATGCCGCCACCAATAGTAAAGGGAATGTTGAGGTGGCGCGCAATGTCACGCGCCAGGTCCGCCAGGGTTTTCCGTCGCTCATGCGTTGCCGTAATGTCAAGAAAGACTAGTTCGTCTGCCCCGGCCAGTGAGTACTTGGCCCCCAACTCTACGGGATCACCAGCATCGCGGAGGTTAACGAAATTTACTCCTTTAACGGTTCTGCCATCCTTGATGTCG
Source organism: uncultured Lewinella sp. (assembly GCA_964616365.1). Taxonomy (GTDB): domain Bacteria; phylum Bacteroidota; class Bacteroidia; order Chitinophagales; family Saprospiraceae; genus Neolewinella. The sequence goes on along the minus strand of CAZTTF010000230.1, from coordinate 5,595 downwards.
AGGCAGGGAATAATGCGTTTGGCAAGCATAGGCTAGTCAGTAGCTACTTAATAATTAGACAAGGGTAGCCCGACGTAAAACGTCTGACGACACGAAGCCCACAAACAACGTTACATCAGTATCATGGTTGAATCTATTGTGGCTTATCTCTGCTACATTCCAAATACCCAGGGAATGAGTGCAGTGGTAACTCCCCAGCAAATAAGATTCAGGGGAGTACCAATGCGGGTGAAATCCCGGAACCGGTATTGTCCTGCAGAGTACACCATTGCGTTGGTCTGGTAACCCACAGGGGTCATGAAGCTGGCAGAGGCAGCGATGCTAACGGTCACGAGTAAGGGCATGGGGTCCAACCCTAATTGTTGCGCCGCGGCAATGGCAACGGGAGCCAGAAGTGCTGCTGTAGCATTGTTGCTCATCACTTCCGTCAGTACGTTTGTGATCAGATATAGTGCCGCCACCAGGGCGTAGATGCCCCACTGGCTGATAGACCCCGTCAGTATGCCGGCAATGTCCTCGTCAAGTCCACTGTTCCCCATGGCCTTACCTAAGCTAAGGGCACCAGCTAAGAGGAAAATGATTTTCCAGTCGATGGCCTCATAAGCTTCCTGCATGCTAAGTGTCCGGCCTAGTACAAGGCAACACACGCCGCCCAGGGCGGCGATGCTGATGGGGGCAAGGCCTGCAGTCGCCAGGGCAACTACGGCAATAATTGTCGTTAGAACGAAGTAAAACCGCGTAGGCTTGAAGTCCGTAATGGCGTCGCTGGAGAGTAGGATGAAAGGGCTGTCCTGTCGTTGTTCGATACGCTGCAACTCGGTCAGGTAGTGCGTTTTTACTTCGGCAAGAATGACGTCACCTGCCGTCAGGGGCAGTCGGTAAAGATTTTCGTGGAGGGTAGCTTCGCGCTGACGAATAGCGAGTGGAACAGCCCGGTAACTGCGCCGGAAATCAACCTGCCGGAGCGTTTTACCGACGAATTCTGAACTGGGGGTGACCACCATTTCGACCAGGCTTGAGTTGTCTCGCTCAAGGCCGGTTCCCATCACCTGTACACTCCCGGAGTGGTCAACCAAACGAACCCAATCTTTTAGTCCTCTGATTTTTTCACGGTCACACCGTACCTTCAGGGTGTCCCCAACGGCTAACCGGAAATCTCCTGGAGGTAGGGTAAATCGGTCATTGTCACGGCGCACCTCAATTATGTCCATTTCCAGCTCCCGGACAATGGGAGAATTCATGATACGCTTTCCGGCGATCTTGTCATTATCAAGGATGACGATCTCGGCGAGGTAGTCGTGGAGGGCAAAGCGGTCGGCAAGGTCATCCGCTGCTTCGCGGTCGGGTAGTAGGCTGCCACTCAGATAGGTAAGGTAGATGACCCCAATAACGAGCAATACGACGCCGATGGGCGCTAGCGTAAAGATGGAGAATCCCGGTACTCCCTGTGATTCCGCGATACCACTTACCAGGATGTTGGTTGATGTGCCGATCAAGGTACACATGCCCCCCAGAATGCTGGCGAAGGACAGGGGAATTAACAGTTTTGCCGGATTGAGTTTTGCCGTGGTCGCGATACGCCCCACGATCGGGATGAATACTGCGACCACCGGTGTATTGTTGATAAAGGCTGACACAACCGCAACGAGTAACATCAGGAGTAAGGTCGCATACTTTGGTTGCCGGCGAAATCGCTCGGCCATCCTGCCTGCTAACAATTGCAGGGCTCCCGTTTTAAGTAAGGCTGCTGACAGGACGAACATGAAGGCAACCGTCAGGGTCGCACCATTACTGAAACCTGCTAACCCTTCGCCAGCAGTGATCACCCCGGTAGAGACCAGTGCTACAATGATCAGCATGGCAATTAAGTCTACCGTTAACCACTCCGTAACGAAGAGCACGATGGCAACGAGTGCGACCAAGAGGGTGATGACAGCAGGGGACAGGATGGTACAGATGGCTTTTAAGAGATCGCAAAATACGACAGGGAATTGCTATCGTGCGTCATTAGCTACCTGCGGTACAGCTACGCTGCCACGGGCTTATTCGTTAAGTATTGCCTGGTTGATATCTCTCACTAAACCCGGACCAGCGTATACCATGCCGCTGTAGACCTGAATTAATTTGGCCCCGGCATTCAGTTTTTCGAGCGCAGATTCGGGGCTGTCGATACCGCCTACGCCGATGATGTCGAGGCTTTTTCCACTGTTTTCCCACAAGTAGCGGATAACTTCCGTCGAACGCTCCCGCACGGGAGCGCCGCTTAGACCACCGTTGCCGATGGCACTTACGGTAGCTTTGTCGGTGGTAAGGGGCTCCCGGGCAATGGTCGTATTGGTCGCGATGATGCCGGCAATACCAGTATCTTTTACGATGCCAAGGATGTCATCCAGTTGGCCATCCGTTAGGTCAGGAGCGATTTTGAGTAGGATTGGCTTTTCGGCCCACAAGTCTCCCGGTTGCAGCAGGGTATTGGTGGTGGCAGTAGGCTTAGCTAGCTTGACGTTCAGGTCTTGGAGCGTAGAGAGTAGCGCTGTTAGTGGGGCTTTGTCCTGCAATGCCCGCAAATTTGGTGTGTTGGGAGAGCTTACGTTGACCACAAAGTAGTCTACAAGCGGGAAGAGGCGCTCAAAGCATTTTACGTAATCACTTACGGCGTCTTCGTTTGGGGTGGTCTTGTTTTTACCAATGTTTCCTCCGAGAATGGTATTGCCTGGTCTACCGTTGCGGAGCAAACGCTCCGCGAGGGCTTCAACGCCCTCGTTGTTGAAGCCCATCCGATTGATGAGGGCCCGGTCTTTTGGTAGGCGGAAAAGACGGGGCTGTGGATTACCGCCCTGCGGGCGGGGAGTAACTGTTCCCAGCTCCAGGAAACCGAATCCCAGGCTAGCCATTGGGTGGTAGTATTTGCCATCTTTGTCAAACCCCGCGGCAAGGCCGACCGGGTTAGGAAAGGGGAGCCCGAAAACGGTTCGCTCAAGACGGGGATCTTCCAAACGGTAGGTAGCTCGGAATGCAGCGCCAACCCCAGGGGTTGCCAGGGTAGCTTTTAGTCCTTTAACCGTAAGGTGGTGGGCTTTTTCCGGAGCAAGTTGGAAGAGCAGGGGCTTGAGCAGAGAATACATGCGGCTGAGGAGTCTGATTGTGCGGATAAACGGGAGGGCGGAACCTCTGGGGCGAAGGTAAAGAGGAACCCGCACTATTCAACGCTGTCGTAGCGGGACCCCTCGTATTTAATCCCGGGCTACTACTGATTCCCATACATAATTAGTGGGTAGCCGGTAGTTTATAGTCCCCACCTGGCATATTACCAGGGTACTACAAGCTACCAGCTACCCACTGCTCTCGCTGCACCAGTCAGTCAATTCGATAACGACTGAAGCCTTATGCTCCTTTAGGTAACGTCAGGCTTGAACGAGACAATAATGCAAGTTGCTGACTATCATGCTCTAATTCCCGTGATCATCAAGCCTGTTGGTCTTTTAATCTGTTAGGCGATCATGACTGCCTAACAGATTAAAAGACCAACAGACGAAATAAACCAAAACAAAGTGTTCAATCCACTTCAACAGGAATAAACCAAGCATCGTTGCCAAACCTCGCGTTAGGTGAGGAATGTTGCGCCCTTACCTTTTCTAATTTCCTCCGCCCAGGATGAGCGGAAGGCCGTCGCCTTCGCCACCCACAACGATCACTTTGCTGTTGGGGGACTTCGAGAGTTCGAGGGTTGCCTCAATACCTTTTTCACGCAGGATCTTGTCGGTCAGCGAAGCGGACAGGATGGCGTTGGCATCTGCCTTAGCCTTAGCTTCGATCAGGCGGCGCTCTGCTTCCTGTTGCTCCTTGGTCAGGATGTACTCGTATTCAAGAGAGGCCTGCTCTGCCTCTAATTTACGCTCGATGGCGGTACGTACTTTTTCCGGCAATTCGATATCACGAATGAGGACGGCCTGAAGATCAACGAAGTTCCGGGTTAATACCTTACTCAGGCTTTCAGAGATGAGGGTTTCTACCTCATCACGCTTCGTGGAGTACAGTTCATCCGGGGTGAACTTACCAATGACCTGACGTACAGCTGAGCGAAGCTCCGGGCGTACCAGCCGGTCTACGTATTCCCGACCAAAATTTTCGTGAAGGTCACCCACCTCGGCGAAGTTAGGACGGATACGGGCCGTGACGTCAACTTTGATGTTAAGTCCGTTGCTGGAAAGTACTTCCATCTCTTCCTCCAGCTGACGCTCCCGTACTTCATAGACGTACATGTCGTTCCATGGAGCAACGACGTGGAAACCGGGAGGGTAGATATTCTCTTTGTCCAGACCCGTGCTGAAAGGACGGAAAATCACACCCCGCTCACCAGCATCGATGGTGACAAAGGTGGAGTTGCTAAATAGCATCAGGACCACCAGCAGGAAAAAGCCGATGATGCCGTAGGTCATTAATTTCTTTTGGTTCATTACTATTACTTTTAGATTAGCCTGTTCTCGATATGCTTTTGCCTCGCAAAAGCCAGCGCAATGCGCGCAAGCGGTGCTTCGCCAATGCTTACGGGATACAGTAAGGTAACGGTTCTCGGGGCTTAGGGATTAAACGGCAGGTAAATCGTAGGTAAATACTCGACGAACTAAGCCCTCGCACCGCCTAGTCATGATTCACTATGCACCTGCGTCCGCGCCCTCCTGGCTTCCTTTTGCCCGTTGCAGGAAGAAATACCCACTGGCCAGCCCCGCCAGCATGAAGCAAATGGCAATGATCTGAGCCTGACTCAGCTCAAAACCGAGTACGTTATAGCGATCGTTGACCCGGATGAACTCGATGAAGAAACGCTCGACGCCGTTAAGGAACAGGTAGACCGAAAAGAGTACGCCCGGCAAAGCCGTGAGGCGCTTGCGTAGCATCCACAGGATAAGTCCGATGGAGAAGGCCATCAGCACTTCGTAGATAGAAGTAGGGTAAACGGCTTCGGCCAGTTGGTTGCAGTATTCCAGTTCACATCCGGGAATCGGGACCCCGCGCTCCAGCACATTATGTGGGAAGCGGAAGCTCCAGACCCAATCCGGTAGGAACCACCAGTTGGGTTGCGCTGCGGCTACGATTCCCCAGTCCCCGTCACCACTAAGCTGACAGCCCATACGGCCGACGCCGTAGGCCACAATAAGCCCCGGTGCTACGGCATCGGTTACCGGAAGGGCAGGGATGCCGTGTTTGCGCAAGTACAGAAATACCGCCAGGGCGCCGCCGATCAAACCACCGTAGATGGCTAATCCGTCGCCGCTGAGCAGGGTGCCAAGTGGGTCCTCAAAAAACTGCGGTAAATACTCGATGATGGCGAAGAACTTTGCTCCTAAAATACCGCCAACGGCGGCAGCCATAGTAATTGGCCCTACCCGGTCGCTGGGGTAAATGTCGACCTCTTGAGGTCCCGCTTCTTGCTGCTTCTGGCCAATAAAGTAGTAGTAGCCAGAGAAGGCTGCAGCGCCCAGTAAACCAGACCACCACCAGCCATCAGAAGATAGTAGAACGGCCCCTGCATCTGCTTTCCATAGGTCAAGGTTAGCAATAGCAAATGGTATTTTATATCCCAGCAGAAAGCCA
>CAZTTF010000229.1:0-11631 GCA_964616365.1 uncultured Lewinella sp. | reverse complement strand
GTGGCTCGGTGAGCGAATCACTGACCGTGGTATCGGAAACGGTGTATCCCTCCTGATCACAGTAGGTATCATTGTTGGTCTGCCAACTGCCCTTGGTGTTGAATTCACGCAGAAGTTTAACGGAAGTGGCCTGATTGTTTTTGCTTTAGAAATGATCGCCTTCTTCTTCGTAACACTCCTGACCGTAATGATTGTTACTGGTATCCGTAAAATTCCACTGCAGTTCGCTAAGCGATCTGTCGGACGTGGAGCTGCTGCAGCTCCGACGGCTACCAACCGCGACTATATTCCACTGAAGGTCAATGCCTCTGGTGTAATGCCTATCATCTTCGCTCAGGCCCTGATGATGCTGCCGGTAAGTCTTGCTGGATTTGGTGGCAACGCTGCTGAAGCACAGACTAGCTGGGTAGTACAGCAGTTCAATGACTTTACGTCTCCGCTGTACAACATCGTTTACTTCTTCCTGGTAGTTGTCTTTACCTATGTCTACACGGCATTGGTAGTGAACCCAGGTCAGTACACTGAGTACCTCCGCCGTCAGAATGCATTCATTCCTGGTGTACGTGGTGGTGCTGAAACTGAAGAGTACATCGACGCGATTACCAGCCGGATTACCCTCCCGGGCTCTATCATCCTTGGTTTGATCGCTATCCTGCCAGCTATCGTTGCTCAGTTCGGTGTTAACCAGGCATTTGCCATCTTCTTCGGTGGTACTTCCCTGATCATCATGGTTGGTGTTGTTCTCGACACCCTCCAGCAGATTGAAAGCTACCTCCTCATGCGTAAGTATGACGGACTGGTTAAGGAAGGTAAGATTGAAGGCCGCGGCGGTGGAAGCCGGATGCAAAGCCTTGGTGCTGACTTCTAGTCTGACCAATACCTTTAGCATAAAACGCCTCCACTGGATCACTCCGGTGGAGGCGTTTTTATTAATATTCATTTTATAATCATTACAGATGCGCCTTTCGATTGAAGACTTTAAGATCACGGCCGAATTTTCTACTCATTGGGGCGATGAAGATGCTGCGCAGCACATCAACAATCTCGTTTATTTAAGGTGGGCCGAAACCATTCGGGTGCAGTACTTTGAGGCAATAGGCATGGACGCGTCTTTCGCCGGAGATGTTGCCGGCCCCATCCTGGCATGGCAGGATTGCAAATACATCTTCCCCATGACCCATCCGGATACAGCGATTGTCGGTGTTCGCTGTGTCGAAGTACTTGAGGATAGATTTATCATGGAGACTGGGGTTTTTTCTAAAAAGCATCAACGTATCGCGGCCATCACAAAGCAGAGTATTGTTCCCTATAACTACGCGAAGTTGGCGAAGACCGCACTCCCGGAAGCCTGGCGTACTGGCATCGAAAAAATTGATGGCCTGCGTTAAAGGTATGTTCGTATCCTGTTGCCCTATCTTTAGCCAATGATCCGACTGTCTTTCTGTCTACTGATATGTCTTTGTCTATATGGCGTATTACCCGCCCAGGAACTTCGTACTAATGCGGAGGGGGAAAAGATCATTGTTTACCCTGACGGATCAGCGCGGTATTTTAATGACCTGTCTTTGATTGAATCACAGCAATGGGATAGTGCCGGGGCTGCTTACCCGGTGGTTGCTGTGGAGATTGAACCTTTAGATGGAGACATTGACCCAACCGAAGATGATCTTCGGCGAATTGCGGAACGCAAGCTTGAGTTAGCGCGTGAGGCTGCCACTTTGTCCAGGGCCAGGGCCACCGCGGCAATCAACAATCGGGTGGGTCTCGAATCATCCTTGCAACAGGCCAGATCTTTGGGGGAGTCAGAAGACGCTGCCGCTTTGCAACGTCGATTGCAACTAGCCATCCAGGTGGAGGAGAAAGCCCTTAAAAATCGATCTTCCGCAGAACAGCGAATGGTAACCGCGGAGGCTATTGTGGCTGGCCGGACCTACGTTGAAGCTTACAACAGAGCGCGGAGAATTGCCCGGTCAGGGCCTCGTGTTGCAAAACCATCTACTAAGCTGGAGCGCACACTAGGGTTATTGTTGCCGGCGGAACCCGTTTTCAGCAGCTTCGGCTCTGCTCCGGGGCGCCTGCCCCTGACTGAGCCTGCACCTTGCGGTGCAGACCCCTCGACCCAAACCCCAAACGGACCTACACCTTTAAGTCGACCCAGATCACTCTTTACCTATACGGATGAAAACCTGCGGCCCTTCCTGGACGGAAAAGAATACCTTACTTGTAACTCATGGGTAAGCCGGAACCGCAGGGGAGAGCGCTTTTTACACCTTAAGCTAACGTTTGCCAACCCCAATGCAATAACTTCCTACGGGTTTCTGGATGTGAATTCCAGCCTAAGCCTCCACCTTCTGAATGGTCGACACCTTAGCTTGCAGGCGGTGAGAAAAGCAGTGGGGATCCTGGACCATGAGCGTAGAGAGGTAAACTATACTGTAACCTATGCTTTGCCCCGGGGAGCTGCCCAGGAACTTGAGAACCAGCCGTTGGACTACGTTCGCATTTTCTGGTCAAGCGGCTATGAAGAATACCCGATTTATCAGGTCGATGCTTTGCGCCAGATTATTAGTTGCCTTTAGTAGTCGATGCCATAAACCTCAGCCCTAATCTGCGGCGTCTTGTTGCTCAAGCTCCTAAGTCAATAAGTCTTTGTTAGACTGTGCCGGATGATAACTGCTGCTGACCAGCGTAATTGCTTAGCGGACTTTCTGTTGATCAAGCCACTGTGCGCCGTAAGTATCTACGAGAACATTGTCGTAATCATCTGCTTTGGAGAAAAGGTGCTTGAACTGTGGTAGGGCAGCTTCGACGGTAAGGTACCGGTCGTAGATTAAGAGCGAAAGAACAATATCTCGACCGAAGGTCGAGAAGGTGAGTTGTTGCAACTTGTAGTTCTCTTTCAGCAAAAAGGAGAAAAGCTCCGGGTTAGGCAATTCCGGAAGGGAGCAGAGGTAAGCGTCTCCAGTAACGAGGCCACTGTCCTCGTGGTAGGCGAGTTGGATAATGGCGCTGCCCTGCCTGATGGACCAAAGGTTTGGTCCTCGTCTTGCCAGTCTGGGATCGTGATCCGCTGCCTTAATGATTTCTTCTACGGTAGCAGGAATTCCGGAGGGAGAGTAATCTTCCACATCGTCCGGCAAGGTGATTTCGCTACCACAGTTTGGACAATGACTGGTTGGGTTGAGCACTACTTCGAAGATGACCTCCCGGCAATTGAAGCAGCGGGCCGCAGGCCTGCCGGCCCCCGCCAGATAATGGTCGAGGCAGTCCAGGACTTTTTCAACCGGAAGACTCAAGGATTTTCCTTTGCCCTCCTGGATGTCATACATGTTGATGCCAACGAGCGCTCCGTCCTCGTTAAAAAGAGGGCCACCACTATGTTCGGCTTCCTGCCAGGCATCATGCAAGACGAAGTCTATGCCGTGATGTTTATGCGTCAGGTTAAGTACTTCTCCCTGACTTACCCGAATGGCGTGACCAAATTGTTGCCCAAGAGCAGTTACTGCCTGGCCAACCTCGAGAGGGGTAGTCGCGAGGGGTAGGGTAGGAAGATCAATGCTGCGTTCCGGCACAAGAAAAGCCAGATCATAGTAAGGATCCAAATAGGTCACAGTCGCTAATTGTTCTTTAGCTTTTTCGCTCCCAACTACGACGGTTGCGTTATCCCGTACCACGTGTTCGTTGGTTATAATGAGCCCCCGACCGGGTAGGTAAACACCGGTACCGGTACTAAATGGTGTAGCCACCTGAAAAACATAATCAGCATGCATGGGGGTGAAGGTAAGTTTTTCGTGCGGTTTGTACCGTTTCCCCGCCTGGCTCAATTCCCAAACAAGCACTTACCTTCGCCCTATGATGTCAGCTGCAGATTTTTATCGTCAACTTCAGGAAACGCAAAGCACCCTTTCCGAGCGCCTTCGCTTACGCTACGAGCGGCTGGCGATTGTCCGCCTGTTGGTCTTTTTAGGCTGGGCCGCGGCCATGATCGTAATTTTTACAGCGGACTGGCGTTTTGGCCTTCTGGCCCTGGCCATCAGTTTGCCCCTGATGACCTGGGGCGTCAAGCAGCATCAGAAAATCAAGGTTGCTGCCGGAGAGGCAGCCGTCCGTGCTAAACAGGCGGAGCAAGAATTGCGCGCGCTCGACCATGACTTTAATGGCTTTGCGGATGGAGCTGAGTTTTTGGAAAATGGGCACCCCTATGCTTTAGATCTCGATATTTTTGGTCCCAACAGTCTTTATCAATTTTTAAACAGAACCGTTACCGCTCCCGGCGGCAGCTTACTTGCGAAGCATTTACTGGCACCGGTCAGTGAAGCAGTAAGGGCGCGGACGCAGGAGCAGGGTAAGGTATTAAGCCAGGATCCGGAGTGGTGTTTAACGTTTCGTACGATAGGGGCCGAGTTAAAAGATGACATCCGGTACTTCGAAAAATTATCTGCATGGCTACAACGTCCGCCAGTGGTAGGAGATGGGATTGAACGATTGCTGTTACCCCTTAGTCCGCTGCTTGCCCTGGCAAGCTTTGCCTGGATGCTGTTCATGACTCCCTGGGGGCTGGGGATCATTGGCTTACTGCCAGCCATTTGGCTGCTGCGCAAATACAAGGATGTTATGCCGGCCGAGCATGCTTATACTGCCGAGATGGGTGACTTACTGCACGTATACGCAGCGCTGTTGGAACACATAGAGTCTATGCCCGGCGGCACTCCGGCAACGGATAAAGAGCGGTCGGCCGTTCGCAGCATCCGTAAACTCAGTTATCAGATAAGTCAGCTTGATGTGCGGTACAACCCATTTGTTATCCTGCTTGAGGTGTCCGGTTTATGGAGTCTGCAGTGGTTACGTCAGCTCGACAAGTGGCGCGCTGCCAACCGGGAAGCTTTACCAGAGTGGTTAGCTAAGATGGCAGAGACTGATGCTTTAATCTCGTGGGCTACACTGCGGTTTAACCATCCTGAGTGGACTGATCCTGAGTTCGTCACAGAGCCTGAGCTATCAGGTTCCGGGTTGGGCCACCCCCTGCTCCCGCCCAACGGGCGGGTTACTAACGACCTCACTATGCGTACCGACGGCCATCTCCACCTTATCACCGGATCAAATATGGCGGGTAAATCTACTTGGCTGAGGACCGTAGGTGTCAACCTCGTGCTGGCCCAGGCTGGAGGACCCGTCTGTGCATTGCACCTGCGTACGCGCCCACTTCAGGTATGGACCTCTATGCGTACCCAGGATGATCTGAGCGAGAATACCTCTTCGTTTTATGCAGAGCTAAAACGCCTGAAGTCGATCATCGAGGCGGTGGCAGATCCTGATCAGCAGGTTTTCTTCTTGCTGGATGAGATCCTGAAAGGAACCAATTCCCGGGATCGTCACACGGGGTCAAGAGCATTAATTCGCCAGCTGATCAGGGATCGTGGCGCGGGCATAATTGCTACTCATGACCTGGAACTGGGGGTGCTGGAATCAGAGCCAGGTAGTCACGTGGAAAATTATGCTATGGAAGTGCAAACCAAAGGGGCAAAGCTTGTTTTTGACTATAAACTTCACCCAGGGGTCTGTAAAAGCTTCAACGCAACCTCCCTCATGGCCAGAATGGGAATCCATATTCCCGAAGACGAGATTCGTTTGCACCACGATTAAGGGCAGGGCATGCGGGCCGGCTGCCATATGATGCTTTCCCGAATCTTGGTTAACTTGCCAGAGTCCACTAGCTGAATACTAATCAGATTGAGTGCTGCCGGGATTTGAGCGCCCTATCCCGTTAAACTGACGTTACCCCATGAAAATACTCGTTTCCGGAGGAACCGGATACATCGGTTCCCACACTATTGTCGACCTGATCCAGCACGGGTTTGAGGTCGTCAGCGCTGACAATTATCACAACTCCCGGCCAGATGTTTTAGCAGGTATTGAAGAAATTACGGGGGTAAAGGTGAAAAACCACGTGATTGATCTGGCGGACAGACAAGCGACCCTTGCGATGTTCCGGGAGGAAAAGATCGACGGCGCTATTCATTTTGCTGCCTATAAGCTGGTCGGCGAAAGTGTGGAAATGCCGCTAGCCTATTACCGCAATAATTTGAATAGCCTTCTCAATGTCATAGAGGGCCTCGAACAACAGGGAAGTAGCAACCTGGTATTTTCCAGTTCCTGTTCAGTTTACGGGAATGCAGATGAACTACCGGTAAAAGAAGCCACACCACGCAAACAGGCGGAGAGCCCCTATGCACTGACTAAGCAGATAGGGGAAGACTTGCTTGTCGATTACTGTCGTGTAGTACCAGGTTTTAAGGCTGTCCTCTTGCGTTACTTCAATCCGGCAGGGGCTCACCAGAGCGGAAAGATCGGAGAGGACCCTAGCAATCCACCCACCTCACTGGTGCCGGTGATTACAAGAACTGCGGCGGGCAAGCGCAAGGGGATGATGGTGTATGGTACTGACTATCCTACGCGTGATGGATCATGCGTCAGAGACTATATCCACGTTCAGGACCTGGCCCACGCCCATACGCTGGCACTACAGTTTATGCTGGCCGGTAAAGGGGAGAAAAATCCGGAATTGTTTAACCTGGGTATTGGTAAGGGGCTGACGGTTTTGGAAATGATCAAAGCCTTTGAGCGAGTGAGCGGGCAGGCTTTAGATTATGAACTAGGCCCACGGCGCGCAGGAGATGTCGTAGCGGTGTATGCAGACCGGAGCAAGGCGGAGGAGATTCTTGGCTGGATACCAAAGCTAGGAGTGGAAGAGATCATGCGGACAGCCTGGGCCTGGGAGCAACAACTGTAAACGATGCAAGAAGATGCCCACACCCTGACCTTATTGGGAACAGGAACCTCGCAAGGGGTGCCGGTACTGGGCTGCCATTGTCCGACCTGCGCTTCCCGGGATCCCCGGGATAAAAGACATCGCTCCGCCGCACTACTACGTGCGAACGATCAGGTAATGGCCATTGATGCTGGCCCTGATTTCAGAACTCAGTTGCTCCGGGCCAGGGTGGAAGCCCTCCATAGTGTACTGATAACTCACGAACATAATGACCATACAGCCGGGCTTGATGACGTACGTCCATACTGTTTTCGCCAGAAAATCGATATGCCGGTGTACTGCCTTCAGCGGGTTGCGCAAGACCTAAGGTCGCGCTTTGCTTATGCTTTTAGTGACTATCCTGGTGTCCCGCGCCTCGATATTCGTGAAGTGGCTTTCGGAGATCGACTGATGTTTGGGGGGCTTCCGCTGGATTTGCTGGAAGTTACCCACGGTCAACTTCCTATTTTAGGATTCCGTTGGGGTAACCTGGCTTACTTGACCGACGTGAAATCCTTGCCGCCAGCTACCTTGGAGCGCTGTAAGGGCGCTAAAACCGTGGTTATCTCTGCCCTCCATCACCAGGGCACCCACTCCCATCTTTCTTTAGCGGAAGCATTGGGATTTCTGCGGGAACTCGACCCTGCCCGCGGAGTACTCGTTCACTTCAGTCATAGGATGGGAACAGCAGCCGAGCTGCAGGCAATGCTACCTCCCGGGGTAGATGCCGGATACGATGGTATGCAACTGGAAGTCGGGGCGTAGCGTGCGCTTAATCGGATAGGGGAGCGGTGATTCTGATTTCCGGATAATTCACATCACCAGGCAAGGTGGAGCGGTGGAGCACCTTTGGCTTGTTTAGTGAGGAGATACCTGACAACGATGGCCAAGCCTCGAGTTATATTAACGTCAGGTTTGGACGAGATAATAATGCAAGTTGCTGACTATCATGCTCTAATTCCCGTGATCATCAAGTCTGTTGGTCTTTTAGTCTGTTAGGCGGTCATGACTGCCTAACAGACTAAAAGACCAACAGACGAAATAAACCAAAAATAAGTGTTCAGTCCACTTCAACAAGAAGCAACTAAGCATCGTTGCCAAACCTCGCGTTATATTATTCCGCCTGCATCACACGCTCCAGCACTCGCTTGCGCCAGTCAAACGGCTCGAGGTCGTCAAGGCCAAGTACCGACACGGCGGCGTCCAGTGCTTCGTCGGGGTCGTTGCCGAAGGCAAACGATTTGCCTGCTGCCCGAAGATGTTTTTCCGGAATAAGGCCAATGAGTTCAGAGCCGGTTACCTTGATTCCCAGTTCGTCCGCAAGATTAACGGCGGTAAGGTAAACGCGGGCGAGGTTGGTTTTATCGGCATCTACAACATTGCAGCTGACCTGGCAGCGACCGAATTCTGCGATATGCCAGCCAATTGCCTTCAGGCCGGGGAATAAGCCGGGGGTGCCGCGGTATCCGCTGCCGCGGAGCCGGCGGGCAAGCTGCCGGGCTTGCCGGAGGCTTGCTTCGGGCGCAAGGTTGATGTTCCACGCAATGAGGAATGGTCGGGCGCCGATGACGGTGGCTCCCGTCCGGGCGTTCCAGCCCGGGCCGAAGTCGGGTTGCCACTCGGGCAACGTAGTTTTCTCCGCCAGACCTTCATATTCTCCTTTACGAATAGCGGCCAGGTTCTGGCGGTGAGCAGCAGTAGCTGAGGCTTCATAGAGGAAAACCGGGATGTCATGTCTTTGCCCGATAACCTTCCCCAGCTCCTGCGTCCGCGCCACCACTTCTTCCAACGTTATGCCGGCAATCGGGACAAAAGGACAAACATCAATTGCTCCGATGCGGGGGTGGGTGCCTCGGTGCTCGCGCATGTCAATCGTCGTGGCAGCGATGGCGTAGACTTGCTCTGCTGCGGCAAAAACAGCATCTGGATGCCCGGCGAAGGTGAAAACGGTACGATTTGCGCCGGCTCCACTATCCTGATGTAATAGTTGACAGCCGGAAATGGCATTGATGGCATCGGCGATGGCACTGAGGGTGGAGCGATTGCTCCCTTCGGAAACATTGACAATACATTCAAGCAGCGGTCGGGCCATAATCAGGAGGGGGTGTGCGTTGTGGATATCAGTACTGCGACGAATGCTGCGACTTTCATAGCGCCGCATGCTAACCTGTGCAGTTGAAGTATCTTTGTCGCGAAAATAACCCCCATGATTCGTTTGCTCTTCTCTACTGACTGCCGTTGGCTGTGTTTATTGGTCTTTTTGCTGTGTGCCCTCAGCGCTTGCCAGCAGGCCCCTCCCGTCGCTGAAACAGAAATCGTTAGTGGTGACCCCGCAATAGATCAGCTTTCAGTCGCTATTGCAGCTGATCCGGCTAATGCCGATTTGTACGCACAGCGAGCAACCATGTGGTACGACAAAGAAAATTACGACGCTGCGATTGCTGACATGCAGCAAGCACTGGCAATTGACAGTACCAATATCATCTATCACTACAACCTGGCCGATGTATACCTGGACTACTATCGGAGTCGACTGGCTTTGCGTACCCTTGAACGGGCAGCCGCGCTGGAACCTGATAATGTTGAGACGCAACTGCGGCTGGCAGAGACCCAGTTGGTCCTTAAGCAGTACGATGGAGCAATTTCTTCTCTAAATGAGGTAATCCGGGTAGACGCCCGTAACCCTGACGCTTACCTGTTGCTGTCCGAAACTTTTCTGGAAACAGGAGATACCGCCCGGGCAATCAAAGCAGCCGAAGAGGCGACCGAGATTGATCCTGACCTTACCGATGCCTTTATCACGCTTGGTCAGCTCTTGCAGGCAAAGGGATTGCCCCGTGCAGAACAGTATTTTGCAGCAGCAGTTGCCATTGACCCCAATGATCCGGTTGCGCTGCACGCTCAGGCTGATTATCTGCGCGACACCGAACAACTTACAGCGGCAATAGAGACTTACCGGGCGGCAAGCATTGCCGACCGGCAGTATGTGGCAGGGTATTTCAACGCAGGCTTGTTGTTTATGGAACAGGATAGCTTTGTTCGTGCCAGAAAAGAATTTGACCTGGTCATTAAAAATGATCCCGTCCATATCAGGGGCTACTTTTTCCGCGGTTACGCCAGTGAGCTACTGGGGCAGCCGGACGAAGCCCGGGCGGACTATGAAGTCGCGTTGCGCTTTGCGCCCGATTACGATCTGGCACTGCAAGCCATTGCCCGACTAGATGCTCAGTAAAACCCGACAGGGGAGGAGGGGGCGCGGCCGCTGGTGCAGGGGATCGGTTACGCTAGCAGGGTAGGGGCATTTGCCGATCAACAGACTAAATGAACCCGACATAAGTGTTTGGCTTACTTCAAGAAGAAGAAGCCACGCATCGTTGCCAAATCTCACGTTATTTTTAGGTTCGAAAAACGATCAAGCCCTTTGCAATTTCACGAATTTCTTGCTCACCTTGCTCATCAGCGCCGATTAAGTGAGCATACGATTACGGCTTACCGAGCGGATCTGATGCAATTTGCCCAGTTTTGCCTGGACCAGTACGGCGTAACCAAGCCAGGAACGGTGACCCGTGAAATGATCAAGGCCTGGCTGGTACAATTAATGACGGATAAACTTGCACCGTCTTCCATTCGCCGCAAGCTGTCTTCGGTCAAAGCCTTTTACGCTTATCGGCATAGTCGGGGACAGCAACAGGAGAACCCTTCTCTGCGTATCCCGATTCCTAAGTTGTCCAAAAGGTTACCTGCCACCATCCCGGGGCAGGATTTGAGTCGGTTGTTTAGTGCTTTTCCGGATCCGGTGCAGAACCAGGATTTTTCTTCCTTACGGGATCATCTGTTGCTGTCCTTATTATATAGTACTGGTATGCGGAGGGCAGAGTTGATCGGACTTGACGAGATGGATGTTGATCAGGGGCGCCGGCGACTTAGTGTCCGGGGTAAAGGAAATAAACAGCGGCTGGTGCCCTTTGGCCCTGGACTTGCAGAATTATTGGAGTGTTACGGCGCGCTGCGCAACAGCGTCTGGGGTGCCGCCGAAACACCTGCGTTACTCTTAACGGACCGAGGCCGGCGGTTGTATCCTAAATATGTCTACAATAAAGTAGTCTCCTATCTGGGAGATTTTACGAAAGAGGGAAAGCGTAGCCCACACGTACTGCGCCACACTTTTGCGACTCACCTATTGGAAGGAGGGGCAGACCTGAACGCCGTCAAAGAATTGTTAGGGCACGCAAATTTGGCTGCAACCCAACTTTACACGCATAATAATGTGGCCCGCCTTAAAGATATTTATCAGCAAGCGCACCCGCAGGGTGCTGAAAAACCTGAGCGAAAGCCCCCAAAGACAAAGGAATAGCTGTTCTGAGAAAAAGAAAAAGATGTGCAACTAAAAAATAAATTCATCATGTTTTGTCAATTGTAAGAAAGGTACTACCTTTGCAATCGCTTTGGGAAAATGACCTGAAGGGTACTTGAAAATTTGGTTCAGATTGCCAGTTTAAGCCGATATAGCTCAGTCTGGTAGAGCAGCTGATTTGTAATCAGCTGGTCGGCGGTTCGAATCCGTCTATCGGCTCCACTTTGTGGTTTCTCCACCACAAGTTGAGGTAATCTGAACACGCCGGGGGTGCGCCACAGTTGGAGAGGTGGGCTGGACTGTAAATCCAGTGTTTCGGCTGAGTAGGTTCGAATCCTACCACCCCCACATCATCTTGATATTTGAAAGTTGATGTTTGATGTTTGAAATGCGATATTAAGGTAGGTGCCTCATTTGCAAGAATGGGCATCCAGCAATATCAAATTTCAGATCTCAAATTTCAAATCTC
>CAZTTF010000228.1:0-2900 GCA_964616365.1 uncultured Lewinella sp. | reverse complement strand
ACAACCAACCGCTCAGCCTGCTTTCATTACCACCTCAAACAGTGCCGTGGTGGCTGTGGAGGTCATGAAACACCGGAAGCGTACAACCAAAGAGCCGAGGAAGCCCGTCTGCGCCTACGTCAGGTCTTCGATGATGACTTTTTGCTGTTTGACCGAGGACGTACACATGAAGAGGAAGCCGTAGTGCTGGTACAGGACGGCGCCTATCGCGGTTTTGCCTTTATCAGTAAGGAGGAGGCACACGATATTCCCTCCATCATAAGTTCGATCAAACCGCTGCGCAGTCATCCGGATACCGCCCGGATTATTCAGCGCTATGTATCCGACAAAGGAGGAAGGATGGTAGACCTGCAAACAGGCAAAAGAAGAAGTCTCGTCTAGTTCGTAACATTCAACCTAATCAAGACCGAAACATTTACTTGTAGGCGTTCGTACGATCATTATGCCTGCTGTTGATTTCTTTCGGATTGGCACCAGCTATCCCTCATCTGTTTAGTCCCACCCCAGTTAAAGGCACACCTTATGTCTACTCTATTCTCTCTTATTGGCAACACTCCGCTAATGGACCTGAGCGATTTGACCGATAATCCAGCGGTTCAAATATTTGGCAAACTGGAGGGGCAAAATCCCGGAGGTAGTGTAAAGGACCGGGCAGCTTTAAGTATGATTCTTGGCGCTTGGGAGCGTGGTGATTTTGATAGTGGAAAATCTATCGTTGAAGCAACAAGTGGAAACACGGGCATTGCAATGGCTATGATTGCGGCCAAGCTGCGGATTCCGATTACCCTGGTTATGCCCGAGAGTGCGACGGCGGAACGGATTAAGACCATGCGCGCCTACGGCGCGGAGGTTATCCTCACTCCTGCAGAAAAAACAATTGAATACAGCCGTGAGCTTGCCCAGGAGATGGAAGATAGCGGAGCGTATCTCCAACTTAATCAGTTTGCTAACGATGACAACTGGAAGGCCCACTACCGGACAACTGGTCCCGAAATATGGGACCAAACCAATGGGGAGATTACCCACTTTGTTTCCAGCATGGGGACAACGGGCACCATTACGGGGACTGGCAGGTACCTGCGTGAACAATCCGACTCCGTGCAGATCGTTGGCGTTCAGCCGCAGGACGATAGTCGGATTCCGGGAATTCGTCGTTGGAGCCCCGCCTTTTTACCGAAGATCTATGACGACACGGTAGTACACCGCAAGATTGATGTCAGTCAGGAAGAAGCCATCGCCACCATGCGTACCCTGGCCCGCGAGGCCGGCTTGTTTGCCGGCATGAGTTCAGGAGGCTCAACCGCAGCCGCGCTGCGGCTGGCCGAGGAGCTCGATGAAGGCCTGATCGTTTGCATCATCTGCGACCGGGGGGACCGGTATTTGAGCCAGGGGATCCATTAGTCTGATCGTCTGACCTTTTGGTGGTACTACAGCATTAGCTCCCTCTTTCTGGTATCCGTTCAAAAAGTAGTGGACTCTACCTTGGTAGAGGAGCTCTGCTCCGACTAATTAATAATTAGAGCAGACCCCACTAGTGTTTAGCGGGATACCCATTCTACGTCTTCCGCTTTTTCTTCTTAGCCGCCGGGAACAAGATATTATTCAAGATCAACCGGTAGCCAGGGCTATTCGGGTGAAGGCTCAGGTCCGTCTCGGGATCATTCACCAAGTGGCGGTAATCTGCGGGGTCGTGGCCCGCGTAGAACGAGAAAAAACCTTCTCCGAAATTTCCGTGCAGGTAACGAGCCTCATCGGCAGGTTTATTCTCCCCGAGAATCAGGGCACTCGACTTGATATTAGACTTGCGGAAAGCCGTAGTCTGCCCCATAAATCCTTTTACGGTACGGGTGTGATTTTGGGTAAGCATAGTGGGTACAGGGTCCCACTTGGCGCTGAAGTCAAAGAGCGTGAAATAGTCCTGATTCTGAGCGACCGAGCGCGGGTTGTGGTCGATGTCGCTGAACTCATATTCCAGGGGATTACGACGCAGTTTGAAGTTTTCGAAAACGAAAGTTCTACTGAAATCCAGTTTGCTCTGGGCCTGCGGATCAATGGGATCTCCGTCGTAGTACGGAGCACAGATGTCCACCCCGTCGGCCGCCAGGGCGATATCAAAACTATCCGTTGCCGAACACATGGCAAACATAAAGCCGCCACCGCCTACAAATTCCCGGACTTTCTTAACGACAGCAAGTTTTAACTGGCTTACTTTTTCAAAACCATTTTCCTCCGCTAACCCTTCCTGATAAGCGACTTGCCTACGGTACCAGGGGGCAGTATGAAAGCTACGGTAAAAACGCCCGAATTGCCCGGTAAAATCTTCGTGATGCAGGTGCAACCAGTCGTATTCTGCTAAACGATCGTCCAGCACTTCGTTGTCATACACAGTCTCGTAAGGAATCTCCGCGTAAGTAAGCACGAGTGTCACGGCATCATCCCAGGGTTGTACCTGGGTACCTTCCCGGAAGTTGTACGAGGGGGTATAGACAGCAATCTTGGGGGCCTTGTCCAGCTTCATTGCATCCATGTTCTTCTCAGGATTAGCGATTTCAGCCAGGATGTTATTAAACTTCGCGTCAGGAATTACTTCATACTTGACGCCACGCGTCAGGCATTCCCGCTCGAAAGCACGGCTGTGAGGGAAGGCAAAGCTTCCTCCACGATAGTTGAGCAGCCACCAGGCACTCATTTGGTTTTCCAACACCCAGTAGGTGATGCCATAGGCTTTTAGGTGGTCGGTCTGCGACTCATCCATCGGGATGAGCATGGTCGAAGCCCGCAGAGCGGTTCCGGCGCAGAGAAGAAGGAAAACGAGTGATAGTTTACGTAAGGACATAGTCTTTCGGGGAATACTTTGGGTAAATATAACGTCGGTGATGGGGAAAATGGTTTGTCGGAAA
>CAZTTF010000227.1:0-21060 GCA_964616365.1 uncultured Lewinella sp. | reverse complement strand
AACCAGTGACCTCTGCAATGTCAATGCAACGCTCTAAACCAACTGAGCTAATCGACCCTGACGCTTAATGCTGCTCCGATAACCGCCGTGCTTTCACGAAAAGTTGCGGGAGGAAAGCACCACATATTAAAGGTGGTGTCCTAAGCGGCTGCAAATATACAACTAGGCTGGAAATGAGAAAGCCTGCGGCAAAGAAATCTTTGCTCCATAACCAACTTTTCACCTGCGTCCGCGCCTGAAACTGGAAACCGCCGGATAGTTAAGCATTGTCTACGCCTGAGCGGTAGGCGTAAAACTCATCGGTGGGAAGTTCGGACCCTTGTTGCCGCCATTGGGCTCGCCGATAGGGCCAAACTGCTTCTCGAATTTCTGGACATTATCCGCCAAAGCATTCAACAGACGTTTCGCATGCTGTGGGGTTAAAATTACCCGGCTTTTCACCTTGGCCTTTGGTGCGTTCGGTACAATCCGCACAAAATCTACCACAAACTCACTATTGCTGTGGGCAATGATGGCAAGGTTGCTGTAAATGCCTTCCGCAATCTCTTCGGGAAGTTCAATGTTAAGCTGGTTTTGCTTGGGGGCTTTTTTCTCGTCAGCCATAAATGTAGTCTTGTAGTCTTGTGGTGATGCTGGACAGTTGTCTTCCGATGTCTTAGCTTAAATCACTTTTTCTTCTTCGCCGGTGCCTTTTTCTTTCGAACTGCCTTTTTCTTTGGCTTGAAAGCATCTGGCATTTCCAGCGTGATGTATTTTTTTACCTGGTCGAGGCTTAGCTCTGCGGCCTGTTCACGGGTCATCCGTTCTCCCTTTTTATTCTTAGGGATCTTGATGGACTTCTTTTTAAAACGGATGAATGGTCCCCAACGACCTTGTTCAACGTCAATCTTCTCCTCGGGGAAGCGTTGAATGTAGCGGTTGGCTTCCTTCTCCTCTTTAGCCTGGATAAGTTCAATCATCTCATCCTGACTGAGGTTGTCCGGGTTGTAGCGCTTAGGGATGTTTATGAACATCCCGCTCCACTTCAGGAAAGGCCCAAAGCGGCCTTTACCCTGGGTAACGTCTAGACCTTTGTAGGTCATAACGGGAGCGTCGGCTTTTTTCTTGGCGGCAATGAGCTCCTTGGCCCGTGCCATGTCTACGGCGTGCGGATCCTCTCCTTTGTCGAGGCTGATAAAGGTATCTCCCCAGCGGACGTAGGGGCCGAAGCGACCAATGCCCACCGCAGTTTCTTTAGCTTCTACCTCTCCGAGAACTTTCGGAAGGGCAAAGAGGGGCAGGGCAATCTCAAGATCCACCTCTTCCATACTCATGCCCGGAGGCAGGTTGGCATATTTGGGCTTCTCATCCGGTACGAGTTCGTCGGGGGCTCCAAGCTGCAATACCGGACCGTTGCGGCTAAGCCGCACCAAAACGGTACGTCCCGTTTCAGGATCGTGCCCCAGGATACGTTCAGCGGATACGCGGTCGGCATTTTCCGTCGTGTCTTCCACGTTGTCGTGGAAGGGTAGATAGAAATCCTTCAGCATCTGGGTCCACGAGATCTGCCCCTGGGCAACATCGTCAAACTGCTCTTCCACCTCTGCGGTGAAATTGTAGTTCATGATGTCTTCAAAGTGGGTATCCAGGAAGTCCGACACAGCCATGCCAATATCGCTGGCAAAGAGGCGGTTTTTAACCGCGCCTGTCATCTCGGTTTTGGTCTCACTGGTCACGGAACCGTTCTTCAGGGTGAGCACATCGTAAGCACGCTCTTTCCCCTCGCGGGTTTCACTGGTGACGTATCCCCGCTTGGGGTCCATGATCTTCGAAACGGTAGGCGCATAAGTGGACGGCCGTCCGATACCGAGCTCCTCCAGCTTTTTTACCAGGCTCGCCTGGCTGTAGCGACCGGGAGGACGCGTAAAGCGCTGGGTCGCGGTCATTTCCGCCAGGGGCAATACCTGCCCAACGGAGAGCGGAGGCAGAATACCGGTGTCTTCGGTTTCTTCCTCATCATCGTCTTTACCCTCCAGGTAAACTTTAAGGAAACCGTCAAATTTCAACACCTCTCCGGTCGCTTTCAAGCGAGCATCGGGGACGGTAGAAACACCAATGTTTACGGTTGTCTTTTCGAGTAAGGCATCCGACATCTGGCTGGCAATGGTCCTTTTCCAGATGAGTTCGTAGAGGCGCTGCTCGTCACGATCGCCAATGGTGATGGAGTGACGGTCGATGTAGGTCGGACGAATGGCTTCGTGCGCCTCCTGGGCGTCTTTCTTCTTGCTCTTGAAGCGCCGAACCTGACTGTAGTTATCACCGTAGGCCGATTTAACCTCCTTTTCAATGGCACTCAGTGCTGTTTCCGAAAGGCTGATGCTATCGGTACGCATATAGGTGATCAATCCTGCTTCGTAGAGTCGCTGCGCAACGCGCATCGTCCGTTCCACATTCATGTAGAGCTTACGGCTGGCTTCCTGCTGCAGGGTAGAGGTCGTGAAAGGTGCCGCCGGCTTGCGCTTGGCGGGCTTGACGTCAATGTCTTCAATCTTGAAATCCGCACCTATGCACTTGGTGAGGAAAGTCTCAGCATCTGCCTTATTGTCAAAGCGGGCCGGGCTCTCAGCTTTCAGCAAAACGTTCCGCCCTTGCTCATTACGTACGGTAAAGATGGCGTTCACCCGGAAGAAGGGAACTGGCGTAAAGCCCATGATCTCGCGCTCGCGCTCTACCACCAGTTTAACGGTGACCGATTGTACGCGTCCGGCACTAAGGCCAAACTTTACTTTTTTCCACAGTACACCGGAAAGCTCGTAGCCCACCAGACGATCTAGTACCCGGCGCGCTTGTTGAGCGTTCACCAGGTTGACGTCAACAAGACGTGGGTTTTGAATCGCCGCTTTGATGGCTGGTGGTGTAATTTCCCGAAAGACGATTCTCTTGGTGGAATCTACCGGTAGCTTCAGTACTTCACAAAGGTGCCAGCTAATGGCTTCTCCTTCGCGGTCTTCATCCGTTGCGAGCCAGACCGTGTCGACTTTTTTCATGGCAGCCTTAAGGTTCTGCACCGTTTTCCGCTTTTCCGGACTGACGACATACTTAGGCTTGAAATCCTGCTCGATGTCGACGGCATTGTCGCCCTTGTCAAGGTCCCGGATATGGCCGTAGGAGGAGGCTACGGTAAAGTCCTTACCCAGAATTTTCTCAATGGTTTTCGCTTTCGCGGGAGACTCGACAATTAGTAAATTTTTCGACATAGGAGCTTTCGTGTGGGATTTACGTTACAGGATTTTCAGGCGGTGCTATATAAGGTTACGGTTTTAAGCAGCAATTAGTTCTTCGGCGTGCTTTTTTAGTGCAGCAATTGTTGAGGCATCTACCAGTTCGTTGTTTGCATCAAGCAGGCCTTCAACGCTGCTTACGGGTAATTTGTTGGGCAGAATCCAACCACCCATATAGCCAAGAGAGGTCGATAAGTGGTCCATCCCCCGGATATTCCCGGAGCGCCCGGAGGCAATACCAATCATACCGATGGTCTTTCCCTTGAAGTTGCGTCCGTACTCTCGAACGGAAATCGCATCAATGAAGGTTTTGACAATTCCAGGGAAGGAGCCATTGTACTCTGGTATGCAGAAAACTAGTCGGTCCGCAGCCAAAATAAAAGTATCCTGAAGTTCCGCCAGCTTCGCAGAAATACCATCTGCAGAGTACATGTCTTCCGAGAAGTAGCTGAAATCAACCTCGGATAAATCGAGGACTTTAACGTCTTCTCCTGCGGCTGCAAGTAAGGCTGCATAGGCGTTTGCGACGATACTGGTACGGCTGTTGGAACGGTTGGTGCCGGAGATTATGGTTGTCATTGGCATTGGTTAGGCGGCACAAACCTACGGCAGATTTTTTGGATGATTACTCCTCGGGGCGTAATTCGAAGCGCTTACGGAGGTCATCAATGGCCGGATTTTTCTCCCGCATGCGTAAAAACTTATCGCGGGCAGTCAGTCTTTTTTTCACTGGGGCCTGCTGGGGGCGAAGGCTTTCATCAACCTTTAGCAGCATTACCAAATCCGGTCGAGCGAAGGTTTTTCGTAAATGGTTGATCAGTTCCTTGTCTTCCCGTACCGAAGCCATTACGCGCTGGGAGCCAATCCTTACCTCAATTTCTTCCCCGTTGACGCTGGGGCTGGCCATCTTGAGGTGTAAGGCTAACGTGGAGCCATCGTGGTCACGCAGAAAGGTGTCCCAGGCATGTTGAAGGGTTTCCTGGTTGAGTGGTGGAAGTTCTGCGGGATTAACGGTTTCCTCTTCGTCTTCAATTTCAGCTAACATGCTCCCCAGGTCAACTTTCTGAAAGGTTGTTGGGCTGGTAGTTTCTGCGGAAGCAGTTGCTGTCGGAGGTGTAGCAGAGGGAGCAGTTGCCGGGGCAGAGGAGGCGGCGGCTTTCGCTGTTGTTGGCTCCTCACTTACATTTTCAGTTAGCTCAGGCGTTTTTTTTTCCGGCGCGGCCGCAGGTGCAGCGTTATGAACAACGGGGGCAATGACGGTGGGCTCATTTCTGAAGGCCCGCCTCACGGCGGCCATTTTGAGCAAACTCATCTCCACGTGGAGGCGTTTGTTACGCGCCATCCGGAATCCAAGGTCACAGTCGTTAGCTATGTTGAGGATGGTCAACAAAAGATCCGAAGGAGCAATAGCTGCCTGCTGGTGGTAACGCTCACGTAGTCGTTCACCCACTTCCAGGAGCTTGAGGGTCTCAGCATCCTTACATACCAGTAAGTCACGAACGTGGGCTGCGAGGCCATTCAAAAAGAGGTCCTCGTCAAAACCCTTGCGGAGTACCTCATCAAAGAGCAGGAGCATGCCGCCCCGGTCTTCGGTGAGCACGTAATCCGTCGCCCGGAAGAAGTAATCATAATCCAGGACGTTGAGGTTCTCAATGACGCCTTCGTAAGTGATCTTCTCACTGTTGGAAGAGGTGATCCTGTCGAAAATAGAGAGCGCGTCCCGTAGCGCCCCATCGGCCTTCTGGCCGATGATGTGCAGCGCATCTTCCTCCGCTTCAATTCCCTCCTTTTTGCAGATTTCCTGCAGGTGGACGATGATGTCCTTAGGTTGTATCCGTTTAAAGTCAAAGACCTGACACCGCGAAAGGATGGTCGGGATGATCTTGTGCTTCTCCGTGGTCGCCAAAATGAAGACCGTTCGTTCTGGTGGTTCCTCCAACGTTTTCAGAAAAGCGTTAAAGGCTGCCTGCGAAAGCATATGGACCTCATCAACAATGAAGACCCTGCTCTTACCCTCATCAAGGGGAATCCTGGCCTGCTCATTGAGCGCCCGAATGTGATCAACGGAGTTATTGCTGGCGGCATCGAGCTCCCGAATGTAAATGTTGGCATCGCTGTCGAAGGAGACACAACTCTGGCATTTGTTGCAAGGCTCATAGTCTTCCGTACGGTCAAGACAGTTGAGCACCTTAGCCAAAATCCGGGCAGAGGTCGTTTTACCAACACCTCGCGGACCACAGAACAAGAAGGCGTGGGCGAGATGGTCCGTCTGGAGGGCGTTCTTCAGTGTCTGCGACACGTGTTGCTGGCCAACCACTTCATCGAAGCGAACGGGGCGATACTTACGGGCAGATACTACGAAACTGGACATGTTGCGAAGGTAGGCATTAGTAGGTTATACCTGAGACACCGAAGCAAGTGATTTTTACTTCGCCGGACACCTGATTGTTACAAGTGCCGAATACGTAGGTAATATAGTAACGCGAGGTTTGGTAACGATGCTTGGTTGCTGCTCAGGGAAATCGCATTAAAAGCTGACGCATACTATGAGCAGCGACCCTGAACAACCCATAAACGCGTTTTCTGGACACAGTATGTGTCCTCCTGAGACCACCTTTGGTGGGATTAAGGAGGCTCATCCTATGTCTCAGACGTTCAGCCTGGTAGACGGTCATGACTGCCTAACAGATTAAAGGACCACCAGACCACCCATCAGGTAGTATACTCGTTCCGGTTAATCCCTAATTTAGTCATCTTACTCATCAGGGTGCGGCCATTAACATCCAGGATTTCCGCAGCTCCTCCCGGGCCGGTAACTTTACCCTTGGTGCGCTTTAGCGCTTCAATGATGTACCGGCGCTGCATCTCTTCGAAAGTCACCATCTCTCCGCTGAGGGAGAGCCCCTGACTCTGCTCGCTGCGACGGAGCGCCCTTAAAGATTCTCCCAAATTCAGCGTCGATGTATTGGAGGTGATAACAGCCCGTTCAACCAGGTTAATGAGCTCCCTTACGTTTCCGGGGAAACTATAATCCTGGAGCTTATCCAGGTCGCGAGGGTTGATGTGACGAACGGGGCGCCCCATTTTGTCGGCGTAAATGCGGGTGAAATGATTTACCAAAACGGGGATGTCTTCTTTACGTTCACGCAAAGGCAGGTTATGGATCGGGAAAACGTTCAGACGGTAAAACAGGTCTTCCCGGAATTTACCCGAACCGATCATTTGTTCCAGGTCCCGGTTAGTAGCCGCTACTATCCTTACGTCTACTTTGATAACCTCTGTAGATCCGATACGCTGTATTTCCCCCTCTTGTAGCGCCCGCAGGATCTTCGCCTGCATATCCAGCGGGAGCTCCCCGATTTCGTCGAGGAAAATTGTGCCTTTATCAGCTAGCTCAAATTTCCCTTTTTTCTGGGAGTAGGCCCCCGTAAATGCCCCGCGTTCGTGGCCGAACAGCTCACTTTCGATGAGGTTGTCGGGCAGAGCAGCACAGTTCACGCTGACCATTGGCCGGTGGCTGCGGTTGCTAAAGTTGTGGATAGAGCGGGCGAGCAACTCTTTGCCCGTACCCGTTTCTCCGGTTACCAGGACGGTAGAGTCCGTCCCCGCAACCTGGGCAACCTGCCCCAGTACTTTTTGGTAGTCTTTGGAGACCGTGATAATGGCACCGTTGTCCTCAACGGTTTCTATTTGCTCTTTGAGGGCCTCGTTTTCGGTTTCCAGTTGAGCACGCAGCTCGTCTACGCGGCGTTTCGCTTGCTGTAGTCGACGTTTGTTGTTGACCTCTGCCGTCACATCCCGGCAAATGATACTCAGGAACATACGGGACTCCGCAGCAACCTGTACAAAGTGGCATTGCAGGATGCGGTCTTTTCCACTGCTGTCCCGATATTCAAACGAAGCGTCGGAACGTTGCCGGCCATCCAGTTGCTCCTGCCTGATGGCTGCCAGCGGAGGAATTTCCAGTCCGGGCATCAACTCCAGAATAGGCAGGCCGATCAGCTTACGGCTGGTCCGGCGGCGCAGCTTTCGCCGCGCTGCAGCATTCATGCGGACCACTTTGTTATCCGCGTCAACCCAAATCACCCACTCGCGGAGGGTGTCCAGAGTAGTACGGTGGAGTTGCAGCATCTGATCATCCTGCTGCTCCTGACTGGTGTCCTGAGCAACAACAATGGCATACTCCGTATCCTCATGACTGAAATAGTGAAGTTTTGCGCTGGTAGGGAACAGTGAGCCGTCTTTACGTTGCGTTATGGAGGAATACTCCAGGTATTGCTGCTCGCGTAGCTGCTCAAAAAGGGCAAGCGTTTCCGGTGCTAACTCTGGCGGCCCGAGTTTGGTAACTGGCATTCCTACCAGCTCCTGGCGGAGGTAGCCCAGTAACGTACAAGCCGGAGCATTGGCGAAACTGATACTGTGATCGGCAAAGTTGACCCAGTAGATCGCTTCAGAGATGCGATCGAGACTAAATGGGTAGGCAATGTCTCCCGTACCTGCTACTAATTGAGTGGCGGTTTCCGTATCCGGGCGCAAAGCACCGAAGATCTTAAAGACTTCCAACTCATTTTCTACCGAGTTGCCCTGTAAGCGGAATACAGTAGCAAGACCCTCTCCGTCAAATATTTCAAGCGAGAGGTCACAGACGGTCGCCTGCTGCGAGAGTTGTTCCAGCTGATGCTGGAAAGCCCCCAGGCTTTCCTGGCGTAGTTGAGGTTTGATCTTTTCCAGAAATTCTCCAGCAGGGTAAAAATCCCGCTCGGGAGACCAGCCCAGCCATTCCCGGATGGGAGTAGCCAGGTACACCTGTCCGGTGGAGAGGTTATACTCCCAACCGCCGACATTGCCACTGCGCTGAACGGCCTCCAGCAGGTCCGCCTGCCGGCGGCCGCTTTCTGTGCTGACGAACACCACACAACATAACGGCGTCTCCGTGCTGGCTCCATCAAAACTGACTCGCCCTTTTACGCTGAAAAGGCTCCCCTGGGCGTTGACAAACTCGGTGTCAAGCTGTTCGTGATCCGCCTGCCGGAGACGATTCCAAAATTTTTTCCACCCCATCATGCTGAAGTGGGGGTTGATCTCGAAATAGGAGAGCTGAGTAAGGTCCTTCTTCGAGTACCCAAGGAGCCGGCCTGCGGCGGTATTGCCGCCGGTAATCTTACCGGTTTTATCAATCCAAAGTGCCCCTTCAGATACGAGGTCGAAAGATTGCTGATGGCGGTCCAGTGATGTCAGAGAAGCAAAATCACTCATGGCTAAGGGCGAAGGTAGCGATTGCATTCCCTACCTTCCCACCATGGCACGGCAGAAAATTACTTTTCCTTTATCAACGGGCATTCTGGTGGCCGCGACCGGCGTCGGAGCGGGCGACCTGGTGCTCTCCGCGCTCGGGGGTGCCCGTTACGGATTGGTGCTGCTCTGGGCGATCCCCGTAGGCGCATTGCTGAAGTATGCACTCAACGAAGGTTTGGCTAAATGGGAGCTGGCAACGGGAACCACCTTGCTGGAGGGATGGGTGGAAAAACTTCCCCGGGCCATCCCGCTCTATTTTGGTGCCTACCTGGTGTTCTGGTCCTTCCTGGTGGCGGGTACCCTGATCAGTTATACCGGGCTGGCCGCTAATACGATCCTGCCTTTGCCCCTAGAGGACCGCTGGGGGACCCTCGTCTGGGGAGCCATCCATTCCTTGCTGACCGTAATGTTGATTCGCCTCGGGGGATTCCGAATCGTAGAGAAGCTCATGCGCTTTTTCATCGGGCTGATGTTTGTGGTTGTTGTGGGCAGTGCTTTTGCGGTGGCGCCAGACTGGTGGCAAGTCTTGCGCGGCACCTTCCTGCCGGGTGGGATCACCGATAATGAGTCGTTATTATTCGTATTCGCCCTGATTGGAGGGGTAGGGGGAACCCTAACCATTCTATGTTATTCTTACTGGCTGAGGGAGAAGCGGACGTTGGGTAGCGTCTCCCTGACCGAGGTGCGTACGGACCTGGCGGTAGCCTACGTGCTCACGGCCATCTTCGGCATGGCGGTATTGATTATTGCTGCCGGAGTGCAGCCGGAAGAGGTAAAGGGCTACGGACTTGTCCTGAGTATCGCCGAACGGCTTAGCGAGGTGCTCGGAGAAGCAGGACGATGGGCGTTCCTCATTGGTTTTTGGGCGGCGGTATTCACCTCCCTGGTGGGGGTCTGGAATGGCGTGCCGTATCTGTTTACCGACTTCGTCCGTCGCTACCGGGCCCGCTATGGGGGAAATGTTGAAAGCGGTTCGATCAGCGGATCGCGCTTGTATCGGGGCTATTTATGGTACCTGGCCCTGCCTCCATTACTTTTATTAGTCTTCAAGAGACCAGACTGGATTGGTGTGGCCTACGCACTTTCCGGTGCTTTTTTTATGCCCTTTATCGCAATCCTCATCCTATACTTGAACAACCATTCAGCCTGGGTGGGTTCCCTGAGGAATCGCTGGGGTAGCAACCTGCTACTGGTGCTCTGTCTGCTCCTGTTTATGGTGTTGTTTGGAAACAAACTGCTTGCGTTGCTTTAGGTAGGTATAGTTACGTCCCACTGAATGCCAACTCCGCTTTTACGCCGAAAGTATCCGTTCAAAAAGTAGTGGGTACTTTGGTGGAGGAGCTCTGCTCCGACGAACAACAAATCGAAGCAGAGCTCCTCCAACAATACTACCCCGAATGGCTTTTGAGCGGATGCCGTCGAAACAGTCGAGGTCTCCGCTGCTAACCGCTTTTTTTGGTTGCCTACTACATACCAATAGGGCGCGGACGCGGGTGCATGGTGAAACCGTGCAAGCAATGTGCAAGACAATATGTGCCCTCCCTGGCGGAGTTCTCACAGGTACGGTAGCAAAGAAGGGCTATCCTTTCTTACTGCGTAACCGGATGACCATGTTGATGAGCATACCGAACATCATACCAATGGTGCCGAACCAAAACAGGTTAATACCGGGGAACTCAATGGCCTGAAGCGTAATCCAGTCCGAACGCGTTGCGTTCGAGGCGATGGCTACCGGGATTTGCAACTCCTTGTTCGGTGGCGCCTGAGCAAGCAGGATGGTTGCCTCCCCATTATCCGTATTGATATTGGTCAGGTTGGCGTAGAGGCCAAGATTACCCGACATATCCCGAATGCGGTTTGGCGTCTGCTGGCGGATGACGAATACGGGTGCCAACGTTTCCGTCGTTCCTGCTTCGTCGGAAGCCTGTAGCAGGGCGGCGACGGAGACATCACCAGGCTCTGGCTGGTAGTGAGGTACCTCTGGATCTGGCTGGTAATCCTGAAAAAGGATCGTCTTATCCCCGAAGCGGATGGTCTCACCGGGTTTAACCTTGAATTCCTGGTAGTCAAGCTCCTCATCCTTGACCAGTAAGAGGTCAAAAACACTTTCGTCAATCTTGACCCGGGTAGCAATGTCGTTGATCTGAGCAGGGTAATGGTAAAGGAGGCCGTCACGCAGGACAAGCGCAACCTGCTCGCGATACTGCTCCTGGCTGCGGGCATCCCGCTTAATGACAACGGTAGCAGAAACGCCAATGTCTCCTGGCTCTGGCTCGTAGCCGGGGTGGGCAGGGACTTTAGCGAAAGACTCAAGACTAGCCGTGTAGTTCCGGATCAGGAAGGTGTCCGGGCGGGAGCGGAAGCGGACGGTGTCCCGGAAGTTGTAGGTGTCACCAATCGCAAGCGGCGCTACGACGTAGCGCAGGCTGTCTTCTTTAGCTTGCTTGTCTTTGATGCTTTGCTCTTCTGCTGGCATAGACATGATCACCGTAAAAACATCACGGTTCCAGTAGTGCTTGGTACTGGGGTTCGTGATGGCGACTTTCTCAAACTTGCGGTCGTACAGGATGTTGGGCTCCAGGGTAAATTGCTGCGTAATCTCCCCGGTAGTAGTGTCCTGTTCCGTGTAGTCGACGAAGTAGGTACGGTTGAAGCCGTGGATAGAATCACCGGTAAAGGTCAACTGGTAGTTTTCCATCCCGATGGGGATGTCTTTGAAAAGGGTGATGGACGTACGCTCGAGTTCTTCTTCTGCCGTAAGACCTTCCATCAGGAACTGGTTCTGGCTGATGATGCGCTTGTTCGTGCCGGAGGCAAGAATGCCGATCAGCATGAGCCCAAAGCCGATGTGGCTGAGGCTGGAGCCGAAGGTCTTGGCATCCTTCTTCAGGAAGCGAACGAGGTAATCTACATTGCTCCATACCGCAAACCAGCCACTGAAAAGCAACAGCCAGTGCTGCCACGAGGGAGCTTGAATCCAAAGGGTAGTAAGCCAGCTCAGTATGCCTGCACCTGCGACCGCGCCCAGCGAGTGAAGCAAAAAGGCTTTTCTGTGCGCCGTAAACTGCACTTCCCGCCAACGGAGGAAGTGGGCAACACCGGAAATAATGCCGATGAAGATGCCAATGTAAATCTGGAAGTTGTTGTGTGTCTGCTCGGGATCCTCGAGGGTCAGGCCATCAAAAGTAGGGTCGAAGAACTCCATGATGCTGTTGTAGACCGGGAGGCTGGTTGCCCCTGTGATCAATACCGCAGACATGAAAAGTACGAGACTGCCGATAAACATCCAGAACTCACGGCTGCTGGAGCTTTCTTCTTTTTCGGGCGTAGGTACGCTTTTCCACCGCCAAACCATCATGCTGATGGCCAGGATGGTAAATGAACCGATGAAGAAGAGCAGTTGAGACTCCAGCCCCATTTCGGTAAAGGCATGAACAGAGGTGTCTCCCAGAATGCCGGAACGGGTCAGGAAGGTACTGTAAACAGTCATCAGAAAGCCGAGCAGCAGGAAGATGTAGCTGGCCCGTATGCCCTGACCGGTAGCCCGGGCAATCAGGATCGTATGAATGCCGGCAACAATAAGTAGCCAGGGGACAAGACTGGTGTTTTCCACCGGGTCCCAGGCCCAGTAGCCACCGAAGTTCAGGGCTTCGTAAGCCCAGGCAGCACCCATGAGGATGCCGATGCCAAGGATACCACCGGAGAAGAGTGACCAGCGCAGGGCTGGCCGCAGCCAGCCTTTGTGATCACCGAGCCAAAGACCGGCAATTGCGAAGGCAAAGGGGACGATGGTACTCGCAAACCCAAGGAATAGGGTAGGCGGGTGAATGGTCATCCAGTAGTTCTGCAGGCTGGGGTTAAGTCCGTTGCCCTTTAGCAGACCTACATAGTCGGCCTGGTCAAATATGGGAGCCTCAAGGGTCTCCCGTAACAATAGCATTGGGTTTGACCCGAGCTTGATGGCAAAGTCTCCAAAGCCAAAATGTATGCCCAGAATCATGGTCAGGATAACGACCTGTACTGCCGCCAGTACGGTCATGACCGGGCCTTCCCACTTTTTGGCGGTTACCATAATGACGTAACCCAGGATGACGTGCCAGAACATCCACAATAGGAAGCTTCCTTCCTGCCCCTCCCAGAAGGCCGCAAAGATGTAACGTTGCTGCAGGTCGGCACTAACGTGGTTGTGCACGTAACTGTACTCGTAATACTGGTTGAGCATTGCGTAGAAGATCGTGCCGATCACGGTAAATACGGCTGCTCCGTGCGCCAGATAGCTCAGTTGCCCCAACCGCTGCCAGCGGTTACTCCGTAATTTCTCATCGCGGTAACGCGTACTCAGCCAGTAGCTGATCAGGCTGAGGGTGCCGGCGAAGAAGGCGGACAAAAGGGCAAAGTGGCCGATGTAGCGCGGCCCCAGGTGTTCACCGATGTATTGAACTTCGTTCATGTTGAGAAGCTAGGAGTTTGGGGGAGGGGGGGAAGTGGAGGAGGTAGAACAGTTAGCTCCTATTCAACCAGGTTGCGGATCATTGACTCCTCGTCCTTATACTTGCTAGGGCACTTGAGTTGGATGTCTTTAGCAATAAAGACATCTCCTTTCATGCGCCCTTGCAGCACGATAGATTCTGACATCTCAAAATCTTGTGGTTTCCCTTTGAGGAGGATGATTTCGCGTTCAATCCCTTCCTGGTCTTCCAGGAAGAAGCTGAACTTGTTTGGATCTACGGTGGGTTCGAAAACCATCGGCTTGTCCTTCACCAGGGTGCCGACGAGTTTGACGGTTTCGCCGCTTTCAGTGGCGGTGGCAAAGTCCGCGTAAGGAGCTACATCACCACTTGCATTGAGGACGATGGCTACGGCAACGATGGCCATTACTGCGACCAGGATATAGGTTTTTTTCATCGGATGGTGGCTTGTGCGCACTGACCAGGGAAATCGGCCAACAACGCAGGTTACGACCCCCGCCAGAGGCAGGGCAAATTGATGGATTCCGTTATAGTGGGCAAAGTTACGTTAGCCAAAGGCGGGTAGGGTCAGGATTGGGTCAAGGTTCTGTGTTTGGAAACGTCGGTCTCTGGAGTTTCTGCTTGTTTGGTAGGTACTGGAAGATTTAATTGGCCAACCGGCCTGACAGTACAGATTATGTCGTAATTTAAGCACGAACTCCATTGCGGAAATGGTTTTACCATTTCTGTACCCGTTAAGTGATAATGAGAATAAACAACCTATGTTCCGAGCCCGAATAATCGAGAATCAAAACTACTACGTACTGCGGCGCAAGTTGCTGCTGTATCTCCTGTTGCCAATTGTTCCCATGGGGTTTATGGCTAACTTTTTCCACTTCCCGGCTTGGTTAACGGTGCTGATGATAGTGGGCTATATCGCAGCATTCGTGCTGAAAATTCGTCATCAAAAGCAGATGGAGGCCTCCGCAGGAGACAGTTGGTTGGAAATCGAGAAGTCAACCATTCGGATCAAGACCAAGGCCGGGGAGTTGAAAGAAGAGATTAAATTTGACGAAGTCCGGCAAATCACGCTACAGGAGGAGTATGCACTTCCTCAGGAATCCTTCAAAGCGGTGAAAGACGAGCTGTTGGGAGACCAACAACGCAATGAAATGGTGTTGCACCTCGCCGCAGAGCAGCGGCGGATATGTTTCGAGGTAGACTCCTATTTCAACATGGTACAATTCCAGCAGCTCATTGACTACTGGAAACAAGCGGGAATTGTCCAAACTACTGTGGCGGCTTGAAGCAGGGCAGTAGTTCACCCATTCGATGATTTTTTGTCCGGCTTCGCCGGGCCAAAAGATGCATCGGATGTAGGGGAGGCAAATTTACAATTCACAATTCAGGATGTACGATTGAGGATTTGCGCCCACGCGTTCCAAGCATGTTAGGCGGCAATTATCCATGGTACATCCCGAATGTTAGATTGCAAATTCTGGTGTTACCGGAATATTGAACATTAACATAGGATGAGGAAATTACTTACGCCTTGTCCCAACCCAGCATTATTCCACCTTCAAGACCAAACCAAAACGCAGCGGCCGCTCTAGCGAGAGGCGGTGCTCGGCGTATGGCCCGGCATTGGGGAGCCAGCTATTGTCTCCGCCCACACCTGCCTGTCCGTAGTCCAGGTTGAGGGTGAAGTTGGCCGCAGGCGTAAGTTCGTTGGTGTGCTCAGCGGCTTCCAGTGTGGCCTGGGTATAGGGCCATACGGAGAAGTTGAAGTAGCCTGAAACGGCCAGGTCCGGCAGGGCCGGACCACTGAGCTTGAGATAACGGGTATCCATACGGTTCCCATTCTCAGCGGGTTTGATGTAGGGCTCGGTCAGGGCGTCGGTACTGGATTTCCACCGTCCGAAGCGCATACCCTGGAAACGATCCGCGTAAGCCTCCCCGGGGCCCCTCCCGTACCAATCGGCCTGCTGGTAGTCTTTGCTGACGGCAGTCTGTAATCCGTAGCGGAAGAAGCCGGGCACCTCGGCGTCTGCCGAGGTTTTACTGAGTTCGTGCGTGATTTCCAGTTCATTATCCGGCGTGAAGCTGATGCGAACAGTCTCTGTGACCTTACCTTCGAGATAGGTACGGGTGATGTAGAGGTTACTCGTTGAGTATCTTTTGTCGACCAGGGTGGGGATGGCATCCCGCCAGGGGCGGTAGGCCCGTGCGAGACCGGCTGGTTTGTCGTTGTCGGTGGGGACACGCCAGAAGTTGGGCGAGAGAGCGGCAGCGAAGAGATCGGTGTCTTCCCGTTTGATGTTTGTAATGATGCCGGTCTTGGCATCGACGTAAACGTCCGTATTTCCGCTGCTGAGCAAAAGACTGGAAGGGGTTTCCTGATAGCGGGTCCGGGGTCCCATACGGTCGTCCATTTCAGCATCCTCATACAGGATGGGCTCGATCTGATCGAAAGCGACTTCGTAGCCAACGGGACGCCCAAATTCTGGCATCCGCTGGAGGAAAGCATATTCGAGATAGTCAGTGCCAGCCGGCATGCCTCCTTCCAACTTCCACTGCACCTGCGCGCCCGCCGCAACGTCCGGAGCACTACCTTTCCAGATTACCTTGGTGCCGGCTTGCGTGACGGACCTCACCTCCATGTCGTACTGACTCAGGTTGGTGTGGGTGAGCCAACTTTTGATCGTTACTTCTGTCGGAGATACGCGACTGACCGAAACGGGCTGGAAGGCGTGTTTGACTTCGAAAAGGGCTGGCTGGGGCGTCTGATCGCTGTAGATCAGGCCATTGGCCAGGAAATTGTTGTCGTTGATGTCTTCGCCGTAATCTCCGCCGTAAGCCATGAATTTTTGACCCTGATCATCGGTTTTTTCCAGGCCCTGATCGATCCAGTCCCAAATGAAGCCCCCCGCAAAGTTGGGGTAGGTCCGGAACATGTTGGCAAAAGTGTCCAGATGGCCCGTGGAGTTACCCATCGAGTGGGCGTATTCGCAGTAAATAAGGGGCCGGTCGTCTTCCATGGCGAGGATGTTCCGCATTTGTTCTTTGGGAGTGTACATCCGACTGCGAACATCGACGTAAGCGGCATCTGAGCCCACGCTGCCGTCAATCGAAAAGCTACTGCTCGCAGCCCCTTCGTTATGGATCATCCGGCTGGCATCACGCCCTTTGATCCAGGCTGCCATGGCGGCATGGTTCGGACCAGTTGCCGCCTCGTTGCCAAGGCTCCAGCTGACGATGCTCGGGTGGTTCTTGTCGCGCTCCACCATCCGGATGGCCCGGTCAAGCATGGCGGTGGCAAACATGGGCATACTGCTGATCATGTTACCCGCTTTGTGGGTCTCGAGGTTGGTCTCGTCCATCACATAGATCCCGATACTATCTGCCAATTCGTAGAGGTAGGGATCGTTGGGGTAGTGGCTACAACGGAGGGCGTTGAGGTTGAATGCCTTCATCAGACGGAGGTCTTCCCGAATCTCCGCCCGTGTCACGGCCTTCCCGTTGATCGCTGAGTGGTCGTGCCGGTTGACACCGTAAAAAATGACTTCTTTCCCGTTAACTTTAAAGCCATCCCGGCCCCAACTCAGGTTGCGGAAGCCAATGTTCTGTCCGGTGATCGTGACAGTGTTGCCTGCGGCATCTTTAACCGTGGTCACTAAACGATAAAGGTTAGGGGTCTCAGCGGTCCAGGGGGCGACGGTAGCAATGTCTACCTCCAGGCCGTAGAATTGGTGCGTACCGTAGGGATTCCGGTAGGCGCGCCGCTTGTAGTAGTCTGGAATTGGATTGAGGGAGATCGATTGCTCAGTACCTGCTACTGGCTGACCTGCCGGGTCAAAAAGACTGATCTCGAAGGTCCAGTCTTTAATTTTTTCGGGATTCCGGTAGTGGATGGTTGGCTCAACCCGCAGGTGACCGGTTTTGCCGTCTTCCTTGATTGATGGTTTGGCAAAAAGGTCGGCGAGATACTCAAAGGGGGTGCTCTGCACGTATACGGTGCGGTGAAGGCCGCTAAGTCGCCAGTGGTCTTGATCTTCCAGGTAGGAGCCGGAACTGTAGCGGTATACTTCTACCTGAACGGTATTCCCCGTCGCCTTGGCCAGGTGGGTGAAAGCAAAATCTGCTGGCGTGCGGCTGCCTTCGCTGTAGCCCAGATAAGTGCCGTTTACCCAGACGTGGAAAGCGGAAGAAACGGCCCCGAAGTGGATGATCTGCCGATCATTCGGGTTGAAGTCTACCAGGTTGAAACTACGCTGGTAGACCCCCATTGGGTTGCGATCGTGGTCTGTCTCTCCGTTGGTTGCGGGAACAAAAGGGGGGGCAGCTGGCCGGAAGGGGTATTCCCAGTTAGTATAGATGCGCATACCGTGCCCCTGCATCTCCCAGTTGCCGGGCACTTTGATGGTGCCGAAGTCGCTGATGGCCCGTGGTGCGCCGGTTGGCGTGTTGTTGTCTCCGTGCGGGAACCACTTGAAGTTCCAGGTGCCATCCAGTGAGGTCCTGCCGGTTAAATCGCCGCCGGTTTTGGCGGCCTCTTGGTCCGCATAATAGTAGAGGGTGGCGTGTGCCGGGAGCCGGTTGACGCTAAATGTCTGCGGATTTTGCACAAACTGTTGCTGGGCGCGGCCGCTGGTGCTAAGCAAGGACAAGATAGCAAGGAAGAGGAGGGAGGTAAACCTGGGCATGTCGACAAATTTTAAGCGACGCCCAAGTTCGGAAAATTCTGCCGAAGGAGCCTTACTTCATCGGGGTCAACCTAAGCGCAACAAAGCTTTGCCTGCTCTCGGAGAAATAATCAGCCACAAGTGGGAGCCAATTTATTCAACTTCCTCCTGGCCGAGCAACTTGAATACTGCGTAGAGTAATAAACCGACGAAGGCAACAATCACGACAAACATGATCCAGGTCCCGGCGCCGCCGTCGCCGCCGAGAATGGGAGGAAATTTCAGGAGAGTAAGCATGGCCTATGCGGTTTTTACGTTTTAGTTGCTTTAGTTGTCACCGGTAACCGTGACAACTAAACACAAAGGTACACTTGCCCAGAGGCTTTAGGTCATTTGATGTGTTAGGACTGTGCAAGAAAAAAGCCATGCCTCGTGCTACTCCTCCCAGACTTGGCTAGTAAACCGTAATATGAATTTCATGGCATAATCTGCGGCGTGTTTTGACGCCTAAATGCGTTAGGAAGACACTTCCGTAGCATACGCTATGCAAGCGTTTTCCTGTCTTGTCTTCCGCCAAGACCACCAGCTTGTTACGTCAACAAGCTTAACTTACAGAGTACTAGCGGTCTCCGGTAAATAATCGTCGAGAATCATACCAACGCCAGTCTACCCGGTCCTGAATCAGGTCGTCAAGAATTTCTTTATGGCCGGCACCAAAGATGACCAGTACCCGATCCTGCGGACCCACAATCCGATGAAGGTTGGTGAAAATTCGAATATTCCGTCGATACCATTCTTCGACCAGATGACTGCCAGGGTATTCCTTTCCCTTACCTATTGCGACGATGTTTTTCAAATACATCGTTTGGGTAAGTTGTTGGCAGAAGAGGCGGGAGTTACACCCCCGCAGAATATCGGTGATGGGAAGCAGGGCCATGGAGTCCACCATCTCCTGCGCCTTCCCGAACATGGCCTGGATGTCGGCCAAGGCAGTCTCTTGGCCTGCATTTGCTGCATACGTTAAGGCGCTGTCCAGCGGGAAAGGGGCATGAAAGTCAATTGGGTGGAGTTCTTCCAGTCCGGCAGCCCTGGCTAAAGGATAGGCGAGTTGTACAATCTCACTCGTCAGGTAGTACCGATCCTCTTCGGCGATTACAGCGTCCAGCTGGCCATTTTTCCAGGCCTGGTAATAATGCTTGCTCCAAAGGGTGTCCTCCACCACCCACTCAAAGGCAATTTTGGTGGGTTGGAATTCGCTGATCAGGTCGATGGCCCGGGCAAGCTCTGCTTGCCGCTGCGGACTATTAATATCGCCCATGTCGATGTTGACTTTATCCCTGCCAGGATTATGCAGGTGCACAGTGCCTAATACTGAAATGACGGGTTGCTGTGCCGGCAGTGCCAGGTTGGCACAAAGCAATAAACACAGAGTGAGGTAACGCATAACGATTATTTAGAGGGTTAGGCTTTAGGTGTTAGCGTTTGTCCGTAGCTCCAAGCTGGTTGAATTCAATCATTTCGTAGGCTGGTGAGCTTTCGAACTGTTGGCGGAGGATGCCCATATGGCCGGCGCCGAAGATTACGAGAATCCGGTCTTCGGGTGAGGTTGTTGCCTTGCGGATATTTCGATAAATCCGAAGGTTCCGTGAATACCACCAGATGGCAAGTGCATCGGCATCTTCATCACTGTCTAGTTCGAGGTAGTGCCCGTGGCCGCGACGGATCCGATGAGGATCATTCATGTGTTTAAATACATCGAGTAGGCGTGATTTTGCCTCCAGCTTGTCCTCAACATCATAGAGCTCGTAATATCGGGTATTGATGGTGGTGTCCCAATCCGGGTCTTCTGCTTCCCAGAGGCTATCAATCATTGGGCGGAAGATGGTGGAGTCTTTACTCCACCAAAGCGAATTTTGAAAATGAAACGCATCTCCCAGAATCAATGAGTCAACCCCAAACCGTTCACCGAGGCGGAAGCCGAGCTGGAAAATTTCTCCTTTAGGGAGTTCAAAGTCTCCAGCGAGGTACTTGCGGTAATAGTCGTTGATTTTGCTGCCAGATCTTCTTTCTACGACAATCTTATTTGGCTTGAACTGGGCGATGTAATCAAGTAGCTCCCGCACTTCGGCTTGTTTCTTTGCAGTGGCAATGTCGACCTGGTCGGCAGCGTCGGTTTTATGGCTGTCCAGGTTGGGATAGTTGAAGTGGAAGGATCCGACAAGGAGTATTTTAGGTAGCTTTTCTCCCTGAACCAGAATATCGTCGGGGTTAAATGAGGTAATGTCTTTGTGTTCCTGAGCACAAAGTTGGTGGTTGCTGCCGATGAAGCAGTAAGTGAAGAGCATGACATACAGGGCTAAGGCTAGTGGTAGGCGGCGGTAAAGCATTGGTGGTTTGTTTGGTGATGTTACAAGTATCAGGCAGGGCAGATCACCGGGCAATTAGAATCTTTGGGTACTTGCATTGCTTCGGTGAATCCCCCCTGCGGATTCACCGATTGAAATGCGGGATTCACCGATTGTGGGGCGGCTGGCTTATCCGCAAAGCCTTATTTTGTTGCCATGGATAAAGCCCCCACCATGCCGCTAAGGATTGGACGCCTCATTATTTGGTTCTTGATCGGATATTTTCTGATCATCCGCTTACGCGAGATCACCATCGAAGGCTCTCCGGCAGATTTGCTGATTGATTTTGAGGACGCTCACCGCCTGGGGCTGGAGATCTCGGTGCTGTTCTCTTTTTTTAGCTATTGCCTCATGCAGTATTTGCTGTTGCACTTCGGTTTTGATCGGCTCAAGTGGTACATCCTGGCCGTTGGCCAGGTAGCTGGCGTTCTGGCCTGTATGTTTTTCCGCGCCTTCCTCGAGGAGGGACTCCTGAAAGCCATTACTGGTACCGGCAACTATAATCCCGATATGCCCTGGAGTACCTACCTGTGGGACAATGTTTACTACGCCATAATTTTTTGCTCAATCGGAGGCATCTTCTATTTCTACCAGATGGCTCGCTTCAACGAAGCCCTCAGACGGGAGAGTGAAGTCCTGCAGCGGGAAACAGAACTCAAGTTCCTGAGGTCGCAAATCAACCCCCACTTCCTGTTTAATACTCTGAACAATCTTTACGCCTTAGTGAACGCCAAGTCTCCGGCCTCACTTACGGCACTTGAAAAACTCTCTGGGCTATTGCGTTACTCGCTTTACGAGCAAATGGAAAACGTCTCACTGGATAAGGAAATCAATTACCTCCGGGATTTTATCCATCTTGAGAGTTTGCGTATCTACAATCTGGTAGCTCCCAGTATAGAGATTGGACCTTTTACCCACAACTGGACCATTCCTCCGCTCTTGCTCGTTCCATTCGTAGAGAACGCATTTA
>CAZTTF010000226.1:0-16718 GCA_964616365.1 uncultured Lewinella sp. | reverse complement strand
TCCTAACTAACTGATTTTAAAGAAATAGTGTGTTTTACTATCTCCCAACCACATTAAATAACGATATTTGCGTCGCTTTTGTAAAACCACTCCCAACGATCAATAAAACTAAAGATGAGAAAAGCCGATTTAGTCGCCAGCATCTCAGAAAAAACGGGCATCGCTAAAGTTGATGTACTCGTTTCACTGGAAAGCTTCTTCAAGGAAGTAAAAGGTAGTCTTGCCGAAGGTGAGAACGTATATATTCGTGGATTTGGCTCCTTCGTCGTGAAGAAACGCGCTAAGAAAATTGGCCGTCATATCAAGGAAAACAAGGCAATTGAAATTCCTGAGCACTTTATTCCAGCCTTTAAGCCTGCAAAGATTTTTGTAGAGCAGGTAAAGGATAAGGTAACAGTACTTCCTGCAGAGGAGAAAAACGCATAATGGGTCGTACCCAATGGATCGCTGCAGGAGCAACCGCAATATTGCTACTGCTTACTTACTGGGGTTGCCCGGTAAGGCCTCCCGAAGCGGGGACGGAGTTACAGCGTGCTCCAACTTCTTCTACAGGGCTTGAGTCTTTAATCCGCTCCGTAAGGGATGAACTTTCTCCTTCACAAATAGCGACTCTGGCCAATCTTGAAGAGCGTCTTGAACTCGCTGAGAATTCAGACACGGAACCGCAACGGCCGCTGCTGGAAAAGTTGGCGGGAGAATGGTTTCGGGCAGGCCACCCTGCTATTTCTGGTATCTACGCCCGGAAAATTGCCGAAGCTTCAGCGACAGCCGAAGATTGGAGCATTGCAGCTACTACTTTTACGTTATGTTTGCAGCAGGAAGGAACCGATAATAAAACATTGCAGTTCTGTTCTGCTCAGGCAGAAGAAGCCTATCAATCCGCCATCAGTTTGGATCCTGACGATGTAGATGCACGCATTAACCTTGCCGTCAGCTACACTGACTTCCCGCCACAGGATAACCCGATGAAGGGAATTATGATGCTGCGGGACCTCGAAAAACAATATCCCGGGAATGCCCGGGTTTATATAACACTTGCCCAGTTGGCCATTCGGACCAATCAGCTGGACCGGGCAGCGCAACGCCTCGAAAAAGCCGTTGAGCTGGAACCCGACAATCCTGATGCCGTTTGCCCCCTGGCAAGAGTATACGAACAGCTTAATCAGCAAGAACAGGCCGCGGCCATGATCGAGCAGTGTCAGGCACTCGTAAACACGGCAGGCTAAACGGCCTGCCAAACGAACAAAAAGTTCCCTTGAGTTGTCTTACTACTCCAGGGTTTAACTCATAGTAACCTCATTTTTTAACCCAAAACGACTAATTATGCCGTGTGGAAAAAAGCGGAAGCGTCATAAGATTGCTACCCATAAGCGGAAAAAGCGTCTGCGCAAGAACCGCCACAAGAAGAAAAACCGCTAGTTCTTAATTGAACTGCAACATACCTGCTCTGGCCGGATCACATCAGTGATCCGGCCGAGACCGGTTGTGGCAACTGCAACGACATTTTGCCGTAGACCAACAGGCTAACTCAAAAGGAGGGCGCAAATAGTGCCCGGTAAAATTCAAGCGTTCCCCCTATACTACCTTTAACCGACTGTTATCCGGAACGATTGTGACGATTAAGCTATCCCCAATTCGCCAACCGCTTATACGCGTTGTGCCCACAAGATCTTTTACCATTAACTGCCGCCAAGTGCGTGCGATGGTGTAACTTCTACCCCAGCATTCGTCCCTTGCTCGCTGTCCTCTTTTTTGAGCAGCACTTTTCAAAGCGTTAGTCCACTACCTACGTCATTTGCCTCAGGCAAGTTGCCATGCTCTGTCTCTGGGTGTGCATTATTTGGTTTTGAATCCCATACCCTCTATTCGCTTTACTGTGTAGGGGGCTATTTGGTATTCACCAACCCCTGCAAAACAGCATGGAAAAAGAAATGATTGTTTCTTCCACCGGTAAAACCGTGGAAGTAGCACTGCTCGAAAATGGCAAGATCGTAGAGATTCACAAGCAACGCGCGACGGATCAATTTATGGTCGGAGACGTTTTCCTGGGCAGAGTAAAGCGGGTAACCGCCCCCCTGAATGCCGCCTTTGTCGACATCGGTCACAAAAAGGACGCGTTCTTACACTATACAGACCTCGGGCCCAAAGTCCGTTCGCTGCAAAAATTTGCTAAAGACACTGCCAACGGTAAAAACAAAACCCACCAATTGGATCGGTTTAAGTTTGAGCCCGAAATTGTCAAAACCGGCAAAATCGACGAGGTATTCACGAAAAAGCAAGTTGTCCTTGCTCAGGTTCTGAAAGAGCCAATCAGCACCAAAGGGCCTCGCCTCAGTTGCGAGATTACTATTCCGGGACGTTACCTTGTCATCACCCCCTTCAACCAGGCCGTTGCCGTTTCCAAGAAGATCAGCACCAGTGAGGAGCGTAAGCGACTCCAGTTGCTCGTCGAGAGTATTCGGCCGCAAAACTTTGGCGTAATCGTCAGAACAGCTGCTGAAGGTAAAGGCGTAGGTGATTTGCTGGAAGAAATCGAACGACTCGGCAAAAAATGGGAAACCATTTTTGAGGCAGCAAAAACCGCTAAAGCACCGGCCAAGCTGCTTAGCGAAGTGGATAAAACCACTGGCCTGCTAAGAGATCTGCTGACCCCTGACTTTAGCAAAATAGTTGTCGACGACCGCGAGTTGTACGAAACCGTAAGACAGTACGTTGCTGGCATCTCCCCGGACAAAGCAAATATCGTCCAGCTGCACAAAGGTCAGAAGCCGATTTTCGATTCTCATGGCGTTACCCGCCAGATCAAACAGAGTTTTGGTAAGACAGCAACTATGCCAAGTGGAGCCTACATCGTAATTGAGCATACCGAAGCGATGCATACAATCGATGTGAACAGCGGTAACAAGATGCCCAGCCAAAACCAGGCCGAAGCTGTACTAAAGATCAATCTCGAATCAGCAGAAGAGATTGCCCGTCAGCTCCG
Organism: uncultured Lewinella sp.; assembly: GCA_964616365.1. Classification (GTDB taxonomy): domain Bacteria; phylum Bacteroidota; class Bacteroidia; order Chitinophagales; family Saprospiraceae; genus Neolewinella. The sequence goes on along the minus strand of CAZTTF010000226.1, from coordinate 13,735 downwards.
CCTACGGGATATTGGCGGTATCATCGTAGTTGACTTCATCGACATGCGCGATGCAGACCATCGTAAGAAGCTGGTAACAGCCATGCGCAAAGCCATGAAACCTGACCGCGCCCAGCATACCATTCTTCCCCTGAGTAAGTTTGGCCTGATGCAGATCACCCGTCAGCGGGTACGGCCGGAAGTAAAAATCACTACGGCTGAAAAATGCCCCACTTGTGATGGTACCGGAAAAGTAAACGCGACGATTCTGCTTACAGATGACATCGAGCGTGCCCTGAACTTCATTATGGAATCGCGGCCAAGTGCAAAACTGAAGCTGAAGGTCCACCCCTTTATCGCTGCCTACCTCCAACGAGGATTCCCCAGCTTGCAGATGAAGTGGACGATGAAGTACGTCCGCTGGCTGAAAATCCAGCCTGATAACGACTTCCCGATCACCTCCTTCAAGTTTTACGACAAAGACGACGAAGAGATTAAACTGAAGTAAGCCTATTTCCCTCCATTCGGGAAACCAACAAGCGCTAGTAGACAAGTACTATCTGCCCAGAGCAGATAGTACTTGTCACTGGCGCTTTTCTTTTACAGGTGTTGAGGCTACTCCTCAATGTCCGCACTCTCAACCGGCACCTCATCCACTAACTCAATCGGTTCCGAAAAAATATTTTCGAGTGCCTGTTTGATCCGCCCTTTACGCGTCAGGCTACGACGGAAGTCATTCTTAACCGCACGCTTGTTGCTCTCTACGGCATACTCCTCCAGCGGACCGTAAATAGTATAGTAAACATTAAAAAAGCCATTACGCCGCGCCGGTAACACCTCAAGTTCGTCATCATGACGCTTGATTTTGTTCGCTACTGCTTGCCCCGCGTTGACCTTGACGTAGTAGTCCAGGAAATTATTGAAGGTATGGTTACCGCTGATTTCCAGGTTGAGTGCTGAGGACTGGATAAACATTAGCGGAATGTAAAGCGTCTGCTGTTCGATCTCAAAGTAATTCTGCAGCTTCGTGAAACGAACGCGCTCAAGGTCGCCCGCTTTCAGCGCAAAAGCAAAGTTTTCCAACATTTCAAAATCATTCAGTTCGCCCTGAATGATGGACATTCCTGCTTTAACGACAAGTTTATCGTAATCGAATTCACCAAGCTCATCAAAATAGGCCTGGATGAATAGCTTGGCATCCATTTCTCCTTCAATATTATCACTGGTCAGTACCTCCTGACCAAAGTTCTCGGATTGAGCAAAAAACTGTTCTACGTCGACACCATCACAACTGATGCGGCCTTCAACCCGTTGCAAAGCTTCGAAGAAGACGGAACCATCAAGCTTGAGCTCACCGTCCATTGCAGAAGTCAGTCCAACAACATCAAGCCGTCGTGGGGTGAAGATCAGTTGCCCCTTGAAGTCTTCCCCTTCAATCTCACCGTAGTTCCAGGCAGCAACATTTGCTTCAAAACGACCACGCAGCAGGTCGGTGACCTGCGTTCTGCGCGTCATCGTTTTAGCCTTCAGGCTATCGGTTTGACCAGCAGCGGCAGCGACCTCCGCCTCTTCTTCCGTCGGTCCCGCTAAATTCAACAGCTCATCTACGTCAAACGATTCTCCCGTGAGCCGGGCGTCGAAATTCAATTCGGCGTCGTTGGTATTGAGCGAGTCCGCAAAGAGTACCGGAATCAGGTTAGTTGCTCTACCCGTGAAAGCGATCTCCGTTCCTGGCCCGCTAAAGGCAAGGTCGATTAGCTCCAACTCATTCTGTCGTAATTCAAGTGTTCCAGAAGGGAAGTTCAGTTCACGATCGTTGACCACGATCTCTCCGTCCTCAAAGGTGAGGCGGCCAGCGGCCGCCACCCGGCCCATCGTTCGGGCCCGCAGCATATCTTCGTACCGGCCGGAAAGTTCCAGGTTTTCAATCCTTAAGAAGCCATCACCATCCGAAACAGGGCCTTCCCCAAGAATCGCCGGCAGCGTACCTAATGGCAAGGCTCCGTTGGCCGAAAAAGTAATACGGGGATCATTGACATCTTCTACCCGTAAGGTCATACTGAATGCCTGCCGTTTGAACATACCTGTCAGTTCCTCAATCGCAAAAGATTGCACCCCGCCTTTTACCCCATCCAAGTAAGAGAAGGAGGCCACGAGGTTAAGGTCCCGAGCACCGATATTGGTCCGAGGACTCCCTACGCGACCATCAGTAAATTCAAGGCGGCCATCAATACGTGGATATTTACGTTGGGTCCATTCTCCGGCTACCGTTGCGGATAATGACAACTCCCCCCGGGTATCTAATTCATTAAGCCCCCCAATGAATGCCGGAGGTACCAGCTTAAGCACATCCTCCAGGCTCCCGGATCTCGATTCAAAACGGAGATTGGTCCGGAGCCCCTCTTTGGTCGAGGCCATGTCGCCAATAACGTTAAATACCAGTTCTCCTGTCTCTACCTCCAGAGGCGCAAAAGTGTAGCTGTTGTTCCGGTTATCAATTTTAGTCTCCGTCGTCAACGATAACTGTTGCTCGTTCAGGTAGCGCGTACCCTCCTGATCAAGATGATAAACATCAAGAAAGCCTTCTGCGGAAAGCAGGTAATTCTCGGCTCCGAAATCTCCACTAAAAGATGCCTCATCTACCGCTCCGGCAAAGTCTATCCGCAATTGTTCATCGCGGTACAACAACTCTACTCCCTGAAGGGTAGCGTCGGCAATCGCAAACTCCGTTGCGGCTGCCGCTTCGGTTTCCTGCACCTGATCACCAACAGAGGTATACCCCATCAGCTGGTAATTCGTATTGCCATCCACATCGGTAATCAGTTGCAGCGTGCCGTCACTCACTACGACCTCCTTCACCTGAATTTTTCCAAAAAGTGAGCCCAGGTCCAGCAAACAACTTACTTGCTCAGCCTGCAGCAATTGACTGCCGTCACTACCAGCAATCTGAACATCCTCAAGGTTGACCGACAGATTAGGGAAAGACCCCAGAATGCCAACATCATAATTGGCCACAATAATCTCAGTTTTCAGGCGCTTGTTGAGGGCCATAACAACTGCCTTGGCTACCGAACCGCCAAAAAAGGAGACTGCGATCGTAGGAATCAACAAAAGGACCAGTAAGACCAGGCCCGATATTTTTAAAGTGCGCATGAAGAAGTGATTGGTGGAGTGTCCTACAGGCAAAAATATCCCTAATAGACCAGTAAAGATAGGGGCGCTGACGCAGGTGCCATGTGGAGTAGGTAAAGCAGCAGGGTATTAACGAAGCGGAGCCCCTAATCTGGTGCTTATGTGTCGAGAAATCAACTGCTTCCTAAAATACCAAAGGACTTTAGACCAGTATATTGAGCGGTTGAGATTTAATCACCCCCATATTGCTCTACTCATAAAGCTAAAACACAATTTAAGCAGGTAGTTCGTGTTAAGTAGGCCATCGAAACTTCTCGGTCAATGTTTCACCCACTCAGTTTAAACGACTCCACAAAACCTCCGTAAAAAACTGATAAACAATCACTTACAAAACATCGAACATCCCTTAAAAGCCAGTGGGGCCAACCTTGGTTGCGGAGCTCTCTTCTGATTTATTGCTAGTCGGAGCAGAGCTCCTCAACCAAAGCACCCACTACTTTTTGACTAGATACAATGTCACTTCCCCTCAATTAGTGATTCAGGTTTGAAGAGACTCAGGTATGACTTAAGAAACATCAGATATGGACGAGACATTAACGCAAGTTACTGACTATCAACTTCTAACATCCCGTGACCGTCAAGCCTGTTGGTCTTTTAGGCAGAGATGACCACCTAAAGGTCTAAAGACCAACAGACGAAAATCAACAAAACATAAGCGTTTGGTCCATTTCAACAAGCAGCAACCAAGCATCGTTGCCAAACCTCGCGTTGAGGACTACAATTGTGTCAGTCTAACTATATTGGCCTAGGGCCCAAGCTAAGGTGTGCTTACGCACTGAGAGAAATAGCCCGAACCTGAGGTTATACTACACACTAACAAATACCTACACCAACTATGTTCTGCCAACCGCTTCGCAAGATTGCGCTGCTCCTCCTGGTCATCGCCTGTAATTTACCCGCAGGGGTCGCCCAGCGGGCGACACCTGAAGACGTCACCAAAGCCGTCAACGGACTTAGTATGCGAGGAATTGGTCCTGCCCTGATGGGAGGGCGTATCGCCGACATCGCCGTGAGCCCGCACCACCCCAGCACCTGGTACGTTGCTGCCGGATCGGGTAACCTCTGGAAAACCACCAACAATGGCATTACCTGGGCACCAGTCTTTGACCAGCAAAACTCCTACTCTATCGGAACGGTAACGGTAGATCCTAATCGCGCAGCTACCGTTTGGGTTGGCACCGGAGAAAACGTGAGCGGCCGGCACGTAGGTTGGGGAGACGGTATCTACCGCAGTACTGACGGAGGAGCGACATGGCGCAATATGGGCCTGCAACGCTCTGAGCATATTGGAAAAATCCTGGTCCACCCCGATAATAGTGACGTCGTCCTGGTAGCGGCCGAAGGGCCGCTCTGGGCTGCTGGAGGTGACCGTGGTGTTTATAAAACCACCAACGGAGGAGAAAGCTGGGAGCAAGTGTTGGCCATCGACGAGCATACTGGCGTGACGGATATCGAGTTTGACCCTTCCAACCCAGATGTAGTCTATGCAGCTGCCTACCAGCGGCGGCGGCATACCTGGGCATTACTAGCCGGAGGGCCACAATCGGGCATTTACAAATCATCCAACGGAGGGGATGACTGGAAGCAAGTCACCAATGGGCTTCCGCAGGGCGACATGGGTAAAATCGGTTTGGCCGTCACTCCCGCCAATCCTAATCTTGTCTACGCGACCATCGAAGCCAGCAACAAAGAGAAAGGGCTCTACCGGTCTACCGACAAGGGAGAGCGCTGGGAAAAACGCAGCAGTTACACTTCCGGAGGAACAGGGCCTCACTACTACCAGGAGATTGAAGCCTCTCCCGTTAATCCCGACCTTCTCTATCAGATGGACGTCTTCCTGCACGTCTCCCGCGACGGGGGCAAAACGTTTGACTACCTGGAAACCGGGCGCGAAAAACACAGTGACAATCATGCCTTCTGGATCGACCCCAACAACGGTAATCATTTGATCGCAGGTACTGATGCAGGGCTATACGAGAGCTTCGACGAGGGCGCCAAATGGCGCCACTTCCCCAACTTACCCATCTCACAGTTCTACAAGCTTGGTCTTGACAACAGTGAGCCCTTCTACAATATTATCGGAGGGGCCCAGGACCTGGGCACCCTGATTGGTCCCGCCAGAACACAGAATACAGAAGGCGTCCGGAACAAAGATTGGTACGTCCCCCTTGGCGCAGACGGCTACGACTCCCACTTTGACCCTGAGGATCCGAACATCGCCTACATGGAGATCCAACAAGGGTTGCTCCATCGCTACGACAAACGGAGTGAAGAGGTGATCAACATTCAGCCACAGGCAGGTCCGAATGACCCAGCAGAGCGGTGGAACTGGGATAGTCCCGTACTCATAAGTCCCCATAACCACAAGCGCTTATATTTTGGCAGCCAGCGCCTCTGGCGCAGTGACGACCAGGGTAACGCCTGGACACCAATTAGTGAAGACCTGACCACAAACACCAACCGGTATACCCTTGACATAATCGGTCGGGTATGGAGTAGTGATGCCCTGTACGACAACGGAGCGATGTCCAAATACGCTACCCTGACGTCAATTGCGGAATCTCCACTGGCAGAAGGAGTGTTATACACAGGCTCAGACGATGGGTTAATCAATATCAGTGAAGACGGCGGCCAGAATTGGCGCCGAAGTGGAGCACTCCCCCGGGTTCCCGAGCGGTCATTCATCAATGACCTCGAGCCCTCCCGACACGATGCGAATACCGTTTTTGCCGTAGCCGATGCGCACAAATTTGGCGATTACACCCCTTACCTTTTCATGAGCGATGACCGTGGGCGGAGCTGGCAGTCTATTGCTGGTGACCTGCCGGAGGGGACCATCGTCTGGGTCATCAAGCAAGATCATCAGAACGAAAACTTGCTCTTTATCGGAACCGAGTACGGCGTCTACTTTTCCTACAACAAGGGGGAAAACTGGGTAAAGCTTGCCGGTGGCGTACCAACAATTCCTTTCCGTGATCTCGAATTACACACCAGAGACCATGATCTAGTTGGTGCCACCTTTGGGCGTGGGTTTTACGTATTGGACGACTACACCCCACTGCGCACACTGAGCACTATAGTTGCTAATGAGGCCAACGCTTTATTCCCCGTCAGGGACGCCTGGTGGTATGTCCCGAACGTCCCCATGCAGGCCAAAGGCATGCCAACCCTTGGCTCCACCTACTTCGTTGGGGAGAACCCCGACTTTGGCGCCTTATTTACCTACTACGTAGCGGATCTTCCTGAGACGAAAAAAGCTGTCCGGCAAAAGGCAGAGAAGGCTTTGCGCGAAGACGGCGCCAGTGCCCCCTTCCCTGGCTGGGATGCTTTGTGGGAGGAGGATAATGAAAGTTCACCACAAGTCCTGTTGCAAGTAACCGATGCTACGGGAGCTCCTGTTCGTTGGCTGACGGGAACCGCCAGCAAAGGGCTGCATCGTACTAGCTGGGACCTCCGGCTCCCAGCCCCTAACCCGGTTAACCTATCCGTGCCGGCCTTCCGGCCGCCGTGGGCGGGCGACGCCGTCGGACCAATGGTAGCACCAGGGCAATACAACGTACAGCTGTTTGTGGAGTATGATGGCCAGATGGTTGCCCAAGGCGCACCACAGTCTTTTGAAGTAAAAGCGGTTAACCCACCAGCAGCCGGATCGGACTATGCAGCCACAGCTGCCTTTCAAAAGCAGACCAGCTCCCTGATGCGAGAGACTTCCGCTGCCGGACGGAAGCTATCAGAAGCAGGCAACCGGCTGCGTCATCTAAGCGCAGCCCTGAAGCAAACGGCAGGAGCAACCGCCATGCATTTCAACACGCTGAAAAACCTGCAGGAACGGCGGGCCTTGCTTCAGGCAGATTTGTGGGGTGATCCTGTCCGGCAACGCTTCAGCGAAGCTACCGAGCCTTCGATCAGCGGCAGGGTTGGCGGCATTGCCTATGGGCACTGGGAAACTACTCAGTCCCCTACGGAGACTTTCCGCAGCGACCTTCAGCTTGCCACCAAAGCCTACGAAATGTTCCTACCCCGCCTGTCCTCCTACCTCTCGGACCTCGAGCGTTTCGAAGGAACTATGAAAGATATCGGTGCGCCCTACACCCCTGGGAGAAAACTGTAGGGTGTTACATGCTAAGAGATAATGCAAACCACTACGGTAAATAGCAGGTACGCCCTCTGACGAGCAGGATACCTTCTTCGTCGAAATAATAGGGCTGGCCTGCAGGCCAGCCCTTAAGATGATGCTAGTTAATACCAAAGTCAACCTAACATGAACTGGGACCAACCTTTCGCCATCGTTAAAAACGCTGACGGCAGTTACACCAGGTGGGGCAAAACGCAAACGCGTAAACCGCGTTTCACCCTGGGCACCCCGCGTATGGTAGTAGCGAATGTTTTATTGGTGTTGCTCTTAATCTGGAGTCAATTCGGCGGCATAGTGATCTCTCCCCTTATCTCGCTAATTATCGGTTTAGGGCTCTTTGCTTTCATCGGATTCCAGTTTTACCTCGCCGGACTAGCCTGGCAGCGATTCTGATACAAATACTGGAGCAGGTACAATAAAAGGTTTAGTATCATGTACCCCTTAACCAAGACGATAGATAATAAACTACCGTCAGGTCTGGATGAGGTATTAATGCAAGCTGCTGACTATCATACTCTAATCTCCCGTAATCATCTAGTCTGTTGGTCTTATAGATTATTAGGCGGTCACGACTGCCTAGCAAACTAAAAGACCAACAGACGAAATAAACCAAGCATCGTTGCAAAACCTCGCGTTGAGCCACAGCCCGCAGTAGATCACTGCTTTTTGTTCCCGAAGCCTGCATCTACGTCCGCGCCACATACCCCTGGGCGGCTAAAAACGTTACCTTAGCACAAACAACACTGTTATGATCAAGAACATCCTCAAAATTGGTGTTATCCTGGTAGTAGGCCTGGTGGGCTATAACTACTTTCTGGGGGATGCCGAAGAAAAAGCCCAGAGCCAGGAGCTTGTCGGGAAAGTTGGCGAACTGGGAAAAGATGCCTGGAACTTGCTGAAAAGTGAACGGCAGAAAATGCGGGAGGGTAAATATGACGATGCCCTCGACAAACTGGATGGTCTATACCAGGGGCTACGTGGCAAAGCGAAAGAGATTCAGGACTCCGGCTTGCTAGAGAGAATTGAAGATTTGAGTAGACGCAGAACGGAGCTCGAGGACATGATCAATGACGCCACCGAAGCTCCTTCGGCTGAGGCGAAACGCCAGCTCGACAAACTGACGGAAGAGACTGAGGAATTGATGAATGAAATGGAAGCGAAAGGCAAATCGATTGCCCCCCAGTAGTGAGCGCAAGATCATCCATATTGATATGGATGCCTTTTTCGCAAGCGTTGAACAACGGGACAACCCTGAACTTCGTGGCAAGCCTATTGCTGTCGGGGGGAGCAAGCTCCGTGGAGTTGTTGCAGCTGCCAGCTACGAAGCCCGGGTGTATGGCGTGCGTTCGGCGATGCCGAGTGTTACGGCCAAACGCCTTTGTCCTGACCTCATCTTCGTCCGCCATAACTTTGCCCGCTATAAAGAAGTATCCGACCAGATTCGCGACATATTTCTTTCCTACACCGATCTGGTAGAGCCTTTAAGTCTTGACGAAGCCTTCCTGGACGTAACCAACCCCAAGCGTGGCCCCGCCAGCGCTACCCTCATCGCCCGTGCCATCCGTAAGGAAATATGGGAGACTACCCAGCTTACTGCCTCGGCTGGCGTAAGTTTTAATAAGTTCCTGGCCAAAGTAGCCAGCGACATCAACAAGCCGAACGGGATGAAGGTGATCACCCAGGAAGAAGCTCCTGCCTTCATCGCTACACTGCCCGTAAAAGCGTTTTTCGGCATTGGAAAGAAGACGGCCGAAAGGATGGAAAAAATGGGTTTCCGTACCGGTGCCGACCTCCTCGTCCTGACGGAATTAGAAATGGCCCAACGTTTTGGCAAATTAGGTCGACGGCTATTCAAGATCGTTAACAATACTGATGATCGGCCAGTCAACCCCAACCGGAACCGGAAAAGCATAGGTGCTGAACGCACCTACTCCGAAGACGTGGCTACGCGTGCGCTGATGCAGGAGAAGTTGAGTTGGCTAGCAGAAAAAATCTTCTCCTACCAAAAGGAGCGGCAAAACTTTGGCCGCACCCTCACCCTGAAGATGAAGACGCCCGACTTCGTGACCCACACCCGCTCCCGAAGCTTTGGCGGAGAAATCAGATCGCTCGCGGCCATGAAGGCCGCCGCACACCAGCTCCTCGACGAAAACATCGAGGAAGTACCCGTGGTCCGTTTGCTTGGCCTTTCGGTCAGCAACCTGGAACGGGAAGGAGGTGAAGGAGTACAGTTATTACTGCCTTTTGAGGAAGAGTAGATTAACGTCAGGTTTGGACGAGACAATAATGCAAGTTACTGACTATCATGCTCTAATTCCCGCGATCATCAAGTCTGTTGGTCTTTTAGTCTGTTAGGCGGTCATGACCGCCTAACAGACTAAAAGACCAATAGACGAAATAAACCAAAAACAAGTGTTCAGTCCACTTCAGTAAGAAGAACCCAAGCATAGTTGCCAAACCTCGCGTTAGATTAATATTTCAGACCGTTAGCAGTTAGTAGGTCCATGTCTAACATGGAAACGATCTAACATGCTAATCGTCTAACTCCTAACGGTCTGGACGACTAAATGTCCTGCCACAACGTCAGCTTACTGTCAGTTCCGTCAAGGAGTGGAACAGTTGATCGGTCAAAAGCGACCGTTCGCCGAAAACGAGTTGAAAAGCGTTCCATCCGCACCGAAATTGCATCTATTAGCATACATACCACTGCAGAGCACCACCTTTTGTAATACGCAGAAAATAATGACTTATGACCCCCGAAGAAATCACCCACATCAGCCAACGTTTCCATCCTGATTATCGCCCCTTTGCGCTTACACTTACCCGTGATGAGGATAAAGCTGCTGACCTTTTGCAGGAAGCTATCTACCTGATCATCAAGAACCACGAACGTTTTACTCAGGGTACGAACTTACAGGCCTGGATCAAGACGATTATCCGCAATGTTTTCATCACGGGCTACCGTAAGGGGAAGCGCCGCCAGGAGATCACCGAAGAAAATGTACCCGCCTCTAACTGGGCAAATCAAACGACGGAAGACAATCCCGCTGAAAGCACCCTGGGTGCTGAAGAGATCATGTCGCGCATTGAATCCCTCCCTGAAATTTACCGCCGTGCCTTCCGTCTTCACCTTAATGGTATCAAGTACAAGGATATTGCTACCATGACCGGCGTGCCTATCGGCACGGCCAAGAGCCGGGTATGGACCGCCAGAAACATGCTTAAAGATCAGATCAAGCGCCGGTAACCACTACCTTCGTAACATGCCCCGCAGTGCGTTACTACGATATTTTGCCTTCCTATTCCCCTTAATCCTGTTAGTGACGGGTTGTACCGGTGATTCCCCCGGCGGACAGCGGCCGATCACCATTGCCGGCGCCTCCAACTTGCGCTTCGCGCTGGACGAGATCAGTGCTGATTTCACCCGGCAAACGGGCATTCCGACGGAGACTGTGTATGCTTCCTCTGGCAAGCTAACCGCCCAGATTAAAGCCGGCGCTCCGTACGATGTATTCCTCTCTGCTGACGACCGCTACCCGGCGGCGCTAGCCGCCGCGGGGCTTACCGACGGGCCTGCGCGGGCCTACGCCCGCGGTCCCCTCGCACTGTGGACCGCTACCTCCAACATTCCACTCGATCCGGATTCCCTGCAGCTGGCGCGCATCACAAAAATTGCCATCCCCAACCCCGCCACCGCGCCCTACGGCCGCGCGGCAATCAACTTCCTGAAGAAACGCGGCTTGTATGACCAACTAAACGGCAAACTGGTTTACGGAGAAAGCGTCGGGCAAGCCAACCAATTTGTCTACTCCGGAGCGGCTGAGATTGGCTTTAGCGCCTTAGCCTCCATCCAATCCGGTGAAAAATTCCTCCGCTTCAAGGTTTTGGAAGATCAGCCCCCCGTACTGCAATCCGGGGTAGTACTTAATACGAGTACTCAGCCCGATGCGGCAGTAGCCTTCCTCAATTACCTCCGGAGTCCTTCCGGACAGGCAATCTTTCAGAAATTCGGCTATTTTACGGCCGAATGAACTGGTCTCCCCTCCTGCTTAGCTTTCGTCTTGCCATGGTTACTACCCTGGTACTAGTGTTGGTGGGGCTTCCCCTTGCCTGGTGGCTGGCCAGAACCAAGAGTCGTTTTAAACCCATTATTGAAAGTCTCGTCAGCTTGCCGTTGGTGCTTCCCCCCACCGTGCTGGGCTTCTATTTTCTGCTTGCCTTTAGCCCAAATAATGCCTTTGGCAACTGGCTCGACAACTGGTTAGGTATTCGCCTCGTATTCTCTTTCTCGGGGCTGGTATTCGCCTCCGTCATTTATAGCCTGCCCTTTATGGTGCAACCAATTCAGTCGGGGCTGGCCGCGCTACCCCACTCTATGCTGGAGGCTGCCAGCCTGATGGGGAAGTCCGGCTGGCAAACCCTGCGCCAGGTCGAACTACCAAACATTCGCCCGGCGCTCCTGACGGGCATCGTGCTATCCTTCGCCCACACATTGGGAGAATTTGGCGTAGTGCTGATGATCGGGGGAAACATTCCCGGCAAGACCCGCGTAGCAGCCATCGCAATTTACGACGAGGTAGAGGCCCTGAATTACGCCGCAGCCAATCAATATGCACTAATACTCCTCGGTTTTGCCTTTCTCATTCTGCTTACCGTTTACGGAAGCAGGCGTTGGCTGAACTAAGCAAAAAATTCGCCTGATCCCGGGCAATCGCGTACCTTGCGGCGTGCTAAATGCCAACCTCCAAAAAAACCTGTCCGGCCCCGTGGGAACCTTTACCCTGGCCGCCGAATTCTCTGCCCGCTCCGGAGAGATAACGGCCCTGTTCGGTCCATCAGGCGCAGGCAAAACATCTGTGTTACGCATGTTGGCAGGCTTACTGGCCCCGGATAAAATCGAACTTTGGTTCAGAAAACAGAACTGGCGCTACATCCCTCCCGGCCAACGCAACATCGGCTTCGTTTTTCAGGATTATGCCCTCTTCCCCAACATGACGGTGCGGGAGAACCTCGACTTCGCCCACAAGCCGCGGGCAATCCCTCCGGAAGCCTTGCTCGAAGCTTTTGAGCTTACGGAGCTTACTAATCAGGTTCCCGCCCAACTTTCCGGCGGACAGCAACAGCGGGTGGCGCTGGCGCGGGCGCTGGTGCAGGGTCCGGACGTACTCTTACTCGACGAACCCTTCTCTGCCCTCGAACACCGATTACGCGTCAAGCTGGGCACCTACCTCAAGCAAGCAGTGCGGGAATACGGGATCACCACCATTTTCGTCTCTCATGATGTTGGCGAGGTGGTTCGGCTTGCAGAAAAGGTAGTCCGGCTGGAAGCCGGCCAGATCACCGCCAAGGGTACCCCGGAGGACATCTTATTAACCGACATCACCGAAGAAGGCATCCCCGCGGAAGTGCTGCGTCATCAAGACGGAGAGACGGTTGTCCGTATTGGAACATCCATGCTGAGAATACCCACCGCAGACAGCATGCCCGCCCCGGGGGATTTCATCCGCCTGCAAATACGCTAAGGGCGCGTCGTTTTTCCGGGCCTACCGTTAATCTATCAGCCAGTACATTGAGTCCGCTCGGCCAAATCGTTAGTTTTTTTTAAAACTACTACCCCACTGACCGTTCCTTCGTCTAAAAAACCATGCTTTTATTTCGGGGCGGCATATCTTTTCCTCAGATCCCAGTTTATCCGTAAATGCGTCTTTCCCCAGCTTCCCGCTTTAACCTCTTCATATTTGGTACAGTAGCCCTACTGTTCCTCTATGCCGCCTGCGGCGGTCGGGACATTGTGGGTGATACCAAGGCACTATTCAAAAAACTGTTCGGACCGAACACCCCGCGGGAGGCATATCGGAAGTCTCTAAAGTGGGACGATACCATCGGTGAGCGTGACTTGCAATTATGGGACGCTGCCTATCAGGTAGCTAAAACTACTGCGCTGCGGCCAACAGTCCCCCACCGGGAGTTCTTTTCCCTGGACAACGACCTGCTGCATTCTGCTCAGGGGATGCGCCTGAAGGCGCAACCTGGGCGCCGGCTCCGGATTCGGGGGGCTGGCGGGCCTTCCGGCCCGCTTTTCGGCGAGCTCTTCGCCCTGCGCAAGGGGAAAGCGGCGAGCTACCCGCTCGCCACCTGGGATACCCTCACCCGGGAAATCGTCTATGAAACCACCGCGCTGGAAGCCGAAGAGGTTGTCCTGATTGTTCAATCTGCTCCCTGGCAGTTCACTGAATATGAGCTACAGATCACTTCCGAGCCTGTACTTCAGTTTCCGGTAGAAGGCAAGGATGACAAAGCCATCCAATCCTTCTGGGGGGCTCCCCGCGATGGCGGTAAGCGCAAACACGAAGGCAACGATATCTTCGCCCCGAAAGGCACCCCGCTGCTGGCGATGACGGATGGTAAGATCACCCGCGTCAACAACGG
>CAZTTF010000225.1:0-12889 GCA_964616365.1 uncultured Lewinella sp. | reverse complement strand
CTCCGTCCAACACCTGGAGAACGGACAGATCGAAATTGGCGTCCATATTGCAGATGTAAGCCACTACGTACGTCCAGGTAGCGCCCTCGACAAGGAGGCTGCCGCCCGTACGACATCCGTTTACCTTGTCGACCGCGTCTGCCCTATGCTCCCCGAGCGCATCTCCAACGAGCTGTGCTCTCTGCGACCGCATGAAGACAAACTGACCTTCAGTGCCGTCTTTACCCTGGACCCAAAGACCTACCAGATCCGTAAGCGCTGGTTTGGTCGTACGGTCACCCACTCCGACCGCCGCTTCACTTACGAGGAAGCCCAGGAAGTGCTCGATAAGGGTAAAGGAGACTACGTGAGTGAACTCCAATTGCTCGATAAAATTGCGAAGAAATACCGCCAGAAGCGATTCAAGAATGGCGCCATTGACTTTGCTACCAACGAAGTCAAATTCCGCCTGGCGGAAGACGGCACTCCGCTGGAAGTGTACATCAAAAAGCGGATCGACACCAACATGTTGATCGAGGAGTTCATGCTGCTCGCCAACCGGGAGGTGGCCACCTACATGGTTAAAAAAGCCGAGCGACTAAAAGAGGTTATACCTTTTGTTTTCCGCATCCACGATGAACCAAACCTCGAAAAGGTAGAAGAACTGGCAGCCTTCGCGGAGGCCCTGGGCTACAAAATGGACCTCCGCACTCCGGAAAGCATCGCTAAGAGCTATACCCAGTTATTGGCCAAAGCTGACGAAGACCCAATGGTTAAGATGCTCTCCCCCATCGCCATTCGGACGATGGCGAAGGCAATCTATACTTCGGAAAACATCGGCCACTATGGCCTGGGCTTCGAGAACTACACCCACTTCACCAGTCCGATCCGACGCTATGCCGATGTACTCGTGCACCGGATTTTGGATCGCAACCTGGATAAAGGAAGCCTGTACAAAGCTAATCCCCTTAAACTGGAGGAAATGTGTAAGCACATCTCCGCCCAGGAACGCAAAGCCGTTACCGCCGAGCGAGAAAGTATCAAATACAAACAGACAGAATTCATGCTCGACAACGTCGGGGAGGAATTTGACGGTGTCATTAACGGTCTGGCCGATTTCGGTGTCTTCGTAGAGCTCAGCGACAATTACGTGGAGGGAATGATTTCCTATTCGGATATGGATGAGCCCTACGACATTGGCTCGGGCAAGCTCTCCATCACGGGACGTCGAACGGGTAAAACCCTGAAAATGGGCGACAGCGTTCGGGTACGCATTGAGGATGTAGACCTTGACCGCCGCCGCATTGACATGGCACTGGTGAAGGTGCTCAAGATTAATGGACAGGATGCGGCGCAGGACTCCCACTCAAAGTCACGGCACAAGGGCGCGGCCGCGGGTGCCAAGCGAGGGCGTAAGAGCCATAGTGGTCAAAAAACCAAGCCCAACCCCAAAGCCAAGTCTTCCGCACGAAAACAGCGGACACCACGCAAGCGGAAGTAAAAGGCTAAAACCATCAGACAGCCCCGAGTGCTCCTATGAGCATTCGGGGCTTTGTTTTTAGAGCGGGCCGATCACCAGCGGTATTGAACGCCGCTCAAACCTTTGCTTTTTGCCAAAATTTTGGCCTTTACTCCAGGAAAGGAAAAATTGATCAGCCCGTAGGAAAAATGGGTAATCTCCTCCCCTCTCACACCCTCCATCTTTGCAATATCAAATAACAACGGCCACTGGCCACCACAATTTAATATTTCAACGATGAAAAATTTCTTTTCCTTCCTCCTTCTTGCTGCAATGGCAATTTTCTCCACCGGTCTGAATGCTCAAATGGCACATAAAGACAACATGGCTGCTAAAGGGGAATCCATGATGGTCGAAAAAGCTGCTCCTACGGTAGTGAAACTCGACCAGATCGAAGGTGCTTACACCACGCAATCACTAAACCTTGCTCCTGGTGATTACATTTTTGAAGTAACCAACACCGAAGTGAACAAGGGCCTCGGCTTTTACCTCCAGGCAGCCGATGATAGCCAGGTAGCTAACTCAGGTCTTGCTGCACTCGTGAACAAAGGTGAAACCAGTCGCACTGGTGTTGTTACCCTGACTGAAGGTAACTACCGCTACAGCTGTCCGCTCAACCCTACTGAGAAGTACAACATCAGCGTTGGTGAACCTCAGGTGATTGAACTCAGTCAGGTTACCGGAGAGTATGTCGAAGGTGCGCTTACGCTTGCTCCTGGTCAGTACATCTTTGAAGTTACCAACACTGAAGTTGACAAAGGACTCGGCTTTTACCTTCAGGCGGCAGACGACAGCCAGGTGGAGAACTCTGGTCTGAAAGCACTGGCAACCAAAGGTCAAACGCAGCGTTCGGGCATTGTTACCCTTACTGCAGGTACTTACAAGTACAGCTGTCCCCTTAACCCCACGCCTCACTACACCGTAACGGTGAAGTAAGCGAACCACAGCCCAAAACAAGGCAACGAGAGCCGGATCACCGCAAGGGGGTCCGGCTTTCCCCTTTTCCAGCACCAGATCGAAGGTCTCTTCGCGCCTGTTTAGGGCTTGATCTTTCCTAAAACGAGCGTTAAACGCCACTAAACCGGCTTTTCCAGGCGTTAATTTTACGTTAAAGCGCGACGGGGGTAAAAAGCCCCAATTAAACACAAATACCTCATTAACAAACACTTACCCAACAACTCAAAGTATTAAAACTATATCAACGGCGTAACTTAGCCATCTGCTGTGCGTCTATAAAGGTGAATGGTCCGCCGGGCCGGAATTACTTTTGAACCCTAAAAATTACAATTATCATGCGTATCCGTACTATCCTCTTTGCTGCCATTTTTGCCTTTGCCGGTTTCGGTGCGCAGCTAAACGCTCAAAAAATTGCCTCCATCGACATGGAGCGTATCCTCAGTAGCATTACTGAGTACCAGGATGCCCAGGAGCAACTGGACCAGTTGGCTGCTAAATGGCAACAGGAGATCAATCAGAAATATGATGAGATCAAAGGCATGTACAACAAGTACCAGGCTGAGCAGGTCTTGCTGAGTGAAGACCAGAAGGCCCAGCGTGAAGATGAGATCATCAATAAAGAAAAGGCTGTACGTGACATGCAGCGCGAACGCTTTGGCCCGGAAGGTGCACTATTCCAGCGCCGCCAGGAACTGGTAAAGCCAATTCAGGATGCTGTTTACGAGGCCGTTGAAAACTATGCCAACACGCGTGGCTACGACTTCATCTTCGACCGTGCCGGTGCTGCAGGGATCATCTTCTCCAGCGATACTTACGACAAGACTGACGACATCCTGCGCGCACTCCGTAACTAAACAAGCAAAATAAATAATCCCACTCCCTCCCAACCGGGAGGCATCTCAACACTGTCTTTTTAGCTGCAACAACTTTGCTTATCTTTGCGCCCGCTAAAAAGACAACTACTCAACTAGCACAAATGAAAAAGTACTTTCAAATCGTATTCGTAGCCGCCCTGCTTCTCGCAGCCTCTGCTACGGCAACCGCTCAGAAATTCGGATATGTAAATTCCGCAGAAATTCTGGCAGCTATGCCCGCTATGAAAGCGGCAGAATCCAACCTCGAAGGCCTTCAGAAGCAACTGCAGAAGAAAGGTCAGGGCATGGTAGAAAACTTCCAGACGGACCTCGCTGCGCTGCAAAAAGAGGCACAGGCTGGTAACCTCACTCCTAAGCAGCAGCAAGAGGAAAGCGCGAAAATGGAAGAGCGTCAGGCAGAGATTGCTGCCTTCGAGCAAAAAATGGTAGCTGACCTCCAGGAGAAGCGTGCCGAACTCCTCGAACCAATCTACAACTCCATCAACGATGCCATCAAGGCGGTTGCGGAGGAAGGTGGCTTCCAGTTCATCTTTGACCAGCAGGTACTCCTGTACGGTGAAGAGGCTGCTGATGTAAGCGCATTGGTAAAGGCTAAGCTTGGTATTTAAGCAAGCGACCATGGTTGCAGTTGTTGCAGCTCTGGTTTAACGGACCTCAACAACTGCAACAATCTTGCAAACGCTGCAAACATCTTCCCCGATTGGAGTTTTTGACTCCGGCATTGGCGGCCTCTCGGTCGCCAATGCTATTTCCGGGCTATTGCCCCGGGAATCACTGCTGTACGTTGCAGACAACGCGCGGGCACCCTACGGTCCGCAATCCCCGCAGGCTATCCTGGCCTACAGCCAGGAGATCACACATTTCCTGCTCCAGCAAGGGGCCAAGCTCATCGTAGTTGCTTGCAACACGGCTACCAGCCTTGCCATTGACGCCCTACGGGCGGCTTACCCCGAAGTTCCCTTTGTCGGACTAGAGCCTGCCGTAAAACCAGCCCGGGAAGGCCGAAGCGTTGGCGTACTGGCTACAGCAGCCACCCTCAACAGCGCCAGGTACCTGGCGCTAAAAGACAAATTCCTGAGCAACAAACTCGTACTGGAAGACCCTTGCATGGGCCTTGTTCCCATCATCGAAGCTGAAGCTCCCGGTAGTCCTCGTCTGCGCGCAAAACTCCAGCACATCCTCCAACCTATGCTCGACAGTGGCATCGACACTTTGGTACTGGGGTGTACTCACTACCCCATGGTTAAATCGGACATTGCTGCCGTATGCGGCCCGCACGTCGAGATCATTGACCCATCAAAAGCCGCGGCCCGGCAAGTTGAACGAATGCTGGCGCAGGCAACCTCGGTCGGAGAAAACCAGTCGGATGAAACGCTATCTCGCGAACATGGCAAGCAAGCGAGCTACAGCTACCATGACTTTTTCTGCACCGGCTCCTCAATGCCGCTGCAAAGGTCCCTTTTGCAGCTCCCCACCCTCAATGCCGGACGGCGATTAGTCGTACCCAACCTCACGCTCTCTCACGGAAAGCTCTCTTAGCCTTTAGTAGGATCGCGTAGCGGGTCACTTCGAATTGATTCCTATTGGCAGAGCAAAAAAATACTACCGGACATTTCCCGATCATCCATAGCTTTGGGCCATGACAACATCAACCGCTAACACCCTGGCTCTCCTTCGCGCCACGCGCAAGAACATCCTTGGCATCTACGCTGCCCATGACAGCACTAAACTCAACCAAATACCAGCACCGCTCAACAATAACCTGGCCTGGAATGCAGGACACGTTATCGCGACCCTGGAATTACTCGTTTACGGATTAGCCGGCCTCAAGACCCCTTCAGGACGGGAATTCATAGATCGTTACCGTAAAGGCACTCGTCCCGAGGGTCCGATCAGTGAGGCAGATCATGCTCATATCAAGCAGCAACTGCTTGGTGGCATCGAACAACTTGAACAGGACTTGCAGTCTCTGGATTTTAGCAAATTCAAAGCTTACGAAACCAGCTACGGCGTCACCCTCACGAGTGTTGAAGACGCGCTGACCTTTAACAACATGCACGAAGCAATGCACCTCGGGACAATGCTTGCGTTGCGACGGATGGTGAAGTAGTTGCAGGGTTGCAGGGTTGCAGGGTTGCAGGGTTGCAGGGTTGCAGGGAGTTAGCAATATTTCCTATTGCAACAATTACATCCTTGCATCAATTGCAACAATTGCAACCTAGCAACAATTATCGTACCTTCGCGGCGACTCAAAATGACTAGAAAGAAAAGTCGCAAACGTGCGGCTGCCGCCGGTCTTTAATGCGGACCACCGGCGGGATGCGAAAGCCTTACGTCTCGGCGTACTTCATTGGCCATATCAGGCTCCTTCTCCTCCCTCTCCCAAGGCTGTTTTGTGTTCCCTGTAGCTCTTGCCTGCAGCCCATCTCTGGTGTCCCTTGTGGTACTTTTTCCGGTTGGTGGTTTTCGGGCGCGGCCGCAGGTGTAAAGGTGGTGGATACAAAGCCATGTGCCCGCCCAGTACTCTGTAACGTAAGCATGTTTACTTACGTGTTGGTGTACTAGCGCCTTTACCTTCTGACTTTGCCAGGCAAATGGTTTATGGTGTCTCTCTGACCACCTCACGCCAGTGTTTAGCAGCGTCACAACTAACGTAAATATTTAACCAAGTCATTTATACACCATGGGTAACAAGACCCCAATGACGGTGAACTTTGAATTGCCAAACGGGCGCGAAGTCACCATCGAAACTGGTAAGCTGGCAACACAGGCCGACGGCTCTGTGGTTGTGAAGTGTGGCAAGACCATGCTCTTCTGTTCAGCAGTATCCTCCACTTCTGTCCGCGAAGGACAATCCTTCTTCCCCCTTAGCGTGGATTACCAGGAGAAATTTGCGGCCGCAGGCCGCATCCCCGGTAACTTCTTCCGCCGGGAAACACGCCTCAATGATTACGAGGTACTCATTAGCCGCTTGGTAGACCGGGCCATCCGCCCACTCTTCCCCAAAGGCTACATGTTCGACACCCAGATCATCATCAACCTCATCTCCCTCGACCCCGAGGTGATGCCGGATGCTCTGGCTGGCCTGGCTGCTTCTGCTGCCCTGACCTGCTCCAACATTCCTTTCGAAGGTCCGATCTCCGAATGCCGCGTTGCGCGCATCGACGGAGAGTACGTCATCAACCCTGACCGCTCAGCACTTGATCAGGCAGATCTCGACGTCATCGTTGCTGCCGACATGGACAACATCATGATGGTCGAAGGTGAAGCCAAAGAAGTGGACGAAGCAGCCC
Organism: uncultured Lewinella sp.; assembly: GCA_964616365.1. GTDB lineage: Bacteria > Bacteroidota > Bacteroidia > Chitinophagales > Saprospiraceae > Neolewinella. Next base: position 6,266 of record CAZTTF010000225.1, on the reverse strand, counting down.
TCATCGGCGCCCTCAAAGCGGGCCACGAAGCCATCAAGACAATGTGTGAGGCCCAGCTGAAGCTTAAAGAAATGGTAGGTGACAAAGCCATTACCCGTGAGGTAGAGGTTCACGAGATTCCTGCCGAGATTATCGAGTACGTTGCCAGCAAGGTGAAAGGCCCCATTGAAGAGATGGCCCGCAGTGCCTTCAACAAGGCCGAGCGTAAAGCCGCCTACAAGAAAATCAAAGAGGCCTACAAAGAGGCCGTCCTTGAAGAAAAGGGCGAAGAGTGGATGGCAGAAAACAAGGAAGACCTCTCCGCTGCTTACGACAAACTGCAGAAGAAGACCGTCCGCGACCTGATGCTCAATGAAGGTATCCGCCTCGACGGCCGTAAGTTTGACGAGGTGCGCGACATCTGGACTGAGGTAGACTACCTCCCTTCGGCGCACGGATCCGCCATCTTTAACCGTGGTGAAACGCAGTCACTAACCAGCCTTACGCTCGGTACGAAGACCGACCAGCAGATGGTCGACATCGCCTACGAGAACAGCTACGCGGACTTTATCCTGCACTACAACTTCCCCGCTTATTCCGTTGGGGAAACTAAGCCGATGCGCGGCCCCGGTCGTCGTGAGGTTGGCCACGCCAACCTGGCCCACCGCTCGATCCGTCAGGTTCTGCCAGCAGAAATGACCCATACCATCCGCCTCGTATCTGATATCATGGAGTCTAATGGTTCCAGTTCGATGGCTACCGTTTGTGCCGGCTCGCTGGCGCTCATGGATGGTGGTGTACCCATTTCCCGCCCCGTGGCCGGTATCGCCATGGGTATGGTTGCCGAGGACGGGAAGATTGCCATCCTCTCCGACATCCTCGGTGACGAGGACGCCCTGGGAGACATGGACTTTAAACTCACCGGTACGACCAAGGGTATTACGGCTTGCCAGATGGACATTAAGATTGATGGCCTCCCCTACGAGCAGCTGGAGCAAGCCCTGGCCCAGGCGCGCGAAGGCCGCCTGCACATCCTCGGCGAAATGGACAAGACCCTCGCCGAACCGCGCGAGGACCTCAAGCCACACGCGCCACGGATCGTGAAGATGATCATCGAGAAATCTTACATCGGTGCCGTAATCGGACCTGGCGGTAAGATCATCCAAGAGCTCCAGGAGATGACCGGCACGAACATCAACATCGACGAGATCGATGGCAAAGGTCACATCGCGATCGCCTCCAACGACAAGGCGGCCATCGAGGACGCCGTTGCCCGGATCAAGAAGATCACCTTCACTCCAGAGGTTGGTGAAGTTTACACCGGTACGGTCAAGACCATCATGCCTTACGGTGTCTTCGTTGGCTTCGAAGGTGGTAAAGACGGGCTGTTGCACGTCTCTGAAATGAGCCACAGCCGCATCGACAACGTCGAGGACCACTTCAAAGAAGGTGACGAGGTTACCTTCAAGTTGGTGGACATGGACGAGAAGACCGGTAAGCTCCGCCTGAGCCGCAAGGCCATCATGCCGCGGGCTGACGGAACCATCCCAACGGATGAGGAGCTGGAGGCTGAACGCCAGGCTGCGAAGGATCGCCCCCGCCGCGATCGTGGTGACCGTAGGGACCGCGGTGACCGCCGTGGTGGTCGTCGTGACCGCAGAGACCGCAGGGACTAATCGTCTCGACACATCGGATGACCACGAAGTAGCCGCGAAGCGAACTTTTGTCCGGATACGCCAGGCCAAAAGATGCATCCGATGAGCGAGACTAGGGTATTCAGCGAAAAGCCGCTGCTCCTCTAGGGGAGTAGCGGCTTTCCCATTATTAAAAAGTTTACTCGAAAGGAAACTCTTGCGATTAAAGTTGCGTTAAGAGTAAACCATGAGAAATCTCAACGCTTCTGCCTCCGTCGATGCTCGGCAGCTTTTACACATCGACTTATATAATTCGCTGGTCCTGGAAATCAAGCGCTACCTCCGCAGAGAGGGGCTCAACCAGACCGAACTCGCCGAGCGCCTTGGCGTCAGTAAAGGCTATGTCTCCCGTTTGTTGAACGGGAATGGAGATCCTAAGCTGTCCAGTATTCTGGATTTGGCGCTGGCGATTGGTAAAGAGCCGGTGTTGGCCTTCACGGATCGGCCATTATCTAAGCCCTGGGATCAGTCCGAGGAGGGGCTATCGGGGATGGTCTTGAATGACCCGGACTCCAACTACGGACAAACCGATTCGGAAAGCTCACCCTCATTTGCGGATAATATTAACTGGGAGCAACTGCAAAGCCTGCCCATTCTGGAGCAGACCAGGGCTATGCACAACCAGATCGAATCCATGCGCCCCTTTTCGCGGAACATGGAAAATCACGTGGTACAGCAACTCATCCGCACCTGGAATTACAACTCCAACGCCATCGAAGGCAACTCCCTGACCTACGGGGAGACGCTTCAATTATTACTGCACGGCCTCACGGCCAAGGGCAAACCACTGAAGGACCACCTTGACATCATGGGGCATCAAGATGCCGTGCAGCTGATGTTGGCTATGGTAAAGGATAAAGCACCACTGCGGCAAACGGATATTCGTCAGTTGCACAAGATTCTCCTCAAAGAAGACTATCAACAAAAAGCGATTACCGCGAGCGGACGGGATATTTACCGGACAATCAGGGTGGGGGTTTACAAACGGGAGCCCAATCACGTCGTCACCAGGACGGGAGATCAGCACTACTACGCAGCGCCAAACGCAGTTCCTGGCTTGATGACAGAATTGCTAGACTGGTTCAACGGCGCCGAACAAGCAGATGAGCTCCATCCTTTGATCCGTGCCGCCGTTTTACACCATGAGTTTGTTGCCATCCATCCTTTTGACGACGGTAACGGAAGAATGACCCGCATTTTGATGAATTTGTCGCTTATGCGTGCGGGTTATCCGCTCGCAATCGTTCCCGTCGACGATCGACTCAATTACTATGCAGCCCTGCGCGCCGCAGACAACGGAGATTTTGTACGTCTCGTAGAATTTCTTGGTCGCAGACTCTACAGCTCCCTCGACATCATGCTCGCCACCGCCCGTGGCGAAGATATCGGTGGCTCCAAGTGGGATACCGTCAACGATGATCCATAATTGCAAGCCAAAAGACTATTCGCAGACATATCTTAACCTTCGGTTACTAAAGCACCTTCTAATGCTACTATTTACGCGTATTTTCAGGCTCAGTTACTTCGGATCTTTCATCGGTGAATTACAACCTTAGCATGCTTAGACACTTACTTGTTTTCCTCCTCCTCTCTGCAGGAGCCAATACCGCTTTCGCCCAGGCTTTCAACACGACCCTTCGCGACAACCTCAGTTTTCCGGCTTTACTTAATGACGTTTGGGGCTATGTTGCTCCGGACGGCACAGAATACGCACTCGTAGGCCGTAGGGACGGGCTTTCTATCGTCAGCCTCGCAGACCCTGACGACATTGAAGAAGTCGCATTCATCCCCGGAGACAATTCAGTTTGGCGAGACATAAAAACCTTTGGTGATTTCGCCTACGTTGTTGCCGACCAAGGAGACGATGGCATTCTCGCGGTTGACCTTACCGGCCTTCCTGCCAGTGTTTCCTCTACCTTTTATACTACGGGTAACGCCCCCGGAACGCCACTGTTGCAAGCCCACAACATCTACATCGACGAGCCTACCGGACTCGCCTATCTCGCCGGAGGCGATATTAATAGTGGCGGCATGGTCATCTATGACGTAGCCACTACTCCCGGCGTACCGACTTTTGTCTCCTTTGCCCCTGCGGTATATGCCCACGATGTCTACGTCCAGAACGGCGTGATGTACGCCAGTGAGATCTTTGGTGGCGAACTTACCCTCTACGATGTGAGTGACCCGCAGAACATCTCCGAAATGGGCGCCACAACAACTCCCTTCAGCTTTACCCATAATGCGTGGACAGAGACAACCGGAGATATTGTTTTCACCACTGATGAACGTGGGAACGCTCCGGTAGCAGCCTACGACGTTTCGAATCCGGGAGACATTCAACTCCTCGACGAATTCCGTCCCAACCGCAGTGTAGGTAGTGGCGTAATCCCGCACAACACTCACGTGCTCGACGATTATCTCATCACGAGCTACTACACCGACGGGGTAGAGATTGTCGATGCTTCCGATCCTTCAAACATGGTTGAAATTGCTTACTACGACTCCTGGCCGGGGGGAGACGGCGGGTTCAACGGTTCCTGGGGAGCTTATCCTTTCCTTCCCTCAGGCCTGGTGCTCTCTTCAGATATTCAAACCGGCCTCTACGTCGTAGACGTCAATTATCAGCGGGCTGCCCGGCTCCGCGGCGTCGTAACGGACCAGATCACGGGTGACGAGCTCAACAATGTTCAGATATCAATTAGCAGTCCGTTGAACGCGACGGCCAACACCGATGCGTTGGGGCGTTACAAAACGGGTATTCCTTCAGCAGGAGCCTTTACCGTCACCTACTCTCTCGCCGGATACCAGCCACTATCCTTTCCATTGACCTTTGTCAACGGCGTGGAGATCATACAGGATACTTTCCTGATTCCGAACTCAATTGTGGGGGTATCCGGATCAGTGGTTTCTTCTGAAGACAGCGCTCCACTCGCAAATGCTCCCGTAAGCCTCCGTGGTTTTGACGGCACCTATGAGGATTTGACGGACGGTAGCGGCAATGTTGCCTTCGGCGCAGTTTTTGCCGGAGATTATGATGCTTATGCCGGCATCTGGGGCTTTCAGGACCAGGAGCAACTTTTCGTAGCCGAACAAGGTGCGGCAGTAAACTTCCAGCTTGACCCTGGCTACCAGGATGGATTTGCCATCGATCAGGGCTGGACGATCAGCGGCGATGCCTCCACGGGTATTTGGGAGCGGGGAGTTCCCGTTGGTACGAGCCTGGGGTCTGCAGACGCTAACCCAGGAGCAGATGCTACTGGTGATGTAGGTAACCTGGCCTTCGTGACTGGCAATGGTGGAGGTAGTGCTGGAACAGATGACATCGACGGCGGCACCACTATCCTTACCTCGCCAGTTTTTGACCCCTCCGAAATCAGCAATCAGGACGTGCAACTGGCCTACTCCTACTGGTTTTTCAACGGTGGCGGCAGCGGAAATCCGGACGACCAGATGACCGTTAGCATCTTTAATGGTACAGATACTGAGGTTATCCGGATTTACAACAACGCCTCAGCGATTTCGAGTGCATGGACAGCAGAAACCTTCAACTTCAGCGAGCTCTCTATTCCGCTTACATCAACCATGCAGGTTGTTTTTGCTATTGGAGATACCGGTAATGGCCACGTTGTGGAAGGCGGCGTCGACGCCTTCTCCCTGACTGAGTTGATCACCTTGCCGGTAACGCTCTCCAGCTTCACGGCAGTTGCCGTGGCCAAGCAAACTGCTGAGTTGCAATGGATCACTACCGAAGAGGTAAATGCCAGTCATTACCTTGTACAACGTAGCCTTGACGGGCTTGCCTACCAAACAGTTGGCCGGGTCAATGCTGTTGGCGAAAGCAGTAACGAACAGCGCTACACCTTTATTGATGACGATGCTCAGGTTGGTCTGAACTACTACCGCCTCGTACAATACGACCTTGATGGCAGTAACGTGACCAGCGATGTACGCCTGGTAACTTTCACGGAGGACGTCACTCAGCTGCAAGTGTTCCCTAATCCAGCGAATAATTTCATCCGTATTTCGGGCGCTGCCGCGGGCTACGGTCCCGAAAGCCTTCGGGGTGCCGTGGAGATTTACGGAAGCAATGGTCAGTTGATCCGTCAGTTTGCTACGGTTGCCGATGGCAACCTGGACTTGGCGGAACTCGCTCCTGGCATCTACCTATTGCGCGTTGGAGAGAAGACGGTGCGGTTTGTGAAGCGGTAGGCAAGGCCGTTGAAACCGCCGAAAAAAATGTTTCATGAAGCCACCCCTTAACTCTCGTAAACACTCTAATCAGTGATTGAAGATATCGATTTTGATACGGAAGCTTTCGCGAGTAAGCACGATTTAGAAGATGAGTAAGATAAGGTTATCTTTCTACTAAATATTGGTTGCGCCTAATGGGAAGCGTACAGCCCCATCCATTACATAAGGGCTATAATTTCAAACGCTTTCCTTAATTAATTATTGGGAGTGTATCAGATGTAAGGATAGGTGTCTAGATTTCTCTGCCACAGAAAATATCTAATAGCAGCTATGTGATTGTCCAAGTCTTTAGAAAAGCTAAGCGCCTTACGAACAAGCCTGCTTACTCTAGCTCTGACTCCC